>MHGP01000066.1 GCA_001805615.1 Omnitrophica WOR_2 bacterium RIFCSPHIGHO2_02_FULL_48_11
AATGTTTTTGAATATTATGTCGATTCGGCTGAATACCCGTCACACAATGATCCGTAAAACTTTCGCAGGCGTCGCTCAAGAGACGAATGGATTGCAAAAGATTGTAAATGATTACGGGTTTATAAACATTCAGCTCGAAGTTGCCGCTCGCACCGGCAAAATTGATCGTCACGTCGTTGCCAAAAACTTGCACACAAACCATGGTCATGGCTTCGCATTGCGTCGGATTGACTTTTCCCGGCATGATCGAACTCCCCGGTTCATTCTCCGGTAAAGCAATTTCGGCCAACCCCGCGCGCGGGCCGGAAGCCAGCCAGCGGATATCATTCGAAATTTTCATGAGTGACGCGGCGAGTGTTTTTAAAACACCGCTGCATTCGACCAGCGCATCATGCGCTGCCAAAGATTCAAATTTATTCGGCGCGCTGCGGAAAGGTTTTCCCGTAAGCTGCGCGATTTTCTGAGCAGCCTTAACGGCAAACTGCGGATGGGTGTTGAGTCCGGTCCCCACGGCTGTTCCGCCCAACGCCAGCTGATACAAACGCGGCAGGGCTCCGTTGATGCGGTCTAAACCGTTCTCAAGCTGCTTAACATAACCGGAGAATTCCTGCCCCAGGGTCAAAGGAGTCGCGTCCATGAGATGCGTCCGGCCGATTTTAATAATTTTTTTAAATCCCTTCGCTTTTTTATCAAACGCGTGGCGCAATTGCCGCACCGCCGGGATCAACCGCTCGTGGATTTCCTCCACCGCCGCGATATGCATCGCCGTCGGGAAAGTATCGTTGGAAGACTGGGCTTTGTTCACATCATCGTTGGGATGAATAGGACTTTTACTGCCCAACTTTCCGCCGGCCAAGCGGATCGCCCGGTTGGCGATCACCTCGTTGACATTCATGTTCGTTTGGGTGCCGCTGCCGGTTTGCCAGACCACCAGGGGAAAATGCTCGTCTAACTCACCGGCGATCACTTCGTCAGCCGCCCGAACAATCAACTGCGCCTTTTGAGGAGAAATGAGTTTTAAATCTTTATTGGTCAATGCCGCCGCTTTTTTGAGAATTCCAAAGGCACGGATCAATTCGCGCGGCATACGCTCCGTTCCAATCTTAAAATATTTCAGTGAGCGGGCGGTCTGCGCGCCGTAGTATTTATCGCCGGGGACATTGATGGATCCTAAGCTGTCGGATTCTTTACGCAATTTCATAATTTTCCTTAATTTTTACCGCCGACTCTTACCGGGGCAACTCCCGCCAATTCTCCGATCACATTGACGAGTTCAGTGTTGCCGGGAACAACAATTTTAGTATTATTCTGTAGAGATTTTTCAACGGTTTCCAACCGGCGCAAAACTTGAGCGTTGCCGACAAAATATTGATTCGCCGCTTCATTGACCAACTTGATCGCCAAGGCCTCACCTTCCGCCTGCAAGATGCGCGCCTGCTTGACACCTTCGGCCTTTTTGATCTCAGCCCGTTTTTGACCATCGGCAACCGTTTCCGTTGCCGTGGCGAAATCGATGGCAGCAATTTTTTCATTCTCCGCTTTGACAACTTTATTCATCGTTTCTTGAACGTCTTTGGGGGGATCGATCTCCTTTAACTCAGTACGAACAATTTCCAAACCCCATTCCTTTGTTTCACGCATCAAGACTTCATGCAATTCTGTATTAATTTTACCGCGCTCACTGTTCGCTGATTTCAAAGTCATAGTACCGATAATATTTCTTAAGGTTGTCCTCGCCAGGTTGACAATTTGCCACTGATAATTTCCTACGTTATATTGGCAATTCTTTACGCTCACCGCATCTGGTCTTACCTTGAAATAGACTTGAGCGTCTACCCGGGCGTTCAAATTATCATTGGTAATAATTTCTTGCGGCTCGGCATCCACCATCTGCTCGGTCACGTTAACGTAATACATGTTTTGAATGATGGGGATGATCCAATGAAAACCTGGTTCGGCAAAGCCAGAATATTTTCCCAGGGTTTCGATCAAGCCGCGGTGCGTGGGACGCACGATACGGATCCCGATGAAAAAAATAAAAACCGTTGCTACAAAAAGCATAAATAAAATTCCGCCTGAAAACATAATTCCCTCCTGTTTAATAAAACGCCTAACTATTTTTTAAATAATGTGTTAACAAACGCACACCTGCACCGGTCGCGCCATAACTGTAGTACATACGGCCAGCTCCATTATCCACAAAAGCTGTCCCGGCGATATCCAAATGCGCCCAGGGAATTCCCTCGGTGAACTGCCGTAAGAATTCCGCCGCGGTGATGGTCCCGCCGGCGCCTTTCGGAAGCCCCACATTTTTTAAATCGGCGATCGGGGATTTGATATAGTCTTCAAGTTCCGCGTAAGACGGCAAACGCCACGCCCGGTCATCCGTTTCATTGGAAGAACGGATGAGCTGTCGGGCAAAGTCATCATCGCTCGCCACCAGCCCGCTATAATCATAACCCAACGCAATCACGCAGGCCCCGGTCAAGGTCGCGATATCAATAATTTTCTTAGGCTTGTAATTGCGTGCCACATACGAGATCGCATCGGCCAACACCAGCCGTCCTTCGGCATCGGTATTGCCGATCTCAACGGTTTTGCCGCTGTAACTTCTAAAGACATCGCCCGGCTTATAGGCCTGCGAACCGATCACATTCTCGGCGATCCCAAAAACGAACAAAATATTTTTCTTCAAATTGAGCGCCAGAGTATTTTTCAAAATTCCCACCACCGCCGCTGTTCCACTCATATCCGCCCGCATCGTTTCTATACTGCCGGTAGGCTTAAGATTCACCCCGCCGGTGTCAAAGGTGATCCCCTTCCCCACCACCGCCGTGTAAGCATCTTTCAGGCTGGCCCCGTTATATTTTACGATCATAAGCTTGGGCTCATTGTTACTGCCTTTATTGACCGCCAAATGCAAATTCAATCCTTTGGCCTTCAGCTCTTTTCGATTCAAAACAGCCAAGGAAACACGCTTCTTCCCTTTGATCAAATTCCGCACGACACCCTCAATATAGGCCGAAACCGCCGTATCCGCATTTTCATTGATCAAATTGCGGGTCAGATTGACTCCTTCGCAAATTTTGAGTGCGTCGTTGTAGGAAGATTTTTTAGGCGACACAATTGCCACATTGACGGCGCTGCCCGCCTTATCATCCTTACCCTTGGGAAGATATTTTTTCCATGAATACGTCCCGATCACAAAGGCTTCGATAATCGCCTTGATCGTTGACTCGGCCTGCTCGTGCGGGACCAGCTCGATCTCGCGGGCCTTTTTCAAATAACTTGATAAAAATGCCCGGCGCACCGTCACCCGTAAGGCGGCGAGCGAGGTCGCTTCTTTCTTCCCGATACCCACCAATAAAACCGTTTTTTTATTTAAAACCAACGGAAAGATTTCGCCGTTCTCGGCGGTAAATTGACCGGATTGCAAAAGAGCAACGGTCTGTTCTTTTAATTGTTTGTTGGAAAAAGTAAATCTTTTATCCTTGAGCCCTTGTTCATCCAGCAAAACAATGGCCGCTTTATCAAATTTGGCTTCAGAACGAAAACTGATCACAGTTGTACCCCTTTTTTAGCTTATCGATTAAAATTATTTTCGCTTTTCGACGGGAACATAATCCTGCATCGTCGGACCGATATAAATTTGCCGCGGTCGCCCGATCTTGGTCTTGGGATCCGCCTTCATTTCTTTCCAATGGGCGATCCAGCCGGGCATTCGTCCGATGGCAAACATCACCGGGAACATATTGGTAGGGATCCCAATGGCTTTATAGATCAAGCCGCTATAAAAATCCACATTGGGATAAAGTTTGCGCTGCGCAAAGTAATCATCCTTCAAAACAGCCTCTTCAAGCTTGGCGGCGATGTCCAGCAAAGGATCATGAATGCCTAACTTTGTCAAAAGTTTGTGGGCCTGCTCTTTGATGATTTTGGCCCGGGGATCATAATTTTTATAAACCCGGTGGCCGAATCCCATCAAGCGGTAATTGCTGTCGGGGTCCTTGGCTTTATCGATGAATTTCTTAATGTTCCCGCCTTCTTTTTTCATTTCTTCCAGCATCTCCACCACTTCCTGATTCGCCCCGCCGTGCAAAGGGCCCCACAGTGCGCAAATGCCGGCAGAAACAGAAGCAAAGAGGTTCGCCCAAGAACTTCCCACCAGCCGCACCGTCGAGGTGCTGCAATTTTGTTCATGATCGGCGTGTAAAATCAAAAGCACCATAAGGGCCTTCACAACGTCGTCATCGATCTTATACGGTTTGCCGGGTTTGGAAAACATCATGTTGAGAAAATTAGGGATGTACGCCAAATCATCGTTTGGTTCCACAAAATGTTCTCCGATGGATTTCTTGTAAGAATACGCGGCGATGGTGCGGACTTTGGACAAAAGCTGCACCGCGCTCTCATCGATCTCTTCCGGGGTCGGCTCGGGCTTAACCAATTCCGGATAATAGGCAGAGAGCGAGCAGACCATCGCCGAAAGAATCGCCATCGGATGCCCGGTCGTCGGATATCCGGCAAAAAAATTCTTCATATCTTTATGCAGTTTCGCGTGTTTGGTAAATGAGGCGGAATAGGCCCGGAGCTGCTCTTTGGCAGGAAGATTACCATGGACCAAAAGGTAAGCTGTTTCCACAAAAGTCGAATGTTCCGCTACCTGTTCGACCGGGATCCCGCGATAGCGCAAGATCCCTTTATCTCCATCAATGTAAGTGATGGCACTACTGCAGGCCCCGGTATTACCGAAACCAGGGTCGAGGGTGATAAAAGATGTTTCCGAACGCAATTTGGAAATATCAATGGCTTTTTCGTTCTCCGAACCTACAATAACCGGGAATTCGTAAGTTTTTCCATCGATGCTGAGCTTGATTTTCTCGTCCATGAGAACTCCTCGGTATAATTTTATTTTTTTAAAAACACTGCGATTATATTATACGGCACGAATCTTTGCAATAAGAAACGACTCGCCCGAAGGTGTGCTTTTTAAATGCGCATCTTTTGTTCAATTTTCTTAACCAAAATATCCGGATCAATGGGCTTGAGCACATAATCATCACATCCGTAATTAAAGGCCTCCAAAAATCGTTTTTCATAAGCCGTGACAATGATGATGGGAACACCTTCTCCCAAGCGGATCCCGGCTGTTTTCTCGCTTTCGCGAATCTTTTTCAAAATTTCCAATCCATTGATCCCCGGCATTTCAATATCCAAAAGAATAAGGTTATACGGATTCTTTTTGATCGACAAATTGTAGGCATTCACCGCTTCCAAACCGTTGGCGGCAAAATCGCATTCTGCGATCTCGCGTAGAATTTCGGCTAATAGCTGGCGGTTTTCAAAATTGTCATCGACAATGAGAATACGATACATATCATATCTCCTGTTTAGCGGTATACTGTTGAAGTTCTGCTACGCGTTCTTGTAACACTTTCAAGTATTCAGCCAATTTTTCTTTCTTCTCTCCCCCCTTGACGGCTTCATGCATCACATTCTCGGCGGTGCAGATCGTCGACAACCGCAGATTGCCGGCGGTCCCCTTGATTTCATGCAAGACGGCCCGCATCTGGGTGGCATCGTTGCTGGCGAGGGCCGTTTCTAAAATTTTCATTTTATCCAACAGCGCCAGGGAAAAGCTTTTGATCAATTTCTTAAGAATTTCCGGCCTGATCTTCAGCTGCTGGCTGATATTATTGTAATCAATAGTGATTTCGCTCACGTATTTTCTCCTTAGGTCGTCTTTGATTTCGCCACAAATTGTCTGAGCTGTTCAAAATAAGTCACAAAATCATTAAGCAGTAAAACAATTTTCTCAGTATCCTGCTGCGCCTTCACCATGACATTCATCTGTCTGGCAAGTGATGACAGCATCGTAATTCTTAAATTCTCATAATCCCCTATTAGTTTATGAGTAATCGTCTGCACTTTTGGATAGTCGCTGATCGGCAGCGCCGATTCCATGTCTTTGATATCCTGCGAAGTTTGATCGATGGCCTTCTGCAAGATGCGAAGATAAATTTGCGGCGTAATATGCAGACTGCTGCTGTTTTGAGCAAGATCAACCAATAATTTTTTATTTTCCATGCCTGTCCTTTATATTTCTAGAAAACTAACGCCGCTTAGGGACAACTCCCATACTCAAATCAATCACCAAACGTTTTTTGCCTTCTAAATCAAAGGCCGCCTCAAATAGCTCATATTCACTAAAACAAAATTCTATACCCGTAGGGGCACTATTGCGAAAAGTATTAAAGGCAGACATCTCCAATTCAATGTATCCAGCCGCGGACACTTCGGATTTGAAACGGCCCGCGATAATATTTCCTAACGTCCCGATAGAATCAAGCATCGCCTTTTCGTCCTCATCGTCAATGGCCGGATATTGCAATGACCGGATCAGTTTCGGCACATACTCCTGCTGCACATAAACCACCAAGGTCCCCAAGGCTTTTTTCTTCTGCATTTCAACGGCGCTGGCGTAATAATTGACTGCGGCGACATAAGTGGGCTCATTGTCAAATTTTATCATCCCGTCCACACGCATACGCCCTTCATATTCCGTGATCTGCTGACGTTTCAAAACGGGTTCTTTAGAAAAACTGATCTCTCCCCTTTCTTTAAAAAGTCCTTTGACTCCCTGGACCAGCAGATTGGCAAACTGTTCCAGTTCTGGATTTTGTTTTCCCATAATTCTTACGCCGGCTCGTTGTTAAACATATTTCTTAATCGCACTGACCAAAGACTCCGGCGTATAAGGCTTGACAATATACCCGGCCAGATTCGGATTCGTCGTCGCGGCTTTCTTCTTGTTTTCTTCCGTGCCCGAAGCCGTCACCATAATGATCGGTTTGCCGGCCACTTGCGGAACTTTAACGACCGCGGTCATAAATTCCATGCCTGACATTTTCGGCATCTGCCAATCCAAAAGGATAAGACCGATCTCTTTGTAACGAGAGCCCAGCACCTCAATCGCCTCTTCTCCGGTACGGGCTTCTAAAAAATCATTTTTTATACCGGTCCCCCGCAGCACTTCCATGAGAAGTTCTCGCTCCAAATCCGAATCATCAACGATAAGTATTTTTAATTTTTCATTAACCATATCCCTGATCCTCTTGATTTACATTTTTGTAGAACGGATGATCTTTGCCTTTAATTCGGAAAGATCAAAAGGTTTCGGCAAATAATCATTCATCCCGGCCTTCAAACATTTTTCCTGTTCTTCCTCCTGAGCGGCCGCCGTTAAGGCAACAATGGGCACATTCTGTTTTAATTGCGTCCGGATGACTTGTGCGGCCTCCAGTCCTCCCATGACCGGCATTTGCAGATCCATAAAACAAATATCGTATTTATTGTTTTTGATTTTCTCGACGGCCTCTTGCCCATTCCCCACGAACTCCGCGGCGCACCCCAACGATTCCAAATGCACTTTTAACAATTCCTGATTAGGGAGACTGTCTTCCACCACCAGAACACGAAGCCCTTCGCAGGAAATTTTTTCCAGAGCATCCCGGGAAATGCTCTGTTGCCCTCGAGGTTTATGGCCCAAGACGCTTTCTAAAACATTGACGAACTCAACCGGGATAAACGGCTTGGCAAGAAAATCGTCAAACCCTTGCTTATAGACTTTGTCCGCGATGTTCATCCTGACATCCGGCGAGATAGCTATCAGCTTAATGCCTTGATAATGATTGTCCTGATGTATCTTAGAAGCCAACATCATAGCACCGTTCTCCGGCAAAATCATATCGATAAATATAATATCCGGCAAAACTTTGGTTTTCTGCACCAAAAGCAGCTCTAAAACTTCCTGCGGGGTTTTGACAGCCTGGACAACATTCAGCTCATATTTACGGCATAACGCCCGCAGGCTTTTTTGTGATTTTTCATGACTCTCGACAATCACGGCTTTCTTCCCGCGTAAGTTAGCACTGATGTCTCGGACCGAAGAAGCAGTCGTCTCCCCCGCCTCAAAATCAATGGTAAAAACAAATCTGCTTCCCTTGCCGATGACCGACTCAACGGCAATTTTCCCGCCCATGGCTTCAACGTAATTCCGGCACAAGGCCAACCCTAGTCCAGACCCCCCGTAGAGGCGTGTCGTTGAGCTGTCGGCCTGCGTAAACGATTCAAAAATGGCATTCTTACGGTCCTGCGGAATACCGATCCCCGTGTCTTCAATGATAAATTGGATCGTTTTTAGCTTTTTCCCTTTGGTGAGAGACGCGGTGGATTCCTGGCATTGGATCGTCAGGCCGATCTCTCCTTTTTCGGTAAATTTAATCGCGTTATCGAGCAAGTTGAGGAAAATCTGCTTCATGCGCGTCGGGTCCCCCAACAAATTGCGCGGCACATTTTCTTCAATTTCATAAAAAAGATTGATCGGTTTTCCGTTGAGACGGGAACGGATAATTTTAAAAGTCTCTTCCACGATCGGTTCGAGCGAAAAATTAATTTTTTCTAATTGCAGCTTGCCAACTTCCACCTTGGAGAAATCTAAAATATCATTCACGATACCTAAAAGAAGATTACCGCTTAAGATAACTGTTTCCAGATGATCCCGCTGCTTAGGCGCCAAAGAACCGTTCTTGACCAAATTGGCAAAACCCAAGATCGCGTTGATCAGGGTTCGAATCTCATGGGCCATGGTTGCCAAATATTCACTCTTAGCACGGGCCGTGGCCTGGGCTTGCTGGGTCAATTTGATCGCCAATTCACGTTCTTTAATGATTTCGCGCTGGCGTTCCGCCAATTTTCCTTGAGCGCGTTCCAGCTCCCTCCGGGTTTCTTCCAACTCCACCGACACTTTTTCCAAAGCCGTCTGATCCGTGCCTGGGGTAGCCGCGCCTGGCGAACTTCCGACCGGCCGGTCAGGGCGTGCCCCTTCCGCGCTGATCGTCGGGATATCCCGCTGAAACTCTCCCGACGGTCCGGCAAGCTTGGCCGAGGCCTTCACGGTCACTTCTTTGAGCGACTGCACAAGATTTCCCACGTCATAATACGGACTCTGCAGCTGGCCATTATGCATCACCTGCTCATTAAGCAGCTCGATCAGCTTATGCAAACCGTCAATGGTCTGGGACGTAAGCTGTGCTACCGGCTCATTCATTTTGACGGCATTTTTGCGAATCATATCCAGCAAAGTTTCGGCCTCATACGTCAAAGACTGGATATCATCAAGATTCAAAAAGTCTGCCAACCCTTTGATGGTGTGAAAAGTTTTAAAAATATTATCGACCGACTCACGGTCATCCGGAACGGTATCGAGGACAAGAATGGAGTTCTTGGCGTTGAGCAGATGCTTGAGGGCCTCGGCGATGAAATCCGTCAGCATCTCACGGTTCTGTTCAAGGTCTAGGACAGGGATAGTGGGGACAAATTTATTTTTGTTCATGCCTCTGCGTCTTTTTCGGTGTATTCTCTTTTGATTTTCTTAATTTCCGTTAAAATTTCGACGAACGCGTCAACTAAACTGGCATTAAAATGCTTCCCCTTCAGCGAAACGATTTCCTCAACCGCATGCTCCACCGACCAAGCCTTTTTATAAGGCCGCTTGGAGGTCAAGGCATCAAACACGTCACAAACACTGCAGACCTGACCTATCAAAGGGATTTGGTCCCCGGCCAGTTTGCGTGGATAGCCTGTGCCGTCCCATTTCTCATGATGCGTCAGAGCAATCATTTCCGCCATTTTCATGATCTCCGAATTGCTCCCGGCCAATAACCGTGCCCCGATCGTGGTGTGGGTTTTCATGACTTCAAATTCTTCCGGGGTCAGCTTGCCGGGTTTTAATAAAATACTGTCGGGGATCCCGATCTTGCCGATATCATGCAAAGGGCTCGCGTTAAGGATCAACTCGCACTGTTTTGTTCCCAGCCCCAAAGCCTCCCCTAAAACCACACAATAATGGCTCATGCGGATAATGTGCAGGCCTGTGTCATTGTCGCGACACTCGGCGGCCTGCGCCAGACGGCGGATAATATCCAGCCGGGAATCATTGAGTTCCTGAGTACGCTCTTGAACTTTGATTTCCAGCAATTTATTCTGATTTTTGACCTCCTGGTGCAGGATCCGGGTCTCGATCATGTTGCGGATACGCATCAAGACCTCGGCACTCTCATAAGGTTTGCTCAAAAAATCCGTGACCCCGGCCTCCAAGGCGCGGTGACGCATTTCCGAACTTTTCTCCTCCGAAAGCGCCAATATCGGCAGATAATTATCTTTTCTATCGTCTTTCAATTGCTCCAAAACTTGGAATCCGTCAACAATCGGCATGATCAAATCCAGCAGAATAATGTCCGGCTGGAAATCATGGCAGACCGAGATAGCCCTTTTGGCCTCCGTGACGCATTCAATGTTTTCATACCCTTCTTTTTTAAGAATTTTTTCAAGAAAAAAAGTGTGCAGCTTTTGGTCATCAACGATAAGGATTTTAGCTTTTAAGATTTGCTCCGAGAGAATCATGGCCTAACCTGTTCGGGAAGTTGGATTTACCTTATTTTATAGCCATTTTGTAAAAATGTAATCAAAAATTTATATTTTCCATCCGGCGAGTTCAGTGAGAAAAGCGTAATCCGTGAAGTCGCAATGGATAGGTGTCACTGTCACAAATTGCTTGCTTAAGGCATACGTATCTATACCTAGATCTTTTTCACTGGGAGGTGTTTTGCCGCTCATCCAGTAATAATGCCTGTCATGCGGATCAATGCGTTTATGGAAAGTGCTGTGGATAGGCTCCATCCCTTGCCGGGTGGCTTTGATTCCTTTGATCCGGGATGCGGGGGAAGAAGGAACATTCACATTTAAGAAAGTCCCGGCCGGCACTCTTTTTTTTGCTAAAGACTTGGCCAGCTTGGCGCCTATTTTCGCGGCATAAGAAAAATCAGGATCGGTAAAGGTCCCTAACGAGATCGCCATGGAAGGAATGCCGAAAATTGCGCCTTCTCTCGCCCCGGCGACTGTTCCGGAATAAAAAACGCTGCAGCCGTCGTTGGCGCCGAGATTAATGCCCGAAATCACCAAATCCGGTTTCTGCTTTAAAAGCACGCTTACCCCGAATTTAACGCAATCCGCTGGTGTTCCGGCAACCGCATAACCGAAAGGTTTGCCCTTGCGCCGCACCTTCTTGAACCAGATCGGATGCGCCAAGGTGATGGCGTGGCCGACCGAACTTTTTTCTGATTCCGGAGCAACGACCGTCACTTTTGCGATTTTCGTCAATTCTGCGTACAGGGCATAAATCCCTTCCGCATAAATTCCATCATCATTGGTGAGCAGGATGTGCATAGGACGCTTTTCTGTAACTTATTGAATTCCTGAATATCATAGCTTATATTCCGTTTCCCGCAATAGAATTCCCAATTAAAAAGGCCCTGCGACATCCAGTCAGGGCCTTTCAAATTCCTTAACCTGATATTGAGCGTGAAATCTTAACGAAGCCGTCTTAATAAATAATACTCATTATAGGGAATGTCATCCGTGATGCGGATTTGCGGATCGTTGTTTAAAATGGCAGAAATAGGAATTTCTTTATTGAGGATTTCTTTTACGATGATTTCTAGAGGTGTTTCTCCGTACCACTCGCGTAGGTCCTTACGCGCTGTTTCCGGCATTCTAGCTATGAATTCTTCAATGGTTGGGATTTGAATCGGGTGTTGGGAGGCAAGAAAATGATACCCCCACCCTTCAATTGAATAAAAAACTTTAACATATGGGAACGAATTATGAATAGACCGGGAAACCGCTTGTAAAATGCTCAATTCTCCTCCTGGAAACCATTGCTGTAAAACGCCATTCAGTGTTAAATGTGACTTGGCGATAGCATAGAACTGTTCTGAATAAAGCAAACTTGATCCGGCTGCCTCTACGGGGGGAGGCGGATCTAAAGTAATTACATCAAAGCGTTTATTAGTCCGCTTCAAAAAACGCCTTCCATCATCAATGATAATTTTACCTTTGGGGTGATTAAGCAGAAATGGAGCGTCATCAAAATAGTATTCAAATGCATCCCGTACACTGGGAACAAGTTCAACGGCGTTGGTCTCAATATCCCAGCTTAACAAAGAGCGGTAAGTTGTCCCCATGCCAAAACATATGACGAGTGTGGAGGCGGGTTTACCGGGATATAGCGATAATGGCAGATGCGCCATTATTTTGGTTATGGGTGTTAAACTGGTGATCCCAATTCCGTTGATAAGAAGTTGTTTCCGCATTCCTTCACCGGCCGAGATAACTGTGGCTGCGTAATCCCGTCGGACAACGCCGACTTCGGATCGTTCATAAATATCCTCATAACTCAGATTGACAAAGCTTGCACAAAAAAGCAGCAGTAAAGAAATAAAAGCCATAGCGATTAATGGTGAGCTTTGAATATTGGCTTCCTTTAGCCGAGTTAAAAAAAATAATAGAATCGGCATAGCCAAAACCAGCAAGGATAACCTGACCCCCAGCACGGGTAAAAGGATGTAAGATGCGATGAGGGGGCCTAAAATGCATCCTACAATGTTGTAGGCATAAACCTTGCCCGCTCGCATTGGCTGACCTGATGAATAATGATCAATTAAGTTGGGTGTTAAATATCCCAAGACCGCACAGTATGGGAAAATACTGATAAGACTACGTGGGATCCCCATCCCTATTCTGGGGTCATTCAACACAATGGGTAAAAAAGAAAAAATAGACAAATAGGCTAAAAGCCAGGAGAGCGGCACAATGGTTTTCATTTTTAAATGCCGTCGGTAAACGAACGATCCAATCCAGGTCGCCAGTAAATAAACCGCTAAAAGGGACGCAAACGAATACGTTAAAGTTCCCATGACCGGGGTGAACGCCCTAGTCCAAACCACCTCCATCGCCATGGAAAGAAATCCCGTCATAAAAAGGATGGAATAAATCTCTAATGATTCTTTGCGCTGAATACTTGGGGAATCTATTGGTTCATGAGCAAGTGGCTGAGGTGCGGCCAATTGTGTAATTGGATACCGTACGGTTAAAATGAAACTGATAATAGCAACGGTGAAATTCAGACAAGCGCCAATCCACAAGGTACGTGAAAAACCCAATGATTCAATTAACACCAGCGCCGTGAGCAAAGTTCCCGCCATCGCGCCGATAACGTTCGCGAAATAAAGATAGCTAAAGCTATCTTTATTTTTAAAACTTATTCTTTGGATAAAGGCCATCATGAACGGAAATGTGAATCCCATAAAAATGCACCAGGGCAGTATTGAAATGGCCAAAATAAAGCCAGAAAAAAATAGATATGTTGCAGAATTCATCTCCCCGATGCTGAGAAGATTTTGCTCTCCAAAGGAAAAAAGTTGTGGAACAATAAGGGGGCTAAAACCAATAAATAACTCGGTTAACGCATATAAAAAAAGCGGTGAGAAATTCGATTTTCTTTGGACAGCATCAATCCATTTACCGCCAAACCATGACCCCAACGAGAGCCCTAACATAAAGACAGAAATGACAACCGATAAAACAGGAGTTATAACGCCAAAAGTGGCATAGGCCAGACGGATCCAAACGATTTGGTAAAGCAGACTGCAAAATCCGGAGATAAAGAAGAACAGAAACAGAATAATCTTTAAAATGGAAAAATTATTTTTCATTGTTGGCATCATTGAAATTAGAATAGAGTAAGCTTTACCGTGGGTCAAGATGAATTTAAGAAACTTTCTTAAAATTAAATGAAATACTCTGCATCGAGGACTACGGATTTGATGAGAAGATTGACGATTTTATCAATGGCGGCAGGCGTGGCTTCATTTTCAATGAGATTAAGATCAACCTTACCCTCAGCGAACCGGTTCTCGCCAACGTTGACCACCAGGGTCTTATTAGGACGGTTGAGCGCCTTAAGCCGATCCAATTCTTCGTCATCGATGTTGGTAATGCTGCTTATGAGGATCAATCCAGCATCGGTCAAGACATGCGCCAGCTCGCCCAGCTGCATAATGGATTCATATTTTCTAAATAACATATTTTTTAAATTATCTTCCGCCGCCAAAAGATCATTGGAAACGCCCAAAAAGTAAGTAAATTTCCCCATCTCAACGAGTTTTTCTTCAAGGGCTTTGGCGATTCGTTGTTTTCCCGTATCAACCGGACCGGCAATGATGATCCAGGCTGACTTATGGTCATATTTAACGGCACGCTTTTCCGGCGTTATTCCGCTTCTCACCCAATTCTCATCCCGCTTACGGATATGTTCGCGCAAGAACGACTCTTCATCAAAAATCGGCGCCGAGATAATTCCCCCGCCGGAAATTTCATAATTATCGACGATCACGAACCGACCCATTTCGGCAATGATGTCAACCGTGTCAAAGGCCACCGGTTTCATCGTTTCAAAAACGCACTCCGCAACTTCATGGCGGTCCACATGCGGTTTGGCCACACTGGCCAGCTCGGCTGCGTTCATAACATTGACGATTTCCGATAAGATCACCGGAACCTGTTGCGTGGTGATTTTCAACTTATACGTCTTCCCCTTGACCAAGGGCTGCTTGCCCATCCAAAAAATATTGGCGCGGAATTTGGTGCTGGCATGAGGCAAAGGGTCATTGCCGCTGGCCCGGCACATGACCTCGCCCGGGCGCACATAGATCTGCGTTTCTAAACAGACCCCGGCACTCTGCCCGGCAAAGCTTTCAGTCTGCTTCGGCCGGTTAAAGGCCTCTATGCTAGAAACCCTGGAACGTTTGTTGGAAGGCAAAAAAACGACCTCTTCGCCTACCGAGATCGTACCGGATTCGACGCGGCCGGCAAAGATCCGGCGGTCATCGCCTTCCGCGGTAAATTTATAAATATCCTGCACCGGCATCCGGAACGGCTGCTCGGATTTGGGCGGGGCTTTTTTAAAACTGTCCAAGGCTTCTAAAACAGACTCGCCTTTATACCACGGCATATTTTTCGATAACGAAACCATGTTATCGCCTTCCCGCGCGGCGATCGGGATAAAATTGGCAGCCTCCAGATTTACTTCCTTGAGGAATTTTGTGTATTCACTTTTGATCTGCTCAAATACATCTTTACTGTATTTCACCAGATCCATCTTGTTCACGCACACCGTGACATTTTTGATCCCCAAAAATGACATCATGTAACCGTGACGCTTCGAATTCTCCTTAATGCCTTCGTGCGCGTCAATGACCAGGAGCGCTGCCTCAGCCCGCGCCGCCCCCGAGATCATATTTTTTAAAAATTCAATATGCCCCGGCGCATCGATGATGATGTAATCGCGTTTTTGTGATTTAAAAAAACTGCGGGCCGTATCGATCGTGATCCCTTGCGCCTGTTCATCCTTGAGCGCATCGAGCAAAAAGGCATATTCAAACGGCCGGGCCGTCCGGGCGCAATTAGCCTTCACCGCTTCCAGTTTTCCTTCCGGCAGCGATCCGGTATCAGCCAAAAGCCGTCCCACGAGAGTGCTCTTGCCATGGTCGACGTGGCCGACGATCACAACGTTCATTTGTTCCCGTTGCTTTTCCATCACATGTACCCTTCTTTGCGCAACGTTTCCAAACCGCCGCCGTCTTCTTTATCCTGGGCGCGGCCGGAACGTTCGGCGACATTTTTAAATTTCCCGGTGCGCAATTCTTCAACGATATCATGCACGCTCTTGGCGGTGGATTCCACCGGGAACGTGCAAGGATAACATCCGAGTGAACGGTATCTTTTTCCGTCGCCTTTGTCAAAATACAAACTCACCACGGGAATTTTTTCCCGTTCAATATATTCCCAGATATTCAGCTCGGTCCAATCCAAGAGCGGATGGATGCGCAAATGCGTTCCCGGAGCAAAATCGGTTTTAAATTGATTCCACAACTCCGGCGGCTGATCGCCGACATCCCAATCGCTGTTGCGATCGCGCGGTGAAAAATACCGTTCTTTGGAACGGCTCCCCTCTTCGTCTGCCCGCGCCCCGACGATGACACCCGTGTAAGGTTCGGTGTTGGCATCCACTTCATATTTTTTTGTAGAATGGTTCAACCGGTACCGCGGCCAAGTCCCGGCCAGGGTGTGCTTGAGCGCCTCGGTCTTTAATAATTTGCAGCAGGCGATCCGGTCGATCGCGCCGTCCGGATAGGTCCGTTTTTCCTTGAGCGCCTGGGCGTTCTCGCCGTAGACCATGTTCAAATTCCATTCGAGTGCGAGTTTATCCCGGTACTGGATCATTTCCGGAATTTTATAATGCGTATCAATGTGCACCAGAGGAAACGGCACATGGCCGAAAAAGGCCTTGCGCGCCAGCCACAGCAGGACTGTGCTGTCTTTGCCGATGGACCACAGCATCGCCAAATTTTTAAATTCGCGGTATGCCTCGCGCAAAATAAAAACGCTCTGGGCCTCAAGAGAATCCAATTTATCAAATGGTTTGTTCATTTCGATATTAGGAGTTAAGGAATTGGGAACTTGAGGATTAAAGTGAACACCAAAATCCTTTAATCCTCTAATCCTTTAATCCTTCTTTTTCTTCCATTTCGGATTATTGTGAAGCCCGCACTCTTTCTGGTCGGGCTGTTCCCACCACCAACGCCCGGCGCGGATATCTTCTCCCGGATTAACGGCCCGCGTACACGGCGAGCAGCCGATGCTGATAAAGCCCTGAGCATGCAGCGGATTGATATCCACTTTATTTTTTTTAATGTATTCATGAACTTGTTGCAGTGTCCAATCCGCCAGCGGATTAATCTTAATTTTTTGATTGGCCTCATCCCACTCGACCGTTTCCAAATTGCTGCGCGTGACCGCCTGTTCACGGCGTAACCCCGTCATCCAGGCATCAACATTGGCCAAGGCGCGGCGCAGCGGTTCCACCTTACGCACACCGCAGCAGAGTTTGCGATTTTCCACACTTTCATAGAAAAGATTGATCCCTTTCGCCTGGACCATCGCCTCAACCGCTTTTGTGTCAGGATAATAAATCTTAAAATTGAGCGGATAGCGTTTTTGGGTTTTAGCGATCAGTTCATAGGTTTCCGGAAAAAGCCGCCCGGTATCCAGCGTAAAAATTTCGATCTGCGGTGCGGCTTTCGCGATCATGTCGGTGATCACCTGGTCTTCTTCCCCTAGGCTGGTCGCAAAGTTCACCCGGCTGCCGAATTCCGCAAAACTCAGCTGGATGATCTCTTCAGACGATTTACCTTTAAATTTCTCCAACAAATTTTGAATTTTTTCTTTCATCTGTTTCTACGCCTCAAAATATTGTTCCATAGAAAAATATCGTTCCCCTGTGTCGCAAAGGATCACGACGATTCTCGCACCTTCCTTTAATTGCTCAGCTATTTTTAACGCTGCCACAACTGCCGCGCCGCTGGAAATCCCCACGCTTAAACCTTCTTCTTTACCCAAGCGGCGGGACATAGCAAAGGCATCTTTGTCGGAAACCGGAATAATCTCATCAATGATCTTGCGGTTGAGAATTTTCGGGATAAACCCGGCCCCGATCCCTTGAATATTATGCCGCCCGGCAGGCTGACCGGAAAGGACAGCACTGGCCTGCGGTTCAACGGCGACGATTTTAACATGGGGGATTCTTTCTTTCAACACTTCTCCCGTTCCGGTGATCGTTCCGCCGGTCCCCACGCCAGCAACAAAAGCGTCCAGCTTGCCATGGCAGGCCTCCAAAATCTCCAAGGCTGTTGTCCCGCGGTGGCTTTCCACGTTTGCTTTATTTTCAAATTGATGCGGAATAAAGCTGTTAGAAATTTTCTTAGCGAGCTCTTCGCTTTTTTTGATTGCTCCCAAAATCCCATCCCGGGCCGGGGTCAAAACAACTTCGGCTCCGTAAAGCCGCAAGAGGTAAATCCGTTCCAGGCTCATGGCCTCCGGCATTGTAAGAACGCACCGATACCCTTTCACCGCGCAAATCATCGCAAGACCGATGCCAGTATTCCCGCTCGTGGGCTCAATAATCGTGGCCCCTTTCTTTAAAACTCCTTTGCGCTCGGCCTCTTCAATCATGGCCAAGCAGGGACGGTCTTTGACGCTTCCGCCGGGATTATAGGATTCCAATTTCCCTAAAATCTCAATTCCTTTAGGGGGAATGCGATGCAAACGGATCAGCGGTGTCTGCCCGATAAGTTCGGTGACATCATTGATAATTGTCTTAGAAAAACTCATAAGTTAACCTCACTTTATTTTAAAAAAATCATGGACAATAAATAACTGATACACACCGTTACGACCGGATTAATACACCAAGTAAAAAAAGTTTTTTTTGTTACCGGGTTCTTGATGGTTGTTTCTTTCCCGTCCTTGATAAGCCCGATAGCAAATACGGCCATCGTATAAATGATCACTGCCGGCTGCGGAATTCCTAACGCGGAAGCCCCTAAGGTAATCGATCCGCTCACAAAATTGATGATCGTGGCGGTAAGCAGTCCCAAGGGAACGATCTTCTCACTGGTTGTTTGTAACGGCCCGGTAAAGGCAAGCCCGCCAAGTCCGAAAATGATCCCCATAACCCACAGCCCTGTCATTGTATCCAGCATCCCCGCCCCTGCTAAAGGACCGACAACATTCGCTACGTTATTCGTTCCTTGCGAAAAAACATTATACCCGCTCGTTAAAATGACGAACCATTTCAAGCGTTTATGATGATGCACGACCTTTTCATAGATCCAAAAATTTATTTTCCGCGGGGGATAAACATACAGCGTTAAAGCATAGATTAAAACAAATGCTACCAACGTTGAGAGTATCCAACAAATCGCGAGATACTGAATCTTCCCCCAATTAACATGATGATAAAACATCCCCACGCCGCAAATAGCCGCTATCGTTGACAATGATGTTGATTGCGGAATATGCATGAGGTTGGCGGTAAATAAACTTAAGGTCGCCGAAAATATAATGATCGCCACCGAGTAGGCGTTAAGAAAATTTGTCGGGATGATCCCCTTGCTTAACGTTGCTGACACCTCTTGCCCCAGGAGCACCGCACCGAGAACGATCAGGACAATATAGAGAAACCACGCGTTGCGTCTCGTGATTGCCTTGCTGCCCACGGCGGTTGACAAGGAAGCGGCAAAGCTTGAAGCTCCCATATTAATTGCAAAGAACGCCGCTAAAATAAAAATTAAAATTTCCATATCAGATCGTGTACATTGGTATTTTGGTTAATTTTCGCTCTCGCTGCGCAATATCTTCAAAATTGATATTTTTTAGATGATTCAAAAGCACCTGATCAGTTTCCTCCCAAATAGCCGCCAAGACATTCCCCACCTTTCCTTTAGACCTTTGAACAGGTCCCTTGATCTTGAGATCATTAAAATGTGTCACGACGTCCACCAAGCTGATTTCCTTTGGAGACTTGGCTAACAGATAGCCTCCCTTTTGTCCCCGCGAACTCTCGACATAACCAAACTGCTTCAACTGCAAAAGAATGTGCGGTAAAAATTTAAGTGAAATTTTATGCTTATCGGCAATGGTATTAATCTGTACCGGCTCTACCTTAGGCCAGTGCAGAGCTAACTCGAGAAGTGCCTGACAAGCATATTCTGTCTTGGCTGAAATTTTCATATATGTGCTTTCCTTTCAATCATTACTAAATGAATCAACATAGTAAATATAAAACATTTTACATTTTTGTCAAGTATTATTTTTGACCCCGGGAAGGTAAACTTTGAAATTAATGAGAGATATTATTGAATCCCCTTTATAACTGAGTATAATAGAGTCATGAAATATAAATCGCTCATAAGTCTTCTGTTGTTTGTTCTTTTATCTCCCCACGCCCATGCCGGCGAGGACGCACAGCGTTTTGCCTTGGGTAAAAACTTCGCCAAGACCCATCAAATGGAATTTGCCTACATGCAGTTTCGCGACATCGTCATCCATAATGTAGGCTCGCCTTTTCGCGAAGCATCTCTCTTTGCCACCGGAGAATATTTTGCCGACATCTCTAATTTTCCGGAGGCGATCACCATTTTCACGCAATTCCTCAAGGAATATCCCGATTCCAAGGCTAAAATTTTTGTCTTAGGCTACCTTTACAAGATCGCGCAAGAAACCAATGACACCGAGCAGCTTGAGAAACTGAAAACCGACATCGTGACCTTGCAGCAAGTCAGCTTTGTCTTTCGCAACTCCAAAGACTATCAGTACCGCTCCCCCACCCACAAACAATACCGCGCCGTCGTTCGGATCAATCAAATTACCATTTATAATGGAAGCGAAATCCTTGCCGAAATTTCTTATTAGCCTCCGCACCTGGCTGCTATTAATTCTCTCTTTCCTTTTAGCGGCCAGCGTGGCTTTCAATATCTATCTCAATGTCATCAAAACAAAGATCGCTTACAAGGCATCGGTCTTTATCACTTATGATATAGGCATAAAAAATATTTTCTTTGTTTTTCCCAACAACTTCCTCCTCTCCGACATCACACTGACCCCCAAAGATACTTCTGCCCAAAGTTCTACATTAGCAACATCGCTGGTGACCCTGCAAATGTCCATCTGGGACATCCTCTGGGAACGCCGCTTGGCCATTTCAACCATTCTCCTTGATAAACCCCAAGGGACCAGTGATGCCTGGCAGAAATTTCTTAACGATAACGCCAATTATCTTATTGCCCTCTTGCAGGAACTGCCCCGCGCGGACGTCCACCTGGTCATCAAAAAAGCGCACCTGGATCCGGCAAAAGGCATCGAACCCGCTACCGTGCCCCTGGTCGTCAATTTTGATTTTTTGCTGAGAGGAGAAAATTTCCTGGGCAAAGGCGCAGTGTACAGCTCCGCTGATCCGGAACCGTTACAGCTTAATTTTAACGGCGCCCTGACATCGCATGGCCTGCTCCTCAATCAATGCACGCTCACCAGTCAAAAAACGTATGCCAATTTCTGGGGAGACCTCAACAGCGGAAATATTCAACTCAAAGGACACGCCTTCTTAAACAGCCGTTCGCAGAAACAACCGGCCTCCTTTCTTGAAAAACTTATCCTCCGCTCCGCAAATCCCAAAACTTCCCCGGCAGCAGAACCCTCTATCGACATCATTGACATTGATGCCAAGGGGCGAATGAGATTCCCCAAATTGCAGGTTGACCGCCTGAACTTTAACTTGAACGGCTTTCCGGTCACGGCCAAAGCGGACATCCTGCTGGCTTCTCCCCCGAGCTGGGAGATGACAACCTCTTTAGACAATGCCCCGGCGGGAACCAACCGGATCAAAAATTTTAAACAAGCCAACCTCAATTTATCCGGCTCAATCGCCAACGGGACTGTCCAAGCGCAAGGCAAACTAAATTTTCTTTTTGAAAAAACCAAAGAGGCCAATTTTCCTTTGGAAAAGATTGAAATGACCGTCCCTAAAATATCCTTCTCTTATGACCGCTACCGACGCCTGGCGATGCAATTTGCCGATGGACAAATAGCCATTTCCACGATCAAAAATCGATACCAAATCTCTTTTGCCG
>MHGP01000067.1:0-1718 GCA_001805615.1 Omnitrophica WOR_2 bacterium RIFCSPHIGHO2_02_FULL_48_11
ACTGACTACCTCAGTGATAAGGAAAGCCAGTGCCGCACCATTTTTCCTAAAATGGCATGAAATGTAAATGGTACTGCACTGATAAATATCTTGATACAGAGGTTTGTTGGATAGATAGCATTTAGAAAGAAAGGTGCAGTACTGACTTCCTCTAGAAATTAAGGAAAATCAGTGCCGCATTGACTTTCCTTACTCCCTATGGGACAGACTGTCGCCACTAATAAGAAGGCCTTTCGTGATTTTAATCTCCTGGACCGCTGGGAGTGCGGGATCGCTTTAACGGGCGGGGAAGTGAAGTCTATCCGGGCCGGCGGCGTGAATTTCGCGGATAGCTTTGCCCGAGTGAAGGGGGAAGAAATTTTTCTCTACAACCTCCACATCAGCCCGTACGCCCAGGCCAGTTATTTGAACGAAGAGGTGGACCGTCCGCGCAAACTGCTTTTGCACAAAAAAGAGATCCGCAAGATCATCGGAATGGTCGCGCAAAAGAATCTCGCTTTAATTCCCACGAAGATTTATTTTAATAAGCGCGGGTTTGTGAAGATCGAAGTCGGCCTCGGCCGTGGTAAGAAAATTTACGATAAACGCGAAGATATTAAAAAACGGACCCTGGACCGCGCCTTGAGCCGCATCGTCCGGCAAAAGAAAAGCCGCTAAAGATATTCCTCATGTCAGATCAGCCGTCACCGCATAAAAAGAATCCAGCTCCGGTCTGGATCATTTTGGTCATTCCTGCCGTTATCGCTGTTTTCGCTCTGTTCCTTAAGCAGGCCGTCGGGCCTTACTGGCTTTCGCTGAACAATGACCCGTCCTATATTTACCTGATGAACGCGTTGTATCTGGTGGGGGGGATCAGTCCGATCTTCATTCAGCATCCGGGGATCACGCTGCAGCTTTTGATGGCCGGGTTGATCAAGATGCTGAACTTCTCAGCGGCAACGCCTGTCATCCTGGATCGGGCCTTTACCGATCCGGAATATTTTCTGAATGCCACCTACTTCGTCCTCCTGGCCGTATATCTTATATCGTTGATTGCGGTGGGTTATTATGCCCTGAAAAAAACGCGGAGCAGCTTAGCGGCCCTGCTGATCCAAAGTTCCGCTTTTTTATTTTTGACCATGCCGGCCTACGACGGGTATGAATATGTCCTGACGATCATCACCAATATCAATGCCGAGACGCTGCTTATCAGCATCACCAATCTTTATGTGATCGGGCTTTTAAAATTGTATTTTGATGAAACAAAACAAGCGGCGGTCCGGTCGGCTGTGTTGCTGGGGCTGGCCTGCGCGTTGGGGGTCATGACAAAATTGGCTTTTTTGCCGATGCTGCTTTTGGCGCTGTTCCTGCTGCCGGGGGCCAGGCCGCGAATGGTTTTTGTTCTTACTTTTTTCATCCTTGTTTTTCTTTTGAGCCTGCCGATCGCGGCCCGCTATGGCGAGATTTACAAATGGATCCAGGGGTTGATCGTTTATGACGGGGTGCATGGCTCAGGAAAAGCGAATTTTATTAATCCGGGGCGCTATGTATTTGCTTTAGGTGTCTTGATAAAAAGCAATTGGGTCATCTTTGCGGTGTATTTCCTGTCTTTTTTAGCGGCGTTTTATTATTACAGCGCAGACAGAAAGCCACAGAAGGCTTCCGCTCAGTCGAGAAAAAATATTCTTTTCTGGCTGGCCATGAGCGGAGTGGCGCTCTTGCAGTTTGCCATGGTCGCG
>MHGP01000067.1:1733-1864 GCA_001805615.1 Omnitrophica WOR_2 bacterium RIFCSPHIGHO2_02_FULL_48_11
CGGTACCTGGTCCCGGCTGCGGGGATGATGGGGTTGGTCTTGTATTTTGTGTATCAGTTCTTACAAAATAAGGGATACAGGCTGAAAGAGGGCGTGGCTGTTTTTCTTCTTCTCTTTATGATCGTCAACGG
>MHGP01000067.1:1875-15436 GCA_001805615.1 Omnitrophica WOR_2 bacterium RIFCSPHIGHO2_02_FULL_48_11
TCGCCGCTCTTTGCGTTGGAATTCGGCGACGATTGTTCCGGGTTCAAAGGATACGCGAAGCTCCTTAAGGAAAAATATCCCACGGCCCATTTCTATCATTTCTGGGGGAAATATTTTCATGATTTCACCAGCGATACGGCGAATTTGAAGCAAATGCTGGCCGACAGTCCGTGTGTGTTGCTTTACGGTCAGCCGTACCAGGAATTTCCCAATAAATTTCTCAAGCTGGAGGAGATCGAATCCAGCCCCAACGAGAGTGTTTATAAAATACTGGCCACGACCGCCGAGGAAGCGGTGACCGCCTACCTTGTGTCCAAAAGAGCCGCGGCAAGACAGCATTATAAGGATGCCTATATTTTTGCTCTCAAGGCCCAGTCGTTGGGGTTTCCCAATATTGATGAGTATATCCTGCAGTTAAAAACCTTGCTGCAGCAAAATCAAGTGCGTTAATTTTTAGGCCGTGCGATGAATAAATCCTCAAAAAAATTTTTCAGTGAAAATCCCGGGTGGGGGGATTTCCTGCTGCTGGCCTTATTCACGGTCCTCATGACGTTCCATCCTTTTTATCTTTTCGGGGAGATCAATTTTTATGAATTGGGGCTTTATCTGCCGGGGATCGACGGGATCTTGCACGGCCTGATCCCGCACCGGGACTTTTTTCATCTGCGCGGGGCTTTTGAATTATACCTGCCGGCCTTGGCGATGCAGCTTTTCGGCGATCACGTGGCGGTCTTGGAAACCTGTTTCTACGTCGGGAATGTCCTGGTCATGGTGCTTTGGCTTCTGGTGGGACAAAAAATTTATTCCACGCGTTTGATCTATTATCTGATGACCCTGGTCTTGATCGCGCGGGCTTTTCCGCGCGTGACGTTCACCTATTGGGGAGGGTTCCGCTACGTGTGGGGGACAGCGGCGGTGCTGTTCGGGGTATGGTTCTTTAAACACGCCCGGCCGGTGTGGTTATTGCTGGCTGGAATTTTTTCCGTGTTGGGATTATTCACCAGCATTGAGATCGGCGTCTGCGCGATCGCCGCGATTGTCGGGGGCTTGGCGTTTTCCTATTTTTATAAAATTCAGGATCGCCGGCAGCTGCGGCAAGGGTTTCTCTATTATATTTTAGGGTGTCTGCTGGTCGCGGTGCCGTTTTTGACGTATATGGCAGCTCAGCAGGCCCTGGTCCCGCTGCTTGACTCGGTCTATACGGTCGTCGCCAAGATGCAGAAAGTGATCAATGTGGAGTATGTGGATACGATCCCGGGGACACCGTGGGAAGTGCTGACGATCCTCATCAATCCGGTGCATAAAAATTTTAAACACCTGACCCCGGCCTATCTTTATATTTTTCTTTTTATTTATCTTTTTTGGCGCGCCCGCAAAAAACAATTGAATACTACCGACGCGTGCCTGGTGTGCCTGGGGCTCTATGGATTGATCATGTACAATGCCGCGTTTCGATTGATCTGGGCGGCGCAATTTGAAATGGCGCTGCAGCCCGAGAAAATTTTGTTTTTCTTTTTATTAGAAAGAGCTTTGGTGACGATGGATGCCAAGAAATTGTATTATTTTCTAAAAGACAAGCTAAACATGAAGAAGGATGTTGCTCAGTTTAAAATTTATGTGATCCGTATTTTGACTTTTGCCTTAATTGCTTCAACCGTCGGTTACGCCGTGCAGCGTTTTAACAAACGATTTTTTGTCTATAAGTGGGCCCGCAATACCGTGATGAGGAAGGAGCGGGAATCGCTCAAGCCTTTGTACGGTCAGGAAACTCAGGAAGTTCATTTGCCGCGGGTCAAGGGAATGACCGTGCCGCTGTGGCAGGCCAGGGACCTGGAATTGCTGGCGGAATTTTTTGATAAAAATACGCAGCCCGGGGAGCCGGTCTTTATGTATCCGGAAATGGGCGCGTACAGTTTTGTTATTGACCGGCCCGGGGTGGGACGTTTTTTGATGACGACCTTTGCCTGGTTTCAGGAACCCTGGCACGAAGAATTTATGCAGGATCTGCAAAAAACTGCACCGCGCTATGCGGTTTTGATCAAGGATCTGGGCCCGACGTTCCCTAAGGTGTATTTCAAGATCCCCGCCAATAAGAAAAAATTCGATGACGTTGATCAGTATCTGCAAGCCCACTACACTATCGTTGCCGAAACGCCTACCATGTGGATCTACGGGCGGAAGTAATCGCCTTCGACGATTATTTGCCAATCGAAGCAATATAAGATATAATTTGTTCGTTGATTTTTAAGTCATCAGTCATCAGCTATCAGCTTTCAGCGAAAGCCTTTAGCTCCTGCCTGCCGGCAGGGAAGACTGATGTCTGAGAGCTGACAGCTGATATTGGGGGTGATTGGTCTCGACTTGAGTCGTCAGTGTATCGGTGGCATGCCGGGGAAGCCTAGTTGGCCCCGTTAATAATCTGGGCAAAAATAAACGCAAACGAAAACGATGCGTTCATCGCCGAAGCGGAAAGAATCGCTAACGGCGAACCAGTCTTAGTCTAATATAGACTAAGCCGTCTTGTAAGAAGCGCCTGCGGTCTTATAAGGCGACTCTAGCAGGATAGTCTGATCGATCGCTTTCGCCGGTCAGTCGAACCTTAAGGAAGCTAGTTCCGTTGACATTTGTTTGTTTGCAGGTGACGGAATGATGCTCAAAAAACAAACTACGCATGTAGATGCCTTTACAGTGTCACCCAAGGACGCGGGTTCAATTCCCGCCACCTCCACCAGCCTTCGCCAAGGCTACGGCTGGCAGGCCAGCCAAAGTTACTACGACGGCTGGCAGGCTAGCCAAAGTTACTACGACGGCTGGCAGGCCTCTTGAAGTTTTAACGAAAGCAGGCTGGTTTCACCATACCATCAAGAAGGGCGAAGGCTGTCCGCCGAAGTGTGATGAAGCTTTAGCGGAGTCACACGGAGGAGGACATATGTATTATGTTTATCGGCTCGAATCGTTAAAATTCCCTGATCAGAAATACACTGGCGTTACAGTTGATATTGTTCAGCGATTAGAGAGTCATAACAATGGACAAGTCTCTCACACATCAAAATATAAGCCATGGAAACTTGTTAATTATTTTGCATTTTCTGATCAAAATAGAGCTAGGGCATTTGAAAAATATTTAAAATCTGGCTCTGGTAGAGCATTTGCAAAAAGACATTTATAATTTCTAATAAGTTAAGTACACCACACTCAGAAAAGGTCAAGGGCCACCAACTCCCTTCCCCTTCCCCTTCACCAGGAAAACGTTTTCCCCAAAACCCGTCTAGGGCTTGTTTAATATTATTATCTAATTTATACTTTAAATACGTTTATAAATTAGATAAATAATCCAATATTTTGCAAGCGGAGGGTCAAATGCGCACGTTAAAAATGCTGAGATTTGGTCTTATTGTGTCCGGGAGTATCTTTTCGTGTTTGTCGATGAGTTCAGTCGAGGCCGCCCGGGCCCCTGCGGTCGGGATTGCCTGCCCGTATCCGTTGCCGGCAGCTTACTCTTTACAATCTTCTAAAAGCATGTGCGGCGGCCGCGGTGGGGGAAGATGCGTTTTTGGTCCTAGCACGAATTGTAATCAACCTATTTGTGGTGACCTCAATAACTATTCTACCAGCCAGTTACCCTGCGATCATAATCCCTGGGACAGTCAATTCATACCGGTGGATCAATTCTGTCAAAGTAACTTCGAAGCTCGAGACGGGAATTGCCAATGGCAGCGTTTTTGGAATCGGGGTTCAGAAAATACCCGCATGCCCTGGGCGCATAATGTTCCCATGACAACGCCGCCCAATGTTTATCCGGCTAGTCTGGCGACCGGCGGTAAAAAGGTTTGCTGTCCGGCAAATGCAAATTGCGCGCTTAATCCAGCGCTTGTCTATAATGCACCGTGCGCCGCAGGTGACTTGGAAGGCTGGCGTTGCGAAGGAGACTTGAGCGATAATGGCGGCGGCTCTTGCCACCATTCACGTCTTTTTACCACGACTCATTGCGTTCCTAAAATCGCCGGTTGCAATGTGCCTTCGCCAGTATTAATGGAGATGTTGCCTGCAGCGGCTAATCAGCCCTTTAAAACTTGCCGAGGTAATCCTTCCGCAATCAGTGGGGGCGGTATCTATACTTTTCAGCCTAACAACCAATATGACAGTAAATATCCCAATACGTTTTTGCAATTTTGCGAAGGGAGCTGCACTCCTCTGCTTGATACTAGAATGACGTTGTGTAGCAATGTCCCTAATACTTATAATTGTACGGCAGTAAGCGTTCCGTCGCATTCTCCGCGTGATGCAAGTGGAACGCTTCAACCTTATCCTTCATGTCCGGGTGGAACAAATGAATGGTTCCGTTATGCGACAGGAAATCCGATCAATCCAAACCATGATGCCCTGGTAAAAGTATGCTGCGGGACGCTGCCGCCTCACACAGTGCAGGTTTTGCATGCGCTCCCAGGCTATGGACCACCCATGAATGGTCCTTCTCCGAATCTTTATCGGTTTCAGGAATGTTCCACCTTGGGACAGGATTGGGTTGAGATGGGAAGGGTAGGTGCTGATATGTCGAGTGATTCAAAATTGACGTTTTGTATAAAGTAGCCAAATAAAAGCCAATCTTGTTTGAGCAGGGGCAGGTTAAGTTACAATAACCTGCCCCTGTTTTATTTAACCTCCCTTAGAAAGAAAAGTTTGAAACCTGTGTCTTGCAGAACGATATAGTGCTATAATTTTTACAGCTTAAAAATGTCCCATCCTGAGAAAAATTTCATACTTCAACTGGACATAAACTGAAGAATTTGATAACATCTATTTTCAATTATGTTGCCTGACTATATTTATATCATGTTCTTTTTGGCCCTGGGGATCGGCTTCGTCGGGTCGGCGTTCGCGGTGTCGTGGGTCTTGCGTCCGAAAGTCCCCGAGAATGCCGTGAAAAACGCCCCTTATGAATGCGGGGAAGTTGTCAAGGGAACCTCCCGGGTGCAGTTTAACGTCCGCTATTATCTGTTTGCGCTGATCTTTGTGGTGTTTGATGTGGAAATTTTGTTCATTACCCCTTGGGCAGTTGTCTTCCGGCAGATGGGAATGATCGCCTACATTGAGATGCTGATCTTTATACTGATCTTGGCTCTCGGCTTAGGCTATGCCTGGAAAAAGGGAGCACTCGAATGGCAGTAGAACCGAAAAATCAAAAATATCCCGGTGAGAAATTCATACAGAATTTCGGTACCGGCGAACTTATTATGACCAAGGCGGAAGATCTGTTCAATTGGGCTAAAGGGTCCTCCATTTGGCCGTTGACCTTTGGCTTATCCTGCTGTGCGATCGAAATGATGGCTACCGGAGCTTCGAAATTTGATATCGACCGCCTGGGATCGGGTGTTTTTCGGGCGAGCCCGCGCCAGTGCGACGTGATGATCGTTGCCGGTACCATTTGCGTCAAGATGGGGGAGTGCATGAAAAAACTCTATGCCCAGATGCCGGAACCCAAATACGTCATTGCCATGGGCAACTGTGCCATCGGCGGCGGGATTTTTTATCATGACACTTATTCGGTTGTGCAGGGAACAGAGCAGTTAGGGATCCCGGTGGACGTGCACGTCGTGGGATGTCCGCCGCGGCCCGAAGGTTTGATGCATGGAATTCTCCAATTAAAGAAAAAAATTCAGGAAAGAGGTCAGCAAAAAGTCGATCTTCCTGAGAAATTTGTCATGCCGGAAAACGCCTTGGGGCTCATGCAGGAACAGCTCAAGATCGCGGAGCAATCCATTAAAAACGGCACCCCGCGACCTACGATCGAACAGGATCAGCCCGGTCATTGTCAAAATATTCAACCCAAGAAACCCGATGGATCAGACCCAGATAACCCAAACATTTAATCAGCAGCTTCCCGGCGCGGTCGTGGAAGAGCAGTCGAAATTTCTTGTTATCAAGAAAGAATCGCTTTTGGCCGCCGCCAAAATATTGAAGGATTCGGAGTTGGCCTTTCAACACCTGCACTCGGTGACCGCGGTCGACCGCAAAGATAAAATCGAGGTGGTGTATCATATCTACACTTATAAGTACCGGTTCATGCTGACGCTGAAAGTTTATCTGCCGATGACGGATTTGACGATCGAAAGCCTGGCGCACCTGTGGCAGTCGGCGAATTGGCTGGAAAGAGAAACTTACGATCTATTTGGTGTGAAATTTTTGAATCATCCGGATCTGCGCCGGATTTTAAATCCGGATGTATGGACCGATTATCCTCTAAGAAAAGATTTTAATCGGCCGGATTTTTACCGTTTGCCGCAAACCGAAGGCCTCAAAGCCGCGTAAAGATACATTATGAGCGATATTGAAGCGAAAGATAAAAAAGACGGCGAACTGCGTTCCGAAGAGTTTGTTATCAATATGGGTCCGCAGCACCCTTCGACGCACGGCGTGCTTTATCTGGAATTGCGCCTAGACGGTGAGATCGTCAAGGATTGCCGGCCGCATATCGGGTATCTGCACCGCAGCTGCGAAAAGATCGCCGAAAACCGCACGTACATTCAATTCATGCCTTTTACCGACCGCCTCGACTACCTGGCCTCGATGAATAATAATCTAGGGTACGCGTTAGCTGTTGAAAAATTACTCAATGTGCAAGTCACTGAACGCGCGCAATACATCCGCACGATCATCGCCGAATTGAACCGTGTGGCCAGTCATCTCATCGGGATAGGGACCTTTGCGCAGGATCTGGGGGCGTATGCCACACCGATGTTTTATTGTTTCCGCGACCGGGAAATCATTGTGGAACTTTTTGATGAACTGTGCGGCGGCCGGTTGACCTATAACTATATGCGTATCGGCGGTGTGCAGACCGATTTACCGGCGCACGCGGATAAATTCATCAAGGATTTTATTAAATATGAACGTCAGAAATTAAAAGAATACAACGAACTTTTGACCTATAACGCGATCTTTTTGGCCCGGACTAAAAAGATCGGGATTTTGAAACAAGAAACCGCCATCAGTTACGCGGTCACCGGACCGATGCTGCGTGCCTCGGGATTTAAATGGGACCTGCGCAAAGATGAGCCCTATATGATCTATGACCGTTTTAAATTTGATATTCCGGTCGGTAAAACCGGGGATTCTTGGGATCGGTTCAAGGTCCGGCTTGATGAGATCAGCGAAAGTTTAAAGATTATTGAGCAGGCCATCGGCGGGTTACCGGCGGGAAATCCCATCTCCAAAGTGAATCGGGTCTTTAAAGGTCCGCCTGGAGAAGTGTATATGCGCACCGAAAACCCGCGCGGCGAACTGGGATTTTATCTGGTCAGCGACGGCGGTTTGAAGCCGTATCGCAACAAGATCCGTTCCCCTTCGTTTTCCAATCTGGCGGTTTTGCCGGAGATGATCCGCGGGCTCAATGTCTCGGACGCGGTGTGCGTCTTAGGCAGTACGGATATTGTCATGGGAGAGATCGACCGATGATGAATTTATTGATAGGAGGGATATCGGTGGTGGGATTTATTTCGCTTTCCGCCATGTTTTTGATCTGGCTGGAACGGAAAATCTCGGCCCATATCCAAAATCGCATGGGCCCCATGATCTGCGGCTGGCACGGGAGTTTGCAGTCCATCGCGGATTCGCTGAAACTTTTGTTGAAAGAAAATATTGTCCCGTCGGGCGCCGACAAACTGGTGTGGTCGCTTGCGCCTTTTTTTGTGACGGTCCCGGTGGTGATGGCGTTTTTGACGGTGCCTTTTAGCAAAACTCTTATCGTGCGCGATCTGAATGTCGGGATCTTGTATGTGGCGTCGATCACGTCCATTTGCGTTTTGGGAATTTTTATGGCCGGGTGGGGATCGAATAATAAATATTCTCTCCTCGGCGGGATGCGTTCGGCGGCCCAGATCATCAGCTACGAAGTTCCGCTTTTATTGTCGATCGTGCTGGTCGTGATGGAGGCCGGCACGCTTTCGATGCAGGGGATCGTGCAGGCGCAGGAACAGGGCTGGTATGTTCTGAAGCCGAATTTGGCGTTCGCTTTTTTGATCTATCTTATCTCATCGACGGCGGAAGTTAACCGCGTGCCCTTTGATATCCCCGAAGCCGAATCGGAATTGGGCGCGGGCTATCATACCGAATATACGGGAATGAAATTTGCGATGTTCTTTGTCGCCGAGTATACGAATCTCGTCGTCGTCTCGGCGATCGCTACGACGTTGTTTTTAGGCGGGTGGCAGGGGCCGCTCTTACCCGGATTGTTTTGGTTCCTTATTAAGGTCTATGGCCTGGTCTGTTTGTCGATGTGGGTGCGTTGGACGCTTCCGCGGGTCAGAATGGACCAGATGATGACCTTTGCTTGGAAAGTTTTGACGCCGCTGTCCATCCTGAATTTGCTGGTGAGCGGCTGGTGGATGGTACGATAAAAGGTAAGGTTGGGGTAACGACGCCCGTATCGTTTTAAGGTTATGGTGACGTTTGTGGACGACAAACGTAAAGCGTAACCGAAACGGGTTTCGTAGCCGTGACCGAATAGACGAGGCAGTACTTTATGTTCAGACAGATCAAAGTCATTTATTTAGGGTTTATAAGTTTGCTCATCGGCATGCGGGTGACCGCGCAGAATTTTTTCGCGCCGGCCGTGACGCTGGACTATCCCCGCAAGAAAAAGCCCATGGAACACAATTTCCGCGGTATGGTGGATCTGATCCCGCCGGACTGCGTGATATGTTATCAGTGCATTAAGATCTGCCCGACGGCGGCATTGTTTTTGTCGCATACGCAGAAGGTGGAGGCTGAGAAAAAAGTAAAAGAGATCACCAAATTTACCTTTAACGCCGAGCTGTGCTGTTTTTGCGGATTATGCGATGAGATCTGTCCGACGGACGCCATCTTTATGAATAAGCTGTATGAGGTCTCGGCCTTTTCGCACGATCAGATTTTGAGCATTGATCTGATGAACCCGAATAAATATAAGCATTTGGATTCAAATTATAGTTTGGATGCCGAGATCAATGACAATAAGCTGCGGACGGTAGGGATTGCTCCGAAACCTGCGCCGGCAGCGGCCGCGGTTGCTCCGGCGGCGGGTGCGAGCCCGGCGAATCCAGCGGCTCCGGCAGCTCCTGGTCCGACGACCAGTACGGCGACAGAAACCAAGCCGGCGGACGGCGGTCCAACAACGAACCCAACAACTGAGAATAAACAACCTTCTTAACTGTGGCTGACATTATTTTCTATATTATTGCTTTGAGCACCTGTCTTTTTGCTTTCTTGACAGTTGCCTCGCGCGATGTTTTTCACAGCGCGGTGTGGCTGTCTTTGACGCTTTTAAGCGTTGCCGCGATTTATTTTTATCTCGATGCCCAATTTTTGGGCGTCATCCAAGTCCTCGTTTATATCGGCGGGATCATCACCCTTTTCATTTTTGCCATCAAACTCACCGCTAAGATCGGTGATAAGACCATCCAGCAAGCCAACGAGCAGGCCTTGCTCTCGGGCCTCGCCGCTTTCGTCTTTTTTATTATCCTTTTTAAAATGATCGCCCTGCATCCCTGGGCCGAGCTTCAGCCGCAGGCGCCGGTTTTTTCTTTGGAAGACATCGGCAAATCCATGCTGACCACTTATGTTTTGCCTTTTGAATTTCTTTCGCTGCTTTTATTGGCGGCGATGGTCGGCGCCATCGTTATCGGAAAGGTAAGAAAATGATCCCGTTAGGTTTTTTTATTGCGATCAGTGCGGTGATGTTTTGTATCGGAATTTTCGGCGTCTTGACGCGGCGTAATGCCATCGCTGTCCTCATGTCTATTGAATTGATCCTGAACGCCGCCAACATCAACCTTGTGGCGTTCAATAAATATCTGGGTACGCCCGACGGGTTGGGGCAGATCTTTGCCCTTTTTGTGATCGCGATCGCGGCCGCGGCCAGTGTCGTGGGATTGGTTTTAATCATTGCCATCTATCGGCATGGCAAATCCGTCTTTGTGGATGAATACAATTTAATGAAATGGTAAAAGTCGCTCACCTCATTCCTTTGTTCCCGTTCCTGGCGTTTGCCGTTAATATCTTCTTTGGAAGACGATTACGGGAGGCCAGCGCCCTTATTTCCATTATTGCCTGCGGCATCTCCGCGGTCCTTTCGCTGGTCGTTTTTCAAGGTCTGCAGGCCGGGGAGGGGTCGTATAGTTTAGGGACCTGGCTTTTTTTAAATGGAAAGCCGTTGAATTTTGGTGTCACCGTGGATGCCTTGAGCGTCATGATGCTCTTGGTGGTGACGGTGGTGGCAACGCTCATCAAAATTTATTCCGTCGGGTATATGCACGGCGATCTGCGCTACAGCCGTTATTTTGCCTATATTTCTTTGTTCACGGCCTCGATGCTGGGATTGGTCCTCGCGGACAATTTTGTGATGCTGTATATCTTTTGGGAAGGCGTGGGGCTGTGTTCGTATCTGTTGATCGCGTTCTGGTTTGAACGTCCGGCCGCGGCCAAGGCCGGCTTGAAGGCTTTTATCACGACGAGGATCGGCGACACCGGATTGCTGATCGGTATTCTGCTCCTTTTGTTTTCAACGCAAACTTTATATTTTAGTGAATTAAAAAATATTGCCGGCGATGATTGGATCCTGACGCTGGCGGCGATCTTGATCTTTATGGGCGCGGTAGGAAAATCAGCGCAGTTCCCGCTGCATGTCTGGCTGCCGGATGCCATGGAAGGTCCCACGGCGGTCTCGGCACTCATTCACGCGGCGACCATGGTGGCGGCCGGCGTTTATCTCGTCGCGCGCACGTATGCGCTTTTTATTCTGCATCCGCTGTGCCTGGAGATCGTTGCGTTGATCGGCGGGATCTCGGCCCTCTTGGCCGCTTCGATCGCCACGGTGAACAATGATATCAAACGCGTTTTAGCGTATTCGACGATCAGCCAGCTGGGCCTGATGATGCTCGGCCTGGGCGTCGGGGGATATGCGGCCGGGACATTCCATTTGATGACGCATGCGTTTTTTAAAGCCTTGCTCTTTTTGTGCGCCGGAAGCGTGATCCATAGCGTACATACACAGGACATTCAAAAAATGGGCGGCCTGCTTTCAAAAATGAAAGTGACCGGGGCCACGTTTATCATCGGGACTTTGGCCATTGCCGGCGTGCCGCCGTTATCCGGGTTCTGGTCCAAAGATGAAATTTTGACCGCGGCCTGGCATAACGGATCTCCGGTCCTGTTCTGGCTGGCGGTGGCGACGAGCTTTTTGACGGCGTTTTATATGGCCCGTTTGATCTTTTTGGTGCTCTTCGGGAAGCCCCGTTCCGAGATGCACCCCTCTGAATCGCCGAAGACGATGACGGTGCCCCTTATCATTCTGGCGGTGTTTGCGGTCTTTGCCGGGTTCATCGGGTCGCCGCTTATGCACCACGCGTTCCAGGAATTCATCAATGAAGGGCACGGGGGAGAGGTCGTAGCCAGCGGTTTTGTGATAGGACTTTCCATTGCGGTGAGTTTGGCCGGGATCGGCTTGGCGTACCTTTTTTATGTGCTCAATAATAAAATTGTACCGTCGGGTATCCGGGCCCAATTTGCCTGGCTGCACCAATTGCTGCTTAATAAATATTATATCGATGAAATTTACGATGCGGTCTTTGTCCGGCCGTGCATGCGGTTTTGCGATTTTCTTTTTAAATTTGATGCGGTGGTGGTGGACGGGTTGGTGAACGGTGCCGGAGCCGCGGTGCGCGCCGTTTCGCAAGTGTTGCGCTGGGTGCAAACCGGGCTGGTGCAGAATTATCTGCTCGTGCAGGTTTTGGGCGTTATCCTCTTTGTTTTAACTTTGCTGGGAAAATTATGTTTCCGCTTCTAAGCTCACTTATCTTTTTTCCGCTGGTCGGCGCGTTGCTGATTCTTTTTCTTCCCAAGAAAAATGAATCCTTAATGAAATGGGTTGCCTTGGCCGCGACCGGCGCCGTGCTTGTCTTGTCCATCCTCCTTTTGACACAATTCAATTACCATAATGTGCAAATGCAATTTGTGGAAAATGCTGTTTGGATCCCGCAGATTAATGCCTGGTATTTCTTAGGGGTCGACGGTTTGAGCGTTGCCCTGGTGTTCTTGACGGCGCTCTTAGGGTTTATCGCGTGCGTGGCGTCCTGGGGAATCGCGCAGCGCGTCAAAGAATATTTTGTCCTTTATCTTCTGCTCATGACCGGCATGACAGGAACGTTCATCGCGCTGGATTTGTTTTTGTTCTATATCTTCTGGGAAGTGGTGCTGATCCCGATGTATTTTCTGATCGGGATCTGGGGTGGGCCCCGGCGGGAATACGCAGCGATCAAATTCTTTTTGTACACTTTGGCCGGATCGGTCCTGATGCTGGTGGCGATTTTGGTCACGTATTTTACCGCTAATCCGCATACGTTGAATATGGTGGAGCTTGCGAAGGTGGCACCGGCCTTCGATTTTCATCTGCAGGTGGTTTTATTTTTGGCGTTTTTTGTCGCCTTTGCCATCAAGGTCCCGGTTTTTCCGTTCCATACCTGGCTGCCGGACGCGCACGTGGAAGCACCTACGCCGATCAGTGTTTTGCTGGCGGGTGTTCTGCTAAAGATGGGCGGATACGGTTTTTTTAGGATCTGTTTTCCGTTTTTTAAAGACGCGGCGCATTATTTTGCGTTGCCGTTGGCGGTCTTGGGGGTGATCGGAATTGTTTACGGTGCGTGTGTCGCGATGGCACAGACGGATTTTAAGAAAATGATCGCGTATTCCTCGGTCAGCCATATGGGGTTTGTGATGCTGGGGTTGGCGAGTTTGAGCGCGACGGGATTTAACGGAGCGCTTTTGGAAATGTTCAATCATGGCGTCATCACGGGCGGGATGTTCTTGCTCGTCGGTGTTCTCTACGACCGGGCGCATACCCGCGAATTGAGCCAATTCGGCGGGCTTTCCGCCAATCTGCCGGTGTATGCCTTTTTCTTGACGATCTGCTCGCTGGCGTCTTTGGGGTTGCCGGGATTGAGCGGGTTTGTCGGCGAGCTCTTGTCGCTGGTGGGCGGGTTCGGCGCTTTCCCACGCTTGACCATAGTGGCGACGTTCGGATTGATCATCACCGCCGGTTATTTTCTCTATATGCTGCAGCGGGTGCTGTTAGGACCTTTGAATCTAAATTGTGCTAAATATTCGGATATGAACGGCCGGGAAATTTTTACGCTTGTGCCGCTGGTTGTGATCACGGTGGTGGTTGGAATTTTTCCTAATACTGTTTTAAAATTTCAGGCTGCGGCGATCCAGGCGTTGGTGAGTTCATTTTAAAGGGAGTTAGCATTTGAATATTCAAGATTTACGATTTATTTTACCGGAGATCATTCTCACCGTGACCGCGCTCGGGGCGATGGTCTGGGGTGCGTTCCCGCGGTATAAAAAGGGTGCGGGCATTCTGGCCTTGCTGGGCATTCTGATCAGCGCATGTTTTTTGCCGCAGATCGGGGCTACGGCATTTTTTGGCATGCTGGTCAATGACGGTTTTGCGGTCTTTTTCCGCACAGTGCTCCTTTTTATTGTGGGGCTGGTCATTCTGCTTTCGCTGGGGTACAGGGAGATTGAAGAT
>MHGP01000067.1:15529-16445 GCA_001805615.1 Omnitrophica WOR_2 bacterium RIFCSPHIGHO2_02_FULL_48_11
GCGATCGAAGCTATTTCGATCGTTTCTTATGTCCTGGTCGGGTATTCACGCCGTGATCTGCTTTCTTCCGAAGGCGGGGTGAAATATTTCTTGTTCGGTGCGCTGTCAACCGGAGTGATGCTGTACGGCGTTTCGTTGATTTATGGTTTGTTCGGCAGTCTGGATTTAAATGTGATCTCACAAATTTTAGCGGCCGGATCAGTGAACCAGCTGGCGCTGACGATCGCGTTGCTGTTGACGCTCGTCGGACTCGGCTTTAAAGCCTCGGTCGCGCCGTTCCATATGTGGACCCCGGATGTCTATCAGGGGGCCCCGACACCGATCACCGGTTTTCTTTCCGTCGGGCCGAAGGCCGTCGGGTTTGCGCTTTTATTGCGGCTTTTTGTGCTGAATTTTCCTTCCTTTCAGGGGCAGTGGACGACACTGGCGGTCGCCATCGCCATGGCCACGATGACCCTGGGAAATGTGATGGCGATCGGACAAAGCAATGTGAAACGTCTTTTGGCGTTTTCTTCGATCGCGCAGGCCGGCTACATTCTCATCGGTTTGGCCGTGGGTACGGTGGCCGGGATGAATGCGGTCTTATTTTATGTTTTTATTTATGCCTTGATGAATTTAGGCGCGTTCGGCGCGGTGATCATGATCTCCAATTCTGTGAAAAGCGATTCGATCGAAGATTTTGCCGGTTATTATAAAAAAGACCCGCTGACCGCCATTGTTCTCACTGTTTCGCTTTTGTCCCTGGCAGGGATCCCGCCGCTGGCCGGGTTCTTGGCGAAGTTCTTTCTTTTGTCCGCTGCGGTGGAGGCTCATTTGACGACGCTGGCCATTGTGGCGGCCTTGAACAGTGTTGTGGCGCTCTATTATTACGTGAGGATCGTTAAATTTATGTTTCTTCATGAGCCTGCGGAAACCA
>MHGP01000067.1:16495-17470 GCA_001805615.1 Omnitrophica WOR_2 bacterium RIFCSPHIGHO2_02_FULL_48_11
CTGGGCAACGTCATCCTTGGCCTTTGGCCGCATCCTGTCCTGAATTGGTTGACCAACCTCATTTCTTAAACGTGAATGGAAACACGTCATGCCTGGAAAATTATACCTTATTCCGACGCTGATCAGTGAAGAGGCGGCGGCTGAAAGTATTTCCGCGCCGGTCGTTAAGACCGTCGGACAGCTGCGTATTTTTTTTGTTGAGGAAGAAAAAACCGCCCGCCGGTTCCTCAAAAAGATCATCCCCGGCCTGCCTTTGCCGGAGTGTGTGTTTTATCCTTTAAACGAGCATACCGGTGCGCAACAGGTTAAAGAATATTTTCAAGATATCCGTGAGAAAGAGGCCGGGATCATTTCAGAATCCGGCTGTCCCTGTGTCGCCGACCCGGGGGCGGATATTGTTTTATTGGCGCATAAAAATCATATGGAAGTGATCCCTTTGGCGGGCCATTCTTCGATCCTCTTGGCCTTGATGGCCTCGGGCCTCAACGGCCAGAATTTTGCCTTCAACGGATATCTTCCTAAAGAAAAAGACGCGCGGATAAAGCAGATCAAGGAATTGGAAAAGCGCTCGCTCACCGAAGGACAGACGCAGATTTTTATGGAGACACCGTATCGCAATCAAAATATTTTTGAAGATCTTCTGGCGGCGTGTGATCCGGGGACCTTGTTGTGTGTCGCGGTTGATCTTACCGGTGCCGCGCAAGATATTAAAACGTTATCGATCAAGGAATGGAAGCAGGCCAACAGGACTATCGCGAAAAAGCCGGCGTTATTTTTGTTAGGCCGAGGAAAGTAAATTATGGACACTCAGCAAAAACAGCGAAGGGAATTGCCGGCTGAACTTGTGGCCGTTTCGCGGCGTTCCGGTAAAGCGATCGGCGATTACCAGATGATCGAGGCCGGAGATAAGATCGCGGTGGCGGTCTCCGGCGGCAAGGACAGCATTTCGCTTTTGCATGTCTTGCGGCACCGGCA
>MHGP01000067.1:17609-21803 GCA_001805615.1 Omnitrophica WOR_2 bacterium RIFCSPHIGHO2_02_FULL_48_11
GGCGAAAAATGGGAAGAGATCGACTGTTTTTGGTGGTCGCGCAACCGGCGCAAGGCGCTGTTTGAACTCGCCGACCGCAAAGGTTTTACCAAGATCGCCTTCGGCCATCATATGGATGATATTGCGGAGACGATCCTGCTGAATCAATTCCATCGCGGTGAAATCGGCGCGATGAAGCCCAAGCAGGTCCTCTTTGACGGTAAAGTGGTGATCATCCGTCCCTTGGCCTATGAACGCGAAGAAAATATGCGGGTCCTCGCCGAGAAGTTAGATATCCAATCCATCGGCGGCCAGTCCAAATGCGCCAACGATGAAACTTCGCACCGCATGCTCATCAAAAAAATGCTGAAGGAATTTGAAAAAGACAATCCCAACATTGTGAAGAATATTTTCCGGAGTTTGCAAAATATCAGGCCGGAATATTTATTGGAAACAGCCCATGAATAATACCGCAAGCCGGGAAATAAAAAAGGTTGCCGAAATTTTAACTTTTTGGTTTGCTGGCGTTACCGACGAAACCCGTATCGACAAGAAAGCGGACCCTTTCAAGAAATGGTTTACGAAGGATGCAAATTTTGATCAGGCCATCCGTACAAGATTTGAGAACAATTTGGTCGCGGCCCAAACTGGACACTATAAAGAATGGGAAAAAACCGCTGCCGGACGCCTCGCTCTCATCATTCTTTTTGATCAGTTTTCGCGCAACCTCTACCGGGGAACGCCGAAAATGTTTGAAAATGACCCGTTGGCTTTAAATCTCACACTGCGTTCGATACAAGAGGGGATGGATAGGCCGTTGTCGCTCCTGGAGCGTATTTTTATGTACATGCCGCTCATGCATTCTGAGGCGCGGGATATACAGGCACTTTCCATCGAATGTTTTGGTAAGCTCGTCAACGAATCCCAACAAAAGAATCCCGCCAACGTACCTTATTTTGAATATAGTCTTGGTTATGCCAAGCAGCATCGCGATATTGTCGAGCGCTTCGGCCGTTTTCCGCACCGCAACGTTATCCTGTCCCGTGCCACAACACCCGCAGAACAGATCTTTCTGGCCCAGCCGGGTTCTTCGTTTTAAATATTTAAGCCAGCAATCATCGAAAAAGCTTTTTTTTTGTTATGCCTTAGCTTATAATAGCTCCGGTACTTAAGTAGGGATATCCTTAAAATGAAAATGACCCGGAATCCAATGAATTATCTTGGAAGATTTCTTTTAGTTTTGTTTTTTTGGGGAGGGATGTTTTCATTTACCGGGAATATCCCTCTTTTATTTGCCCAAGATGATCCTGCCGCAACAGTCTCCCAAGATCCTTCCTCCACTGAACTTACCTTGCCGGAGTGTTATCAGCTGGCGCTTAAACAGAGCGAAAAGATCGCCATTCAACAGCAGCTTATTAAGGAAACCGAAGCGCGTTTTTTGCAATCGCTGAGCGGTATCCTGCCGCGCGTGTCTTATAGCCTTTCCGAGAAACGGCAGGACGGAAGAGGGGATTCCAATTTTACTCTGCGAGAGATCCCGGAGCAGAAATTTGTTTTTAGTCAGCCGCTTTTCTCCGGGTTCAAAGAATTTGCCGCCATGGCCGCCAGCCGCGCCGAAGGCCGGCAGAGAAAACAGGAAAAGATCCGGGCGGAACAGCTGTTGTTCACCGATGTCGCGGATGCGTTTTATTTTTTCTTCACGTATCAGCAGGATCTGGAGACATTGGAGGCGATCCATACGGCCCTGGCCCAGCGGGTCGAAGAGTTAAAATCGCGCGAGGAATTAGGCAGGGCCCGTCCCAGCGAAGTGGCCAGTGCAGAATCGCGCCTGAGCCGCATCGAAGCAGAATTGGAATTAGTGAAGGCCCGGCAAGCTACGGCCCGTCAGCTCATGGAATTTTTGATAGGAAAACCTTTTGCCGCGCTGCTTGACCCTGTGGCGGAAAGACCGGCCCTGGAAATCCTTGATACGTACCTTGCTAAAGTGGACCAGCGGCCGGATGTCATGGCTTTTAAAGAAGCGTGGGAGGTTGCCAAAAAAGAAGTCGTCGTGGCCCGGGCGGGATTTTTTCCGGTGGTCGGGATGGACGGCAATTATTATACCAAGCGTACCGGAAATTCATCGGATGTGGATTGGGATGTGACTTTAAAGGTCGATGTGCCGCTTTTTCAGGGTGGTGAAAATGTCGGCAAGACCAAAGAAGCCTCGGCCAAGGAACAGGGAGCCAAATTAAAATTTGCAGAGGCCCGGCGTAACGCGGTCTTGGATATTCAGAATATTTATACGCAATACGCGGCTGCTTTAAAAAGAACGGCGGCGCTTGCCAAAGCCCTGCAGGCCGTGGAAAAAAATTATGAACTGCAGAAAGAAGATTACCGTTTTAATTTAGTGAATAATCTTGAGGTGTTGCAGGCCTTGGAAGAACTGCAGGATGTGCGTCGAGAGCATAGCGGCGTCACCAATGAAACGAAACAATTGTACTGGAAACTGCAAGCAGCGACAGGGGAGATTTCGTATGACGCTTTCTGATCTCTCCATCCGCCGGCCGGTCTTTGCCTGGATGCTGATGGCGGCACTGATGGTCTTTGGTTTTCTGACTTTCCAGCGCATGGGAGTGAGCAAACTGCCAGATGTGGATTTTCCGAACATATCGATCCGGCTCAGTTGGGAGGGGGCGGCACCGGAAGTCATGGAGACCGATGTCGTTGATGTTGTCGAAGAGGCGGTCATGTCGGTCCAGGGGGTACGGGATATTTCTGCCTCGGTCCGTCAAGGCCAGGCCACGGTCACGGTTGAGTTGGATCTAGAACGGGATATTGATGTGGCCGTTCAGGAAGTGCAAACAAAACTGCTGCAGGCGCAACGCCAGTTGCCGCGGGAGATTGATCCTCCCATTGTCACCAAAGTAAATCCCGAAGATCAGCCGATCATTTGGATCACGGTCACCGGGGATGTGCCCCTACGGGAGCTGATGGATTACGCCCAAAATCATTTGGAAGATCGCTTTGCCACGGTTAACGGTGTGGGGGAAGTTTTTTTGGGCGGATTACTGGAACGCAATCTGCGGATCTGGATCGATGCGAAAAAATTGGAAGAGTATCAATTAACGATCCAGGATGTTACCGCTGCCATTCAAAAAGGTCATTCCGAACTGCCGGCGGGACGCATCGAGACCGAAGCCAAAGAATTCAATGTGCGTTCGATGGGCGAAGCGCTGAATGTCGAAGAATTTGAAAATATGATCATTGACCGGCGGGGAGGCCAGCCGATCTATAAGCCGGTTTATTTAAAGGAAGTCGCCAGGGTGGAAGACGGCTTGGCAGATGTACGCCGCATTTCGCGGCGTAACGGCGAGACCGCGGTGGGTTTAGGGATCCGCAAGCAGCGCGGGGTGAACACGGTTGCCGTCGGGCAGCGCGTTATCAAGCGCCTCGAAGAAGTTCAAAAAAATGTTCCGCCGGGGATGAAGGTCTCGCTGACGGTCAACAACATCAAATTTATTCAGGATTCGATCCATGAGTTGACCTTTACGCTTATCTTATCGGCGATTGTGACCTCGTTGGTGTGTTGGCTGTTTTTGGGGTCGATCAGTGCCACCGTCAATGTTTTGCTGGCGATCCCCACATCGGTCTTGGGCACGTTTCTTTTTATGTACTTTATGGGATTTACCTTAAATACGTTCACGATGCTGGGGTTGTCTTTGGCGATCGGGATCGTCGTCGATGACGCGATTATGGTCCTGGAAAATATTGTGCGGTATAAAGAGAAAGGGATGGACCGGGTCGAGGCATCCCGCGTCGGCGCCCGGCAAGTGACTTTTGCCGCGACCGCCACCTCTCTTGCCATTGTCGCTATTTTTCTCCCGGTGGCGTTCATGACCGGGATCATGGGGAAGTTTTTTTATGAGTTCGGCGTAACCATTTCCATTGCGGTCGCGATATCGCTTTTAGAAGCATTGACGCTGACACCCATGCGTTGTTCGCAGTTCTTGGAAATCGGCGAAAGACGCACGGTGCTGGGGAAGATGGTGGAAAGTCGTTTTAAACAGCTGGCGGAGTATTATCACAAGACCTTGGTGTGGGCTTTATCCCGACGCGGTCTGACCATCGGAGCTGCCGTTGTTTTGTTCACCGGGTCATTGATCCTTTTGTCGATCATCCGCAAAGAATTTGTTCCGGCGCAGGATCAAAGCATGTTCTTTTGCCGGCTGCAGA
>MHGP01000067.1:21957-22489 GCA_001805615.1 Omnitrophica WOR_2 bacterium RIFCSPHIGHO2_02_FULL_48_11
AGCGCCGCGCGAGCGACCGGTTGCCGAACCGTTCAAGAAACGTCCGGCGCAAAAGGATCTGATGGTATTGTTCCGTAAGGAATTAAATAAGATCGCGGATTTAAAAGCCGTGATCCAGGACCCGTCGTTGAGCGGCTTTTCTTCGCAGCGCGGGTTCCCGATAGAATTTTCGATCGTCGGGCCGGAATGGGACAAACTGGCGGAATACAGCGTGCTGCTGGAAACGCGCATGTCGGAAACGAAATTGATGATGGACGTCGACAGCAATTATCAGGCCGGTGTCCCGGAGATGCGTGTTTATCCTGATCGGCAAAAAGCCAGCGAGCGGGGTGTCGCTATTGATACGATCGGGCAGACCATTAATACCTTGATCGCCGGTGAGCGGGTCGCTAAATATACGCAAGGGGGACGGCGTTACGATGTCCGCGTGCGGCTGATTCCTTCCCAGCGGACACAGTCTCAGGATATTGAAAATCTTTGGGTTTGGAACAACCGGGGAGAGTTGGTGCAGTTGAAAGATGTGGTGAAGATC
>MHGP01000067.1:22513-23037 GCA_001805615.1 Omnitrophica WOR_2 bacterium RIFCSPHIGHO2_02_FULL_48_11
GGCAGAGTTCGGCGGCAGCACTCAAACATTTAAAGAATCTTTCACCAGTTTAAATTTTGTTCTTTGGCTGGGGATCTTGGTCGCCTATATGGTTTTGGCGTCGCAATTTAATAGTTATAAGGACCCTTTTACCGTTTTGCTGGCGCTGCCTTTCAGCGTCACCGGGGCCCTGGCGGCGCTCTGGATCTGCGGGCAATCTTTAAATATTTATAGTTTTATCGGGATCGTTCTTTTGATGGGAATTGTAAAGAAGAACTCCATTCTTCTCGTCGATTTTACAAATCAGTTGCGCGAAAAGGGAGTGCCGGTTTATGAGGCGCTTTTGGAGGCCTGTCCGAACCGTTTGCGGGCAATCTTGATGACATCATTTGCGACGATCGCGGCCGCCATCCCGCCGGCGTTGGCGCTGGGATCGGGGGCGGAAGTTTTAAGACCGATGGCCATCACGGTGATCGGCGGTGTATTCGTCTCTACGTTTTTTACTCTCTTGGTCGTTCCCTGTGTTTACAGCTTGATGGTAAGGT
>MHGP01000068.1:0-1256 GCA_001805615.1 Omnitrophica WOR_2 bacterium RIFCSPHIGHO2_02_FULL_48_11
CCGGAATTGCAGGCCGTAAGGGCTTTTCCGTGCTCACAATAGAGAAAGCGCTGATGAACCAGGAGGTCGGCTTCGTCCGAAAAATCCTAAGCATTCTTGAACAAAACGGGGTCAGTCTGGAACATATGCCGAGCGGAATCGACATCATAAGCATCATCGTCGATGAGAAAAAACTGGAGGGAAAAACCGAAACAGTAGTGCGCGCAATTAAAAAAGAATGCAGTCCGGACACAATAGAAATCCATCCTAATCTGGCGATGATTGCTGTCGTCGGGCTCGGTATGGCGCATGTTCCCGGAATGGCCTCTAAAATCTTCACCGCGGTAGCAAAAGAAAATATAAACATTAGAATGATCAATCAGGGCTCGAGCGAAATAAGCATCATAATGGGAGTCGAGAATACTGATTGCGAAGCGGCGATACGCTCTGTCTACAATGCGTTCGTTAAGTAAAAAAATGTTATGAAAAAAATAGTCATCATAGGTCTTGGACTAATCGGAAAAGCGCTGAAAGCGAAAGTTGAGAAAGTGCCCGGATGGGAAATCCGGCAAATAATCGAAAAAGATAAAATATTGTCCGGAAGCGGAGAGGATATCGGCTCATACAATCCGGAATCGCCCGACTTGGAGAAACTGATACCCAAAGGTTGCGACCTTGTGTTTCTGGCCATACCAACTTTCGACAAAGGACAGGTTGCATATAGCGACATAAAACACGCTGTGGAGCGCGGAATTCCGGTAGTCACATGCGAGAAAGGCGCACTATCCTACTTTTGGGCCGACCTCGAGAAATTCATCGGCCTAATCGGTTACAGCGCAACTGTCGGCGGAGGAACGCGCCTTCTTCCCTATCTCAAACAAAGATTGCACGGGCGAGATGATGTCGTGGTGCACGCGGTCGTGAACGGAACACTAAATTATATATTTGATGAGATGGCGCACGGAGGCCGTTCATACGGCGAAGCCGTCGAGGAGGCGCAACGATTGGGATACGCGGAACCCGGAGCGACGGATTATTTGCAAGTCCTAAACGGCGAAATAAAAGATACCGTAATGAAAACGGCGATACTCTTTAATGTTTGCATGAAAAAAAGCAAGGCCATGCGCCCGGACGATGTCTCTCTGAAACTTTTGGAGAAAGACGACCTAGCTCGCCTAATCAAAGAAAGCAAAAATAGGCGCTATATCGTTTCGTTCCTTCCGCCCGGGAGCCAACAAGAAAACGACATTATAGGCGGCTTCGAGCACGAATCCGAC
>MHGP01000068.1:1295-4226 GCA_001805615.1 Omnitrophica WOR_2 bacterium RIFCSPHIGHO2_02_FULL_48_11
AATCCGCTCTTTTTAAACTGGTTGCCGAGAGGCGTGAATAATTCTGTCCTTACATACGAGGGCGAGTTCGGAGAAGACGGAATCTATACTCTTTACGGACCAGGAGCTGGGGCAAAACCCACAACCTCCTCTATGATTAGGGACGCGAAAATACTTCTCGGATTCGGGCACAAATAACAGCTAGCGCTTGAGTCTTCTCTCGACTTCTGCAATTGCAATTGTGGTTTTTATTACGCTGTCGGGGTTAAGCGACATGCTCTCGATCCCCTGCTCCACAAGGAATTCCGCAAAGCCGGGGTGATCCGATGGCCCCTGCCCGCAAATGCCCACATACTTTTTCTTTTTTAGGCAAATCCTTATCACATCCGCGATAAGTTTCTTGACCGCAGGGTCATTCTCGTCCGCGACGCGATTAACGATGCCGGAGTCACGGTCGAGCCCGAGCGTAAGCTGTGTCAAATCGTTTGAGCCTATGGACATCCCGTCGAAAATTTCTAAGAACTCCTCGGCTAGTATCGCGTTTGAAGGAACTTCGCACATTACAATCACGGGAGTCACTTCCGCGCCTGTTCTTCCTTTGTGAGGTAAAAGTCTTGGATACAATCCTGCTTCGGCCATGACAGCAAGCGTTTTCCTCCCCTCTTCGAGCGTCCTGCAGAAAGGAACCATCGGAATCGCGTTGTCGAGCCCCATATCCACGCGAACTTTGCGGAGCGCTCGGCATTCCAAAAGAAACGCCTCTTTGAACTTTGGGTCGTAATATCGAGACGCTCCTCGCCATCCGAGCATCGGGTTTTCCTCGACTGGCTCAAAAAGATTGCCTCCCATAAGCGAGCGGTATTCGTTGCTCTTGAAATCCGAGAATCGTACGATAACTTGATTCGGATAAAATGCCGTGGCGATTTTCGCAATGCCGTAGGCAAGATTGTCCACATAAAATTCTTTTCTGTTTTCCCACCCGCGCGTCTTTCCATCTATTTTCTTTTGAAGCTGTTTGTCCACATCATCATAATGAATGAGCGCAAGCGGATGCACCCCGACGGATGAAGCTATTATGAATTCTTCGCGCGCGAGACCAACGCCCTTGTTCGGTAGAAAAGATTTCTCAAACGCGGTGTCGGGCGTTGCTATGTTCATCGTGATTTTTGTCTTTGTCTTTGGTATATGGTTTATGTCGCTCTCTCGAACATCGAAGCCAAGAGCGCCGTCAAAGACAAATCCTTCTGAAGAAGTAGAGTCCACTGTAACCATGAGCCCTGTTGGAACAGTTTTAGTAGCAGTCTCGGCTCCGACTATTGCCGTAAGCCCTAGCTCGCGCGAGACAATCGCCGCGTGAGAAGTCCGCCCGCCTTGGTCGGTAACAATGGCCGATGCTTTTTTCATTATCGGCTCCCAATCCGGGTCGGTCATTTCCGTAATCAGAATTTCTCCCTGTTGTAATTGTTCCATGTCGAGCGCGCTTGCGATTATGCGGGCTTTTCCGGTCACAATTTTCGAGCCCACCGAGAGCCCTTTTGCCAAAACTTTCCCTTCTTCATGCCGAATGTATTCTTTGATTTTCGTGCGGTCCTTGAAGACCTGCACTGTTTCCGGCCGTGCTTGCAAAATGAATAGTTCGCCTGTTTTGCCGTCCAGTCCCCACTCGACATCCATCGGTGTCGCAACTTTGCGCTTTTTCGTGTAGTGCTCCTCGATTCGCTTCGCCCATTTTGCCAGTGTGATTATCTGCTTGTTGTCGAGAGAAAAAGAGGCGCGTTCCGCCTCTTTTGTCTCCATTATTGCCACAGGTTTTATTCCCCCCTCGTGCTTCGCGTAAACCATTTTCTGCTCTTTTGCCCCGAGTCGTTTCCCGATAATCGGCAACTTCGCTGTCCCCAACATCTTTTTTGCAACCAAGAATTCGTCAGGAATTACTTTCCCTTGAACGACCATTTCTCCCAAACCGTACGAAGAAGTAATCATAATCACATCGGAGAATCCACTTTCGGTATCAATCGTGAAAATAACGCCCGAGGCGCCCATGTCCGAACGAACCATTCTCTGGACTCCGACCGAGAGCGCAACTTCGAGGTGGTCGAATCCCTTGTCTATGCGATATGAAATCGCTCGGCTTGTGAATAAAGACGCGAAGCAAGATTTGACCGCTTTCAAAACATCTTTTTTCCCTCGAATGCCGAGATATGTGTCGTGCTCGCCCGCGAAACTGGCATCCGGCAAATCTTCTGCCGTGGCGCTTGAACGAACGGCAACATCAATGTTTCTGCCGTACTCTTTCTCCATTTTCGAGTAACCCGCGATAATTTCCGCTTGAAGCGATTTAGGAATCGTAGCGTCCTCGATTGTCTCTCTAATCAGCAAACTTATACGATGAAGTTTTTTCGTGTCATGCTTCTTGATATCGGATAGAGTTTTCTGAAGGAATGATTCAAGTCCCGCTTCGCGCAAAAAGAAACGGTACGCCTCCGCCGTTACAATAAAACCCGAAGGAATACGAATTCCTTTCGGGGTAAGTTCCTGGAGCATTTCGCCGAGCGAGGCATTTTTTCCGCCCACTTGTGACACATCTTCAATTCCAACTTCTTCCATCCGTAAAACCAACGGCGAAGATAATTTCGTCTTAATTATTTTTTTTGTCGCACGCACATTCGGAGTATAACAGAGAGAATTTAAAAAAACTGTGGACAAGTACAGGATTTGTATGGCATATTGAGTCTGACATACGGGCGTTAAAAAACTTGACAGGTTATTATGCCCGTGATAACATCGCTCGTATCAATCCAGCGCCGACCCAGGTAAGCAAGGGTCGAACCTAAACCTTCGGCATAACTGTCTTGATTTATCGTGGCTAGCGAGCGATATCGCATGAACCAACGGTTCATATGATTCGCGAGCGAAGACGCGATATGAGTTTACGATTAACAAAGAAATAGT
>MHGP01000068.1:4266-4408 GCA_001805615.1 Omnitrophica WOR_2 bacterium RIFCSPHIGHO2_02_FULL_48_11
CCGACAAAGGTTTCGGGTTCATCAAGCGAGAAGGACAGGAAAAGGATCTCTTTTTCCACTCCAACGAGCTCGTAGGCGTCTCTTTTGACGAACTGCGCGAAGGTGACACACTCAGCTTTGAAGTTGCGGACAGCCCGAAGGG
>MHGP01000068.1:4438-5061 GCA_001805615.1 Omnitrophica WOR_2 bacterium RIFCSPHIGHO2_02_FULL_48_11
CTAAACACAAATGTGTTTTGAACAAAGCGCCCCCTAGGGGGCGCTTTGTATTTATAGGCGTTTTATGAACGACTTCGTAAGTCGTTCATGGTATACTGGGCTACATGGAGCTATACCACTTGCTGAACCGCGGGGTCGACAAGCGCCCCATTTTTATGAACGACGACGACCATGTGCGGTTTGTACATGATATGTACGAATTCAATGACAAAACCCCGGCGAACAACACCCTCCGCATCCTTCAAATGAACGACTTCGTAAGTCGTTCATTGCGGGAACCTATTGTCGAAATACACGGCTGGTGTTTGATGGGCAACCACTATCATCTCTTGCTTTCGGAGATTGTTGAAGGCGGTATTACTTTATTCATACGGAAACTAAATATCGGCTACGCGAAGTTTTTCAACGAAAAGTACAAGCGCAACGGAGCCCTATTCCAAGGCCGTACTAAAAAAATTCACATTGCTTCCGATGCGCATTTTCTGCATATACTTCACTACATCCATTTAAATCCACTAGATTTTCTGAAGGGCTCGGAGGACTGGCGCGATTTGAAAATTCGCGATGCGCATGAGGCGATGAAATATTTGGACGAATATCGGTGGAGCAGTTACCTGGATTAT
>MHGP01000069.1:0-20340 GCA_001805615.1 Omnitrophica WOR_2 bacterium RIFCSPHIGHO2_02_FULL_48_11
AGCCTAAGAATACCATGCTAATTACGTTTAATGTAAATGGTTGTTTCACTCATGTGAGGTACTATGGGAAGTACCCCAAGAAATACTTTAGAATCAAAGTTTTTTAGAAATTTCATAGTCTTGTCTTTGTAGTGCACAACTTCTGAATTATCTAATATTAACGTGCCTTTTCTGCTTAATTTTTGAATACTGTGCATAATGCAAGATGGTCTGGCCCGCCCATCAATGAAAATAATATCAAAGTAATTATCAGGGAAAGTATCGATTTGGCAAACATATTTTTTAAAATTGTAGCCAATAAATTGAGGGTCGCTGGAAAGGTATAGCTCAGGATCTGCCGGGTCTTGATTTCCAAAAGGTTCATTAGATTTTTCCGGTTGGACGAGCCGATAATCAATATTTTTATGGTTACTAAGACGTTTCTGAATGACATTAAACCAGGTCGAGTCATGTTCGACAGAAACACATATACTGTTGTGCCGAAGCCAAAAAAGTGTAGACCCTCCGCTCCCATATTCAAAGACTTTTGCATTCTTAGGGAAGCAATTCTTAATGAAGTCAACAGCATCATATGTTATCCAGGGTATTCCATTATTTAGAAGATAATCCTTTTGCAGTGATTTTAACCAGCGCCTAATGTGCTTACGTTGATCAGGCAAATTTGCGATGGTCATCAAATGTCGAAAATATTGAATAGAAAGCATGGCCTATGTTAGTATTTTTTGAATATTTTTTTAGGAAAATTCCTATTCTAAAGAAATTTTAATTTTTTAGTAAGTGCAATTAATAATTCTTTTCTGTCTTTCCCGCCAGGCAATATCATGCCAATCAGAACTGTGAAAGCAGCGCTTAAAATAAAAAGAAATACCCCCGCGACAATAAGCTGGGGCCATGCCCTGAAATGGTATTGGAATAAATCTTTTAGACTAATAAAAATGCAAATCAGGAAAAAGCCGATAATGTAGGGGCCAAAGATAGATGAGTAGTAATCTTTTTTGCTAATCCAGGCGTAGAATATTTTTTCCCACATTACAACCAAAGTAATTAAATGTACTATTGTTCCAAGAGTGAATGCCCATCCGGCACCAATAAGCCCTATCTTGGGAATAAGAATTAATGAAAATAAGATAACAAATGCCCCATGGAGAAAGGATAGTATCGCTAGCCACTTTGTCCGACCAGTCCCGAGTAAGTAAAAACTTGGGATCGCGAATAAGCAGCCGATGGCAGCGCCAATTGATATAATTCTTGATAGATCAGTTATTTCGTTTGAAATAGCATAACCCAACCAAAACACAAGAATTTCTTTTGTAAAAACGAAGAATGGAATAAAGATTGATATCGCTATTGTCGAAATCATCCAGCCGGTTAAAATAGTAATATGACTGGCCCTCTGCTCTTCTTTCGCTCCTTGCATCTCGCTTACTGCGGGGAACAAAACTTGCCCAATATGGTATGTAATTAAATATATAATGGAATTTAATTGCTCAGCCAAACTGTAAAAACCAACACTCTTAACGGATAAAAGATTGCCTAAAATAAAACGTTGGGATTGTTGGGTAAAGACGGCACCTAAACGGTTCATAAACTGAAAAGAACCAAAGTTAAGAGTTTTCATGAAAGATTCCTGGTCAAAACGGGGCATTAAACTTGTTTGCTGATATAAAATTTTTGTCATTATGAACCACCCCAGACTGGCGATGCCCAAAACAATGGTCTGGCTAGAAATTAAATTTAATAGATCTCCTCCCGAAAGTAATATGATTAAGCCTACGCCGACTCTCGTCAACGTATAAAGAAAATTATAAATGTTAAATAAATCATAACGTTGTAAGGCCACGACAGAGCCTGTGAAAGTTTGCTGGGTTTGTAGAATAAACCATGTTAGACTGATCCAAGATAAAGCAGCATAGGCAAGATGTTCATCAGATTCTGAGAGATTAAAGAGGGAAATAATAAATTTTCTGAACAAAAGAATTAAAACGCTTCCCACGAGCCCGATGATAAGATTAACCAACATAGAGCTTTGGAGGTATTTCCCCACCCGTTGATGGTCATTTTGGCCAAGTCCTTCAGCCACATATTTAATTGTCGCTTCACCAATTCCGAAATCCAATAATCCCAGGGGGGCAATAATGGTATAGAGTAATATCATGAGGCCATATTTTTCTTCGCCGAGTGCCTTAAGAAAAATAGGAGTAGAAATAAATCCAATGATAAATGATCCTACCCACCCCGTAATGCTCCACAACGAATTTTTAAGAAGTTTCATATCTTGAATTGAAAACGGCGTGCTAGATCATAAGGATCTTAACGCCGGGGGAGTTCTTTAAAATAAGATTTTGACCATAAAATGATTCATAACAGTTTTTTCATAAACTCCATTTTTATCTCCCGCATACAGTGGTAACTTCCCTCACAAGTCGGGACGGTGTAGCCGAACCGGGTGCAGGGCGAGCATTCGACATTTTCCGTTATTATAGTGTGCTTTGGCCCTTGCGGTGCCCACTTTTTAAGATTTCCCGGCCCGAAGATGGCCACCGTGGATGTCCCCACCGCACAGGCCAAGTGCAGCAATCCGGAATCTGTCCCGATAAAAAGCCGGCTGCGTTGAATGAGCGCTGCGCTTTGCTCCAGGGAAACTTTTCCGATAAAATTTTTAAGGTGCTTATCAGAAATTTCCTCTTCCAGTTCTAGCCCAATAGCGCTGACGTCGGTTCCTCCCAGCAGGATTGGGCAAAAGCCTTTTTCCAATATCTTTCGAATAAGCTCGGTGCTCTGGCTTTTGGTCAGCCGGCGTTCCGGAATACTCGCCCCTAAAAATACCGTCACGCTGTTTTCGGGGAGCTTTTTTTGGGCCCAAGCGATGGAGTCTTGGGATAAAGTATAACATGCATTGATGTTGTTGACCTGGCTCACCGCCGGACAAAGGACGGTAAAAAGTTTCTTAAAATTCTCAATTTCATAGGCATTCGCTTCATAAGGAATGGGGGTTGAGAAAAGTTTTGTCCGTAAGGGCCGCGTGGCAAAACCCACGGTGACCGGTGACTTACAAAAATATGCGACCAAAGCGCTCGCATAATGCCATTGTTCGGTATCGAGCACGGCATCATAGCTTTTTCTAAATATTTTATAAAATTGGCCGGGAGCGTCATAACAATAAATTTTATCGCACAACGATTTCTGAGAGCTGAAGATTGCCGCGTTGCGTTTTTCAGCTAAGATATCAATTTTTACGTGGGGCATTGTTTTTTTAAGGAAACTTAAGAAGGGTAAAAGAAAAATGGCATCCCCTATCCCCCCGGGACGGATGATCAGGATGTCTCTGACGGTTGAACTCTCCAGGGCGCGTCCGCGTTTTTCACTCACCAAAAACGCTAGCAAAGAACTAAAGGCATAGTCCATGAATTTGACGCTTTTGATTCTCCACAAGCCAGAAGACCGCAGGATGTCCCCAAAACCGATTTTAATTTCTTGTATAGCCATAAAACGTTTATTTCACGCGGGCAATGACCCACAAAACATTATTGGGGAATAGGATATTAAGCGGCATGGCGCATAAATTGGCAACCGGGTTAAAGAGCATATTGCGTACCCATGGAGGAGATTTTTTTCTTTTCGTATAAAAATCCAATTGCAGCAACACGCTCGGGATCGTGTCGTGCCCTGAGCGGATGACCTCTAGGCCGCTGCTGTTTAAAAGTTTCTCCATTGAGGCTTTATGATAATGCCAAATATGAAATGGAGGATGCCAAAAAGCGTTGTGTTCACGAAAAATGAGGCGCTCCAGAGACTGCGCGTTGGGAACGGCAATGTAAAAATACGCTGCTCCCCAGGAAATAAATTTTTGTAGAAAGGCTTTGGGATCCCGAATATGCTCCAAGACATGGCGTAAGACAACCGTGCGGTTTTGTACGCACGCCGGATCCTCGATAAGCATTTTGTTGTAATCAAAGTGTTTATAGGGGATTTGCGGTATCGAGCGTATATAATAGGGCCGCTGCAGATGCGAATCCGTAGCCACCGCAGAATATCCGAGTTTGTGCAGATTTTCGGAAAAATTCCCATGACCGCTCCCCATATCCAGAAATCCTTTGCTGTGGGTCGCCGTGACAATACGTTTGATTTCCCGGCGGATTAAAATTCCTTTTAAGAAATGGTGAAATTCGCCTTGTGGCTTGTCAAAAGCACTGTCTTCATAAAGGGTCCCCAGATCGTCAGGAATGGGATCGGTTTTTAAAATACGGCAGGCCGGGCATTCCATGATCGAAAAATTCTGTGTGCCGGCGTAATCTGTAATTTCCAGAATTTTATGATACGCGCCGACTGACTGTTCGCAGATAAGACAATTTTTCATAAGTATTAATTGTAAAGAAGGAACCCGACATAAAAGATCCACAAAAGGACATTGATGAGGAGCGGTGTATCCGTGGCCAAGACCTCGCCCGGCTCATCTCCCAATTTTTTTACATGGACCAAGTAGAGATAGCGGAATATTCCGTAAATAACAAACGCGACCGAGTAGACCATGTTTTGGTTGCCGACCCGGTGCACGATATCGAAAGAAATCGTGTAGAGGCCATAAAACGTGATCGCCAGCGTCGAGCAAATGATGATAATTTGGTCCAGCAGATATGAGGTATAATGCGAAAGGACACTGCGGTGTTCTGAGGCCTTATCTTTGAGAGTCGATAGCTCATAACGGCGCTTGGTGAACCCCAGGAAGAGGGCCAAGAGAAAAACACACATCTGCAGCCAAACCGATGGGAAAATGCTGCTGGCCAATGCTCCGGCCCAGATACGAATTTGGAATCCTGCTGCAATAAACGCCACATCCAGCAAGACAACCCGTTTTGCGTAAAAATTATAACCCAAATGAATAAAAATATAAATTACGGCTATAGTCAATACGGATTGGTTTACTTGATTGCAAATCACTAGCCCAATGGCAATGAGGCCAATAATAAGTGATGTAAGTACATTTCTATCAATCTTGCTGCGGGCCAGAGGCCGCTGCGCTTTCTTGGGGTGCAGCCGGTCTTTGTCGCGGTCAAGGTAGTCGTTGAGGATATAAAGACCGCTGGAGACAAGACAAAAGCCGACATAAGCAATCAGGCAGTTGAGCAGTAAAGAAAATTCCTGTAACTGTCCGCCGAATAGGGCCGGGAAGAATATAAATGTATTTTTTACCCATTGCTTGACTCTTAAAAGCTCTGAAACAAACTTGATTTTTTCTTTCACAATATTTCCCCTTTTATTGAATGGTAATTGTGCCGATTTTAAAGGTGTTCCCGGATTGCAATTGAGCCGGATGTTTGTAAACTAACTCGGCTGCTTTTCCGCTGGTAAGATTAAAAAAAGACAGTTGGATCACGTATTGCCCGGGGGGCAGCTGAGGCAAAAACAGCCAATAATTTTCTTTGATGTAGTCCCCTTTTTGCCAGAAGAGTGTGGCAAGGACCGGGTAGCCGATGTTTCGGTCATTTGTCAGGACAGTTTTCCCGTTTTGAGTGAGCCGGATGTTAATGAAATAAATATCTTCAATGTTTTTGTCCGCCCGCCAGTAGAACGTCATTGGCAGCAAAGCGCCGTGATTATGTCCCATCTCGTAGTTCAATAAATGAAATTTTTGATCGACGGATAAATTGATCGAATTTTTTTTCTCTCGAAAGGGTTTGCGGGATAATTCCACCAGATGCGGCCCTTGCCCGCCTTTTTGTAGCAAGGTAACATGATTAGCGGCGTGCACCACGGACCAGGTGTTTTGAAAATGAAAATCTTTAAGACGTCCCAGGATGTCTTTCGGGCTCCCGAACTCCGGAGAAAATTTAAGGTCTGACCACAGCCAAGGATCCTTCCAGTCGATGAGAGCATATTCTGTTTCAGGGAGATGATAAGCTTGGTAGGTAAACGGATTATTATTGCGCCAAACATTGTGCAGAGAATAAAGCTGAGATCGCTGTGATAGTTCTGCCAAAAAATCGAAGGTCGCAACCACTGAAGCGGTCGGCGGGATCGTTTTAGACATTTGCCAGCGGTTCGGATCCAGATCATCCGCCCAAGTCGTTATTCTTCCCAAAAGGTTGTCGCGATGCTGGATCGTGCTCACGATACACGTGACAACAATAAAAATGATTGTTAAAAGAAAGCTCCATGGCCGGACGATTCTTTTTAACAGGTTGAAAGAATGCGCGGTGGCCAGGAAAATAAAAGGAACTACGGTCGCCGTATAGTGATAGTAGATCGTGTGGGTTGTCGGTGAGGCAGATAAAAGATGCTGCAGAAATATGGGTAATCCGAGAAAGAGAGTTTGCGGATTAAAAAAAGGCAGTATAAAAAGCGGTCCGAACAACTGTTGAAAATAAAAAGCGTTTTTGTCTGTGGCCAGCAAAGATAATAGTTTGGGGGGGTTAAAGAGCATGGTTTGGGCAATGGCTTTTGGCGTTGTCCCTAGGCTTGCATAAGCACCGATGTATTGATTTGAATAAGGCAGTGCTGCCTGCGCCCGCAGATGGGGTGTTATCACAAATTGACTCAGATAAAAGAGGCTTGCTCCGATGGCCACAGGGATCAAGACCCAGGCCAGTTTATTCGTCCGTTTTGAAAAAACAGCGTAAATCCCGAACATGATCGGGATCAAAGTGATGTTTTCTTTAATGAGCGACATCAGGAGAGCGGTGACGGCAAAAGGCACTAGCCGGTCATTGGTGTAAAAAAAGTACAAAAGAAAAATAAAGACCACCGCCAAATTCTCAAAATGAAATTCATAAAGAAGCATATAAAGGTTGGCGGGATAAAAAAGATACAAAATCATCAGAAAAATGGATAGCCGCCACCCTACCAAGGGCTGCGCGATCAAGTAGAAAATGTAGGCACCGGCCGTGACCGAGAAGATTTTAAGGGTGATCAGTGTCAAGGGATGCTGAAAGATCGCATAAAGCGGGACGAGAACGAAAGAAATATACTCGGCATGATTGGTGAGAAAGTTGGTGCCAAAGAGAGAAACATTGACCGATCCCTGGGTCAAGCTCCACATGGCCTGGGCATACATGGCCAAGTCCCAATCATAATAGCCGAAATGGTAATATTTAAAAGTTAAGAAACTGATCCAGAAAAGAAAAACAGCAATGCAGATAAAGAGAGCCAGCGAGTCGGCCCGGTAGGTTAACTTATCCTGAGGTGTTTCAACTTTTTTAATCGGTATTCTCCGGTTAGTACTATTATTAATGTTCAAATTATAACATTTAGCGAGGAGCTTAACTACAAAGATTGAAGATTTTTTCTGTGGGGATGATTTGCGGAATGATCGGAGAACTAAAGTTTTTCCGGGGAAGAATTGGAATAATATTTTGTTCCGAGCTCAATGCGCTCTTTGCCGCTTTTCAGTCGCCAAAGGTTCGTGTCGCGCAATGAATAAACGCAGCCGCAATATTCCTGCTGGTAGAAATTTTCCCGTTTGGAGATTTCGTACATGCGCTGGGACCCCCCGGCTTTACGCCAATTATACGTCCAGTACACCATGCCGGAATAACGTGCTGCAGCCCGTACCCCGCAATCATTGATTTGGTTCATGTCTTTCCAGCGGGAAAGGCCTAAGCTGCTGGTGATGACCGAAAAGTCATGCTCGTGGGCATACAAAGCCGTGCGTTCAAAGCGCATATCAAAACACGCGCTGCAGCGTTTGCCCCGCTCAGGTTCCCATTCCAACCCCTGGGCGCGGGTAAACCAATTGTCGCGGTCATAATCCGCGTCGATAAAAGGAATATTCAGCTTTTTCGCAAAACGGATATTTTCTTCTTTGCGGATCTCATATTCTCTTGTGGGGTGAATGTTGGGATTGTAAAAAAAGATGGTGTACTCAATGCCCGAAGCCGTCAGGGCTTCCATCAATTCGCCGGAACACGGAGCGCAGCAGGAGTGTAGTAAAACTTTTTTTTCTCCGTTGGGAGGAACGAGTTTATCGCGGTGGTATTTTTCTGTCATAAGATAACTGTAGGCGTTGTGTTACTGTTTAAATAAATTCGGTTTTGTTTCGATGGCGCGTAACGTGATGGCCATGGGAATTTGGTCGATGATGTCGGTGGCGATCATTCCGACGCGGCTTTTGGCTTCTGCGGCCAGGTCCCCTGCCCTGCCGTGAAAATAAGCGGCGAATTTGGTCGCATTGAATTCCGGCATGCCTTGCGCCAGGAAAGCCGCTACCATCCCGGTTAACACATCCCCGCTGCCGGCTTTGGCCATTCCGGGATTGCCGGTTTTGTTGATATACGTCGTGCCATCCTGATCCGCCACGACCGTGTGGTGTCCTTTTAAAAGTAAAATGCACCGGTGTTTTTGTGCAAAATCTTTGGCAACCTTGACGCGGTTATTTTCAATGACGGTTTTGTCAACTTTGAGCAGACGGGCCATTTCTCCGGAGTGCGGTGTCAAAATTTTTATCGTGCGGGTTTTTGTTAAACAACCGGGACGGCTGGCCACGGCATTCAAGGCATCGGCATCGATCACCAGCGGCTGCTGGGCTGTTTCGATAATTTTAAGGACCAAACGCTGGGTGCTGGCATTCTTGGATAACCCGGGCCCGATGGCGATGACGTCAAAAGAGTCTAACCTTTTCTGAATTTCGGCAAAGGCAGAAAGGGACAAGGTCTGCTGGGGAGTTTCTTTTAAAGGCCAGGTCATTACGACGCTGGAAATTTTTTTCTGCACGGTGGAGTTGAGGCTTTTGGGAATACCCAAGGTGACCAAGCCCACACCCGAACGCATGGCCGCGAGGCTTGCCAGAGACGCCGCCCCCAGCATGTTCGGTGAGCCAGCGAGGATCAGAATGTGTCCAAAGTTGTGCTTGTGGACTTTTTTCTTATGACGTAATAGTAGCGCTGGCAACCGCATAAACGTGCGTATGCGAGATTGAGATGAAAATCTTTTTTTTAAATTTTTTATTCCCATAGATGCAGAGCGGCTTCCCATGTTTGTCGTTGGTGATCTTGATGTCTTTCCAGTGGATGTGCGAATTTTTTCCGAACGCTTTCAAAACAGCTTCTTTGGCGGCAAAGCGGGCGGCAAAATGTTGCGCGGGATATTTATGTTTTTGCGCATAGGCGATTTCTTCTGCGGTAAAAACATATTCTAAGAAATCTTTGCCCCATTTTTTAATAGTTTTTTCGATGCGCTCGATCTCAATGATGTCGATCCCGGTTCCTAAAATCATATTAACCTTTCGCTAAGTGGAGCATGTCTTTTACGGCTTTTTCCAATCCGACAAAAACCGCCAGGGAGATGATGGAATGCCCGATATTCAATTCCGCAATCCCGGGGATGCGGGCTATGGCGGCCGTGTTGTTGTAGTTAAGTCCGTGCCCGGCACTGATTACCAGTCCCACCTGCTGGGCAAAGCGGGTCATGGCGCGGATCTTGTTGAGCTCGGTTTGAATGTGTTTTTTGGTTTTCGCATGGGCATATTGACCGGTGTGAAATTCGATGATCTCCGCACCGGATTTTCGGGCGTACTCCACCTGCTTCTGCACCGGATCGATAAATAAGCTTACCTCGATCCCGCGATCCTGTAAGATGGCAACGGTCTTTTTGATCCGTAAGAAATTTGCCACAACATCCAATCCCCCTTCGGTCGTCACTTCGGCCCGCCGCTCCGGGACAATGGTAGCCACATCGGGTTTGACCACGGCGGCAATTTTGACGATTTCGGGACTGAGGGACATCTCTAAATTGAATTGTGTCGTAACGGTCTGCCGGATCCGCTTGATGTCCTGGTCGTTGATATGCCGCCGGTCTTCCCGCAGATGCGCGACAATGCTGTGGGCGCCGGCGCGCTCGCAAATACGGACCGCCTGGATAGGATCAGGATCACATTCTCGACGAGCTTGGCGCAAAGTTGCCACATGATCAATATTGACACCGAGTTTTGGCATTATTCAGACTCCAGACTTGAGACTCCAGACTTGAGACTTCTAGGTTTTAGTCTGAAGTCTTTTGTCTGTAGTCTGATTTCTCATTTCATCAATTCCCCGTTCACATAGATCCAGGTGAAAACGGCCAGTCCCAGGGCGATCAGTTTTAAAGCGAGGTTGTGGGTAAACCAATTTTTCATTTTTTCTTCTTTGGGTTAACCGTGATCAGCAGATCTTTTAAAATGCTCACCAGTCGTTCTTCGTTGACCACCGGAAGGAATCGCCCTTCGACCGCCACAGAAACCTCACAGGTCTCTTCCGAGACCATGATCACAATAGCATCGGTTTGTTCTGTTAATCCTAAGGCCGCCCGGTGCCGCGTTCCGACAATCTTGCTGAAATTGGGATTTTCGGATAATGGAAAAAGACAGGCGGCGGCGACGATCCGTTCCCCGCGGATGACCACTCCCCCGTCATGCAAAGGCGATGTTGCATTAAAAATGCTTTGCAGCATTTCGGAAGATACTTTGCTGTCCAGCAGGAGCCCGCTTTCGATATAGGTCTTTAATTTTGTTTCGCGCTCGATCGCCATCAGGCAACCGTTCTTCTTGCGGGACAATTTATAAATCGCTGCAGTCATTTCTTCGATCAAGGCCACCATTTCCGCTTCTTCCAGAATGGGGTTGAATAAATGCTGCTGGCCGAGCCGGGCCAATCCTTGACGGAGTTCCTGCTGAAAAATAACCAATAAAGCGATGATCGAGATCCCGAAGAATTTTGTCAGAAGCCAATTGAGGGTGTCAAAACCGAGCAACTGCGACGCTAAAAATGCTAAAAGCAGATATATGATCCCTTTGAGCACATGGAACGCCCGCGTCCCTTCAAAAAAGACCAGGATCTGATAAAAAACGATCCACAGGACGATGATCTCAAAGGACGGTTTGATTGCTGATTTTAGAAGCCACCACAGGTCGAAGAACATAAGGGAATTATCAGTTTAGGGTTTGATTTAAAATAGCGTCACTCATACGAACCACATCTTTGAGCGGGGCGACATCGTGCACCCGGACAATATGGGCCCCGTTCAAGACGCTCGCACATACGGCGGCGGTTGTTCCGGCCATCCGCTGTGCAACATCTTTGTTTAAAACTTTTCCAATAAAAGATTTTCGAGAAGGACCAATGAGTAAGGGTTGGTTTAAAATTTGGAAATCGGCCAGACGGTGAATGATCTCTAAGTTCTGCTCGGGCGTTTTTCCGAAACCAATTCCCGGGTCTATGATGATTTTATCTGATTTCATTCCGATGTCCAGGCATTTTTCAATGGATTTCTGCAGCGGCTTGATAATTTCCGAGATCAAATTTTTGTAGTGGATATTTTTTTGCATATTCTGCGGTGTTCCCCGCATATGCATCAGGACGATGCCGGCTTTGTAGTCCCGCACCATTCTGAGCAAATTTTTATCCAAAGAAATTCCATAAATATTGTTAATCATGCTGGCACCGGCATCGAGCGCCTGCCGGGCCACCAGAGGTTTATAAGTGTCGACGGAGATGGGGATCTTTATCTTTTTTGCCAAGGCGCGCACGGTTGGGATGACGCGGCGGATCTCTTCTTCCAGCGAGACCGGTCGGCTGCCGGGACGGCTGGATTCTCCGCCGATGTCAATGATGTCGGCTCCCTCTTGAATGAGACGCAAAGCATGGCGGACGGCACGGTCTGAAAATTTTTTAGTGCCGCGCAGATATCCATCCTGACTAAAGGAGTCAGGCGTGATATTGATGATGCCCATGATCTTTGTTTTTTGACCTAAGGCGAGAGAGAATTGACGAGCCCAAAGCGTAAATAACGGACGAGAACAATGAGTGGCGGATAATTCTTTTTTCACAATCTAGACATCAGTGGTTTCGCGGCTCTGACCGCTGGCTTGTGGCGCAGCCTTAGGACCGGCGGGTTCTTCGGATTTGGCCGCAGCTTGCTTATCAGGCATCCCTAAAAGGACGAGGGCTTCCTCAATATCGATCACTTCTTTTTCAATAAGCCGTTTGGCCAACAAACTCAATTTGTCGTGATTTTCGGAAAGCAATTTTTGGGCGCGCTGATAGCATTCATTGACGAGATGCTGAACTTCTTTGTCGATGTTCTTGGCGGTTTCTTCGCTGTAATCTTTTTGTTCCCACAAATCACGTCCCAGAAAATGCGGGCTGTTTTGCTGACCGAAGGATAAACGGCCGAGTTTTTCATTCATGCCGAATTGACAGACCATAGCGCGGGCGATGCGGGTGACTTTTTGCAGATCGTTGGCAACACCCGTTGAGGTATCCCCGGTAAAAATTTCTTCGGCTACCAAACCTCCCAAGAGCACCGTCATCGTGCCCAGCAATTCTTTTTTGTTATGGTAATGTTTGTCTTCGGTGGGAGGGGTCAAGGTGTATCCGCCGGCCATGCCACGCGGGATAATGGAAACTTTGGTAAAACGGTCGACTTCATCAAGCAAAAGCGACAATAAGGCGTGGCCTGCCTCGTGGTAAGCGGTCATCTCTTTTTCTTTTTTGGAAATGGTATTGCTCTTTTTTTCCGGTCCCATGGTAACGCGTTCCACTGCGGCCAAAAGTTCCACCATCCCCACACTCTCTTTGTTGTTGCGGGCGGCCAAAAGTGCGGCTTCGTTGCAAACGTTGGCCAAATCCGCCCCGGAAAAATATACAGTTTGCTGCGCGATCTTTATCAAATCGACCCCTTCGGCAAGTTTAATATTTTTGGTATGAACTTTTAAGATCCCTTCGCGGCCTTTGATGTCCGGAAGCCCGACCACGATCTGGCGGTCAAATCGTCCGGGTCGTAAAAGCGCCGGGTCTAAAGTATCCGGGCGGTTGGTCGCGGCAATAATGATCACGCCGGTCTGGGTATTGAATCCGTCCATTTCCACAAGCAGGGCGTTCAATGTTTGCTCGCGTTCGTCGTTGCCTCCGCCGATCCCGGCAAAACGCAAACGGCCGACCGCATCAATTTCATCGATAAAAATAATGGATCCCTTGCCTGAGGTGCGCGAGGCCTTGCGGGCCTGTTCGAATAAATCACGTACGCGCGAAGCTCCGACACCAACAAACATTTCAACGAAGTCCGAACCGCTCAAAGAAAGAAACGGAACGCCCGCCTCTCCGGCAACCGCCCTGGCGAGCAGGGTCTTCCCTGTCCCGGGAGGGCCGATGAGCAGAACGCCTTTGGGGATCTTACCGCCTAAGCGTTGAAATTTTTTAGGTTCCTTTAAAAATTCAATAACTTCCTGCAGTTCTTCTTTAGCCTCATCAACGCCGGCGACATCGTTGAAGGTAAGTTTATTATTATCCTTGTTTGACATCTGGGCGCGGGATTTTCCGAAGGTCCAAATACGGTTGCCGACCTGACTTCCCCGGTAGGAAATGTACCAGATGAAAGTGATGATAAGCACAATCGGCATGAAGGAGAAAAAAAGCTGGCTCCAGAACGTCTGCGGCGGTGTTACGGAAAAATTGTTTACGTTGCTGCGGATTTTATCCAGGATAGGGTCGTCTTTTTGCGGAATATTGACCCGAAATTCTGACCCATCTTTTAAGGTCCCTTTGAGGATATTTTCCGGGCCTTCGACCAATTCCAATTTTTCGATCTGATCGGTTTCCGGATTTTTTAAAAGGATGGAATAAAATTCGCTGTAAGTCAATTGTTTCGGCGTGCTGATCTTATTCACCGTACTCGTTTGGCTCATGAGGATCAGGAAAATAAGGCTCATGGCGATCCAAAATAACCAACTGCTGTTATTATTTGGCTGACGGTTGGGTCGGCGCGAGGATAGTCCTTTAAGCTGCTTACGTGTAGGATCGGCCATGCAATGTCCTTTATTTAAAAACAGTGAAATAGGGTTTTTACAACTTCATAATTATAGCGGATTCAATTATTTATGCAACCTCAATTTTGGCAAGCTGCTAGGAATTTTTATAGATGGATTGATAAATAAGGGGCTTTGACTTCAAGCGACACGCTGGCGGGTAAATGAGTGGTTCCGTTTTTGGTCTGGCTGAGCAGCGTTTCAATATTTTCCATGTGCGCCAGGGTCAGACGGTTGGTGCTGCCTTTGAGATTTTCAACGGCAATGCGTAAAACCATTCGCTGGAGGCTGGGATGAAGCTTGAGAAACGAGGTCAGTTTTAAGCGAATGGTTTTTTGTTTTTTATTTTGGACGGCGAGCCGGCAAAAGTGCCTTTGGCCTTCGTGGTATAGAAAATCATAATCGAGCGAGCTGCTTTGGGCCAGGTGGGCCAGCACGTCCTTGATCTGTGGATTGTAACGGGATTGCAAAAGCGGCAGAAGTTCGGCGCGGACCTTGTTGCGAAAGAATTTTTTTTGCTTATTGGTATGGTCAATCCGGTAAGGGATCTTTTGGGCGCGCAGATATTGCTCGATGGATGAACGGGAAGTTTCCAGGAGCGGCCGGATCAGACGATAGTTCCCAAAATTCCTTTTGGGAAGGATCGACTGGAGTCCTTTTAGGCCTGTTCCCCGCACAATACGCATTAGAACGGTTTCCGCCAAATCATCTCGGGTATGCCCCAGGGCAATGACGTGGATTTTATTTTTTTGTGCGATTTGAAAGAACGCCTTTAGCCGGGCCTCGCGGGCCAGCTCTTCCAAGGAGCTTTTTGTTTTTTTGATTTTGACTTTGACGGCCGTAAATTTTAAACCGAGTTTTTGCGCTAACCGCCGGACGAACGCTTCATCCCGGTGCGCGGTTTTGCGCAATTGGTGATTGACGTGGACCATCTGCAGCTGGATCCCTAACTCCTGGCGGAGTTCATGCAGCAAATAAAGCAGGGTCACGGAATCCGGACCTCCGGAAACGCCGAGCAGAACCGTTTCTCTGGGAAAGAGTAGTTGGTTGTGCCGGATGGTTCGTAAGATCTGTTTGCCGAGAGAGCTCATAAGTTAAAAAATTAAAATCGATCGAACCATTTTGACCCGAAACGCGCGATGATGTAAAGCAGCAAGAGGAGGACAAAAATGATCAGCCAGATGTCATGGTATTGGGGTAAGAAAAAGTTATTCACTTTGTAAGCCGCGTTTTTCTCGTCGGGCCTCGCGATAAGCTTCGCGTAACTTATCTTCGTACTTAAGATTGGGAGGCCGGATCTGCAGATTGGCCAGGCCGTTCTTAAGGATCTCGGCATTCACAAATGTTCCATCGGGAAGAAAAATGTAAGCTAAGGAATAATTGCTTTCGTCTTTTCGTTGGACGTCGAATTCCAGACGCACGAGTTGTTTTTCCAGTAATTTTTGGACAAAATGAAGGGATTGTTCCTCGATCGGGGTCTCAGGTGTTACGACGGGAGGAATGACAAATCCAAACGAATCGTACTGCGGGCTTGCTTTTTTGGGCAACGGCGGCGCCAGAAGTCCGATCAATTTGATCTTCTCCCCTGTTTCGAGGACAACCGTATCCGCACTTATGACTCGTTCAATTTTAATGTTTTGTTCTTCTTGCTCAGTTAAATTAGAGAACAATTCAGATGCTGCTGCAGTGGTCGAGTTCAGCGAACAGTTTAAAATGAGCATAAAAGCGTTTATTGATAGAGCCAAATTTTTTAATTTCATATATGTTCCCGGAGTCATTAGATTATAATAGAACGTATTATAGATAAGTTTAAATTTCTTTGCCAGATAAAATTTAATTGGATCCCAGTGGATGATTAATTCAGAAAAAAGAAGATATCTATTAGCTATCATTCTAATTTTTTGTGCCATTTTTTATAGCTATCAAGATAGTCTATCAAACGGTTTCGTATTAGATGATTATGATTTTATCATTAATAAGGTAGCAGCGCACACCTTGTCGCCCGTTATCCGGGCATTATGGGAGACTGATCATAGTACGGAGGGCAGTGTTATTAATTATCGACCAGGTTTAATTATCGGGGCAGGTGTTCTTTATTATTTTTTTCACGAACAGGCGTATTATTATCATTTATTTAATCTCATCACATTTGGAATTATTTGCGGCCTATTTTTCTTTTTAGTTAAGTTATTGACGGGCGACTACGGGATTGCTTTATTGTCGGCTCTTTTATTTTCCATTCATCCCATCAATTCCACTCCTGTAAATAATATAACCATGTTCTCAGTCCTTTATAATGTATTATTTTGCCAATTAGCAATGATAGCCTTTGTTCTGTTCATTCAAAATGAAAAAAAATCTTACCTATATTCCTTAAGTATTTTTTTCTTTATACTGGGATTCTTTTTCCATGAAGTAGCCGTTATTCTGCTCATTCCTGTGGTTTTATATCTTTTATTGCTCACGGATTGCAGCTTTAAAAAAATTGTAAAGTTATGTGCTCCTTATGGAATTATAGCCTTGATTTATTTAGTTTTTAAGTTTTTGTATTTTAATAAATTTTCAACGACTTTTGTAAAAAACGTCTTTCAAAATCAGTTGGATTTATATGCCTTCTCGCTTTGGCGGCTTATCTCTTGGTATTGGGATAAGCTGATTATTCCCGAAGGCATAGTTTGGATGTGGCCTGCAATAACAAAGCAACCTTCCCTAATGGGGAGGGATGTTGTTTATTTGGTTTTTATTATTTTTTTAACCTTTTCCGTAGTAAAAATTTGGAAAAAAAATATTAAATCGTGGGCATTTCTTTCATTTCTTATCGGGTTGGCGCCCCTTAGCGTCCTGTGTTTTGTTTTTTATTCGCTTTTGGGATTTGTCATAGAACCCCATTGGTTCCTTTTTACTTCAATAGGCTTTTTTGTTTTAATGGCTATTTTCTTAAAGATGGTATATTCAAAAGTATCAAAAATTTTAGGCATCATAATATGTTTTTTTATCTTTGTGTATTGGGCCCAAGGGACTCGTTCCTATAGCCCGGTTTGGAAAGACAAAAAAACTTATTGCCAATATTGGGTAAAAATAACACCGCAGAACCTTTTTGCCTTACGTGCGTTGGGCAATGCTTATATTAGTACGGGAGATCCACAGACGGGTCTTATTTATCTTGAACATGTTTCTAAACAGTCACCGCATGCCTTTGTTTATGCAGAGATGGGAAAAGCCTATGCGCAATTAGGTAAGTTTAACGAGGCAAAAGTAAATATCTACCGTTCCCTTGAGGCAGGCCCCCCCCTTGCGCTAGCGTATAATACGTTAGGAACTATTTTTTTCCAGGAGAATAACTACCCCTCCGCCGAAGAAAATTTTGTTAAAGCAGTTGAGATAAATCCCTTTTTGATTGACGCGTGGCTTAATCTAGGTGATTTATCAATATTAATGAATAAAAATGAGCAGGCGGTCGATTCATTTAGCCAAATTTTAAAAATTGAGCCGCGGAGCATTGAAAAAAAGCAGATATTGGCAAAATTGGCGATTTCGTATTTTAGATTAGATCAAATTGAACAATCATCACGGATACTGGAAAAATTCCTTAAGGAATATTCTGGGCCAGAGAGTTTTATATTTTTAGCGAATGCCTTTAATACGACCCGGCATCCGGAGATGGCCTTGGAGATTTTGAATTCTTGTATAGCTGTTTATCCTGCCTATTCTGAGGCGTATATTTTTTCTGGGGTTATCCAGGGGAATTCAGGAAAATTTGCAGAGGCGATCGCCGTATGGGAAAAAGGACAAAAAATTTTTCCTGCGGATAAACGTTTCCTTGAGTATATTGTTAAAGCGAAAAATTTGTGATTTGCTGGAAACGACAGAAAAAGTGGCGGCGAGTGGATTTAAACCACTGACCTGTCGGGTATGAACCGAATGCTCTATCAGCTGAGCTACACCGCCAATAAATTTCAAGAGATTTTAAAATCGAACTTCAAATTTTAGACGATGAATAACTAATTAGCAAGGAATTTATTCCACATATATTCAAAGGTTGTTTTTGGAGGAGAACCTGGGAAGATTTGTAGGGGTTAAAAGTTATTTCGTAATGGCGTATGATGATTATTTTTTAATAAATGCTTTAATTTCTTGTCCCTTGTCGAAGGCTTCCCCCAAGGCGCAGATATCTTTGCACTGGATAGAATAGCTTGCCCCGAATGTTTCCTTAAGATCCACTTCTTGCCAATTACCTGCGGCTACGGTCAGGGCTTCTGCAGCCTTACGGATGTCCTCCTCGGATGTCTTGGGTAAAACTTTTTTTAGAATGCCAATAATCTCATTTTGGTTCAAAAGCATGTTTTCCTCCCTAGGTATAAACACAGTATAGCATATCAAAATATGAACCGAATGCTCTATCAAAGGTAAATAATAACGTATAAAAGGCCCAGGATGACCGCGCCGGAGATGAGGTAAAAATCGTTAAAATAAAAGAAATCTTTGATCTGTTCCGAGGCGGTATACGGTTGAGAAAAGTTCTCTTGGACAACCGCGCCGGTGTTGCGCATAGAAACAACTTCTGATTTCTTCAGGCGGAGGAATTGGCCGGCAATACGATAGGCCAAAAGTTTCTTTTCGTCCACGAGGTCCATGACCTTTTTTTCCGATATTCCTAAGATTTGCGCGGTCTCGCGGACCGTAATGTATTGGGCAGTGGTCGTCATAAGGATTTAAAATTTAAAATAAAGAATGAATGAGCCGCAGAGCGGCTCTGTCATTTTGCAGGTTTAATTTTTCAATTTAAATTTATTTTATTCTTTCCGCAGCAGCCCATTCATCGATGCGCTTACGTTCGAATGTCCAGGTGTTGCCATGGCGTACTGCCGGGATTTGTCCGGAGTTGGCCAGTTCCAGGATCGCCGGGGTATCGAGCTCCAGGTACTTCGCCAATTCATCGATATTCAAAGATTCTTCGACCATTTGGCATTGGCCTTGGAAGAGTGCTCCTTCGACGATGTTTAACTTCGGGGTGGAAATGTTGCCGATCAAGATGCCGGTCGGCATAAGGACAAGCATTTTTTTTGCGACGACATCGCCTTTGACGCGCCCGGCAATAACGATATTCTCTCCCGTGATGTGGGCCTCAACCGTAGCCGCATTACCGACGGTCAACGTCCCTCGGGTATCCAGGGTGCCCTGAAAGTTTCCGTTAATTTTCAGGCTCACCGGGTCTTTAAAAGACAAAGTCCCCTGCATCTGGGCATTGATTTCAATGGTTTTTTCTCCCGCATTTTCCGATTCTTTTCGATTGAGCAGAGCCATAATTTTTCTCCTGGTTAAAGGATGTCTTTAAATCGTTCGCCTAATTTATATTCGAAGCTGCGGACAACGGTGAGCACAAAGAAGACAATAATGGTCACGATTGTCGCAGCACTATAATGGCCGGCACCAACGGAAATTCCAATGCAGGAGACGATCCACAAGGTTGCTGCTGTTGTCAGTCCGGAGACTTGCGCCCCGCCGCGGATGATGGTACCCGCGCATAAAAATCCGATACCGGTGATGATCCCCGCGATCATGCGGGTCGGATCAACGATCGTCACTGATTTATATATATCAAAAATATAAAATGAAGTCAACACAATGAGTGCCGAACCCACCCCTACCAGGATATGGGTGCGTAACCCCGCGCCTTTATTGCGGCTTTCACGTTCAATCCCGATGAGACCGCTTAAGATGATGGTTAAAACAATCTTAAGTGTTGTGTGAAAAATGTCATCAAACACGGTTATCTCCTTTCGTTCTTCAGGTGGAATGCTAATCCAGCGATCATGGCAGCATTATCAAGGCACAGATTGAGCGGCGGGAAATACACGCGGATACCGTGTTCTTCCCCTTCCCTTGTTAAACGTTCCCGCAAAGTTGAATTGGCTGCCACTCCCCCGCCCACGAGCAGGGTTTTCACTTTTCTTTTTAAGCAGGCGGCAAGACATTTATCGATCAGCGCCGATACAACGCTGTCTTGAAAGGCATAAGCGATCTTGGGAATGGAATAACCGTTTGCTTTTTGATGCTGGCGGTGATGATAAAGGACCGCGGTTTTGATCCCGCTAAAACTGAAGTCATAGGACCCGGGCAACTCGGCACGGGGAAAACGGATTTCCGTATTCACTCCCTGCTTGGCCAGCCGATCAATGGCGGGTCCTCCCGGATACCCCAAGCCGAGGATACGGGCGACCTTGTCAAAGGCTTCGCCGGCCGCGTCATCCCGCGTTTGCCCTAAAAGCTGATAATCACGGAAAGTTTTTACATAATAAACACTGGAGTGCCCGCCGGATATCACCAATCCGATGGCGGGAAGCTGCGGTGCCATAAATTTTTTCGTGGAATTTTTCTCAGTGACGAGCGAATTCGCATAGAGATGGGCCTTGATGTGATCGACCTCGATGAGGGGTTTCGCGGTGGCATAACTCAACGCCCGGGCATAAGCGATCCCCACCAAAAGTGAGCCGATCAGCCCCGGTTTTGTTGTGACCGCGAGGGCATCGATGTCGCGCATGGTAAGACGGGCCGCGGATAAGGCTTCG
>MHGP01000069.1:20377-31065 GCA_001805615.1 Omnitrophica WOR_2 bacterium RIFCSPHIGHO2_02_FULL_48_11
TCGATTCCTAGAATATTCATAACGGTTTTTATTAACGGGATTTGGTCATATCAAATTGCTGATACACCTTGATCCCTTTGATGACACTGATGGCGGCCTGCACTTGGTTGTCATCCAGTAATTTTGTGCGGGCGTCATCTTCTTTTTTGGTTTCTTTGAATTCTTCGGGATTTTCGGCATCGTGCAATTCCACATCGCCGAAAATATCATCCATTCTGGTCTTCTTTTTTTCTTCGGATTCATCTTTTTTTGGAATGACACGTTTCACTTCCACATCAGGCTGAATACCGGTCCCGTGAATACTGACGCCCGAGGGGGTGAAATATTTGCTCGTTGTCAAACGCAGGCCCGAGCCGTCCGGAAGCGGGATGACCGACTGCACGGACCCTTTGCCGAATGATTTTGTTCCTACGATGACCGCGCGTTTATCATCTTTCAGAGCGCCGGCAAGAATTTCGCTTCCCGAGGCGCTTCCCTCGTTGAGGAGAATAACCATCGGCCACTCAACCACATGGTCGGTATTGGTGGATTTGCTAATGACGTCTTGTGAGGCGTGACGGCCTTTGGTCGAAACAATGGTTTGTCCGGCCGGTAAGAATTCTTCCGTGATTTTAATGGCCACATTGAGCAGGCCACCGGGGTTATTGCGTAAATCAAAAACCAAACTGTCCGCGCCCAATTCTTTTAGATTGGTCAGTGCCTTGACAAGTTCCGCATGGCTTTCTTCCCGAAATTCCGTCAGGCGGACATAGCCGATGTTGTTTTCTAAAATCATCGTATCTTTGACATCCTGGATCTGAATAATTTCCCGGGTGATGGTAAATTCATGGATTTTAAATTCATCTTCGCGCAAAATAGTGATCGTGACCTTGGTCCCCGGTTCACCGCGCAATTTTTTTACCGCATCATTCAGACTCAATTCTTTGGTGAGTTGACCTTCGATTTTGACGATCCGATCCCCGGGTTTTAATCCGGCGCGCCAGGCCGGCGTGTCTTCCAGAGGCGTAACGATCGTCAAAAGTCCGTCGCGGATAGAGATCTCGATCCCCAGTCCGCCGAATTTTCCTTGCGTTTCGGTTTTCAACTCTTTGTAATCGTCCGGATCAAGGAACTGGCTGTGCGGATCCAGGGACGCGAGCATCCCTTTTAAGGATCCGTAGATCAAGTCCTTGGGAGTTTTTTCATCGACATATTCTGATTGGATCGTGGTCAAGGCATAACTGAACAATTCAATTTGCCCGTATAAATCATCCTTTACCTTTTGATCCATCTGACAGATCGCCAGTGTCACAGCGGATAGAAGACATAATCCTGCAAGAAGAAAAACACGAAAAGTTCTACCCATCCTGAAGCCTCCTTTTTATAAGTTCACCAAATTTTTTTGGGTTTCCTTTGCCTTGACTTTTTTTCATAGCTTGTCCCACCAGGAATCCGATGGCACTGTCTTTTCCCTGTTTGATCTGTTCTACGACACTTTGATTCTCGCCGATGACGCTCTGCACGATCCCTTCCAGGGCGCTGTCATCGGAAACCTGCGCCAATCCTTTATCTTTGATGATGGCATCCGGTGTTTGCCCGGTTTCGACCATAAGGGCAAAAACTTCTTTGGCAGAAAGATTGCTTAAGACCCCTTCTTCCACCCGCTGAATCAGGGTGGTTAAATCCTGCGGCTTCAGGGAAAGTTCCGCCAGGCCGGTCTTGCGACTGTTGATTTCCTGCAGTAACGGCCCGATGATCCAATTACAAATTTTTTTAATTTCTTGGGAATGTTGAGTGCATTTTTCAAAAAAATCGGCGATGGTCTGGTCTTGAATGATAATGCCGGCATCATAATCGGATAATTGATATTGTTTGCGCAAACGGTCAAATTTTGCGGCCGGTAACTCCGGCAAAGATTCCCGCACTTTTTCAATGGTCGCTTGGTCGATGGTGAACGGGACCAGGTCCGGTTCAGGAAAATAACGGTAATCGTGCGCTTCTTCTTTGCTGCGCATCGAAAGCGTCATTTGTTTTTCGTCGTTCCAGAGCCGGGTTTCCTGCACGATGCGTTCGCCGGCCAAGAGCAGCTGTTCTTGACGATGCACTTCAAATTCCAGCGACGCCTTGACCGCGCGGAAGGAATTTAAATTTTTCAGCTCTGTCTTGGTGCCGAGTTGGGTTGATCCTTTTTCCCGTAAAGAAATGTTGGCGTCGCAGCGCAGGCTTCCCTTTTCCATGTCGCAATCCGAAACGTTCAAATATTGCAGGGTTAATTTTAAGATATTCAAATAATCATAGGCCTCTTGGGACGAGCGCAGGTCAGGTTCGGTAACGATCTCGATCAAAGGTGTTCCGGTGCGATTATAATCAACGAGACTACTGTGGGCGACCATATCATGGACCAGCTTGCCGGCGTCCTCTTCCAGGTGAGCCCGCTTGACGTTGATTTTTTTTGTGCCTTCCGGAACGGGAATCATTACAAACCCGTGCTCGGCGATCGGCAAATCATACTGCGAAATTTGATAACCTTTGGGCAGGTCCGGATAATAATAATTTTTGCGGTCAAATTTTACCCTCGGGTTCACGCTGCAGTTTAACGCGAGAGCGACTTTGATTGCCGAGAGCAAGGCCGCTTTGTTTAAGACCGGCAGTGTTCCCGGGAGCCCCAAACACACCGGACAGGTCAAGCTGTTCGGTTCGGCCCCAAACAGATTGGCACAGCCACAAAAGATCTTTGTTTTTGTGTTCAATTGGAGATGGACCTCTAATCCAATGACTGTTTCAAATTTTTGTCCGATAGAAGAAGTCATGATTATTTTTGGCCCACTTTCCTTTTGTGCCAGTCGGTGTTTTGTTCATAAGTGTAAGCAATGCGGAACATCATCTCTTCGGCGAAAGATTGCGTAATGATTTGCAGCCCGATGGGCAGACCATTTTTAGAAAATCCGCAAGGCAATGACATCGCCGGCACCCCGGCGAGATTCGCCGAGATCGTATAAATATCGGAAAGGTACATGGAAAGAGGATCATTGGCTTTTTCGCCGATACGAAAGGCGGTCGTCGGCGCCGTGGGGGTCAGGATCGCGTCGCAGTTTTTGAAGGCCTGGTCAAAGTCATCCTTGATCAGGGTCCGCACTTTTTGTCCCCGCAGATAATAAGCATCATAATACCCCGAAGACAGCGAATACGTTCCCAGCATAATGCGTCTTTTGGCTTCCGGGCCGAAGCCCTGATCGCGGGTCTCTTCATACATGTCCACAATGGCGGATTTGCGTGTTTCCTGCGGTTGCAGCCGCAAGCCGTATTGTACCCCGTCGTAGCGGGCTAAGTTGGAACTTGCTTCGGCGGTTGCGATAATGTAATACGTTGCCACCGCGTATTCCGTATGCGGCAAGGAAATTTCTTTAAAGGCAGCCCCTTTTTTCTTTAAAACGTCAATGGCCTCCAAAATTGATTGTTTAACTTCCGGATCCATGCCCTCGATAAAATATTCTTTGGGAATGCCGATCTTTAATCCTTTGGCATCATTGATCAAAGCCTTGGTGTAATCCGGAACCGGAACATTGACGGAGGTGGAATCCCGTTCATCATAACCGGCGATGATATTCAGCAAAAGCGCGGCATCGGTCACATCTTTGGTGATCGGACCGATTTGGTCCAGGCTGGAGGCAAAGGCGATCAGTCCGTAGCGCGAGACCCGGCCATAGGTCGGTTTAACGCCCACCACTCCGCAAAAAGCAGCGGGCTGACGGATAGACCCGCCCGTATCTGATCCCAACGCCCAGACAGCTTCGTGAGCTGCCACGGCTGCGGCTGACCCGCCGCTCGAACCTCCGGGAACGCAGGCCGTGTCCCAGGGATTACGCGTCGGACCGTAATAGGAATTTTCCGTGGAGGAACCAAAAGCAAATTCATCCATGTTGGTGTTGCCTAAAATCAGCGCGCCGGATTTTTTTAATTTTTGAGTGACCGTGGCATCGTAAGGCGGTTTGAATCCTTCTAAAATATGCGAACAGCACGTGACCTCCTGCCCTTCGACACAAATGTTGTCCTTCAGGGCAATGGGGATAGGGTAATTCCTCGAGGGCACCGCCGGACCAAAATCCGGGAGCTGATGACTGAGACGGACAAAGGCCTTGATGTTTTTATCCGATTGCTTGAGATGGGAAAAGACAGATTCAAAGATCGCCTGGGCAGAGGTTTTTTGGGCTTTCAGCAGATCAAGCAGTTCGTGCGCGGGATGTTCGAAGAGGTTCATTCGATCACCTTGGGAACTTTGAACGAGCCTTGGTGGTGATTTTGGGATATTTTAATGGCCTTGTCCTGATGAAGCGAGGGCTGGACAACATCTTCCCGAAAGACATTGTTGAGCGGGAACACGTGGCTGGTCGGCTGGACCTGGCTGACATCGACTTTTTTCAATTTTTCGATGTAATGCAGAATGGCTTCGAGGTTCTTGGTAAGCCTTCCAACCTCCTGTTCTTTGAGGTTGATGCGCGAGAGGCTCGCAATGTATTTAACGTCTTTTTGGGTAATCATTGCCTTTAATACTAGTAATATTTATAAATTTTGTGTCCCTATAATAACATCCTCAAAAAAAGATAACAAGGTAAATTATAGGATTTGCGCTTTTAAATCTTCGGGAATCTGGGTGGGTTTGAAATCAAGGTTGAGGCAGACCAGGGTCACCTCCGCTTCCACGACCAGACGGTTGGTTTTTTTGTCATGGATGGTTTGGGCAAAGATCAGTTGGGCGGCGGTAGCCTTGAGCAGCTTCGCTTCGCAGAGGAGCGTATCGCCGTAGCGGGCCGGGCTGCGGTAGGTGATGGAACATTGGCGCACGGCGTAAAGCAGGCCGCGCGCTTGGAACTGTTGAACGCTTAACCCTTTCTTTTCCAGGTATTCGGTGCGGGCTTCTTCGAGGTATTTGAGATAATTGCCGTAATAAACGACCCCGCCGGCATCCGTATCGTGATAGTACATGCGTTTTTCCATAGAAAATTTATTTCTTGTCTTTTATTTTGTTGGAATATTGTTTTGCCAGCCAATAACTTGTCGTCATTCGAAAATTGACCTTGGCTGTCCCGAAAAGAGTCGTGTTGTGCGCTGTTTGAGAAAGGTCCCGGGTCAGTTCCAGCAAAGTGATCCTTCCCTTTCTTTTTTGGATTTGCTGCCAGGTCTCCATGATCGTATCGGCAATGGCCGTTTCCGGATTAATACAGCGGTTCTTTAGCCCTTGCAGCAGCCACTGAAATTCGGTAAGTGTCGCCGAGTCAGGTGTCAATTTTTTGTTTAATAAAACACTTTCCGGATTGAGCGCCTTGGTATGCAGAAACGCCAGCTTGTAAGGAATGCTTTCTTCCAAACGTTCTGCCCGGCCGAGCGATGAAAAAAATAAAAGAGCGACCGTAATGAAAATAAAATATCTCATAATTTCTAAATGTTATATCTTTAGCATCCGCATTGTTAAGCGTCAAGTCATAGTAGCATATCTTAAAAAATATTTAAAAAGAAACTTGCATATTATAATGCCCCATGTTATATTTCAATCAAACAAGCCACGGAGTAACTTCTTTTTGAGGAGTTCCTGTGGCTTTTTTACTGTACGCAGCAAAATCACATCGTATAAAAACAGGTTGGGGCATGGGGGAAAAGAATCCACAGTCAGCAGCACGGTCGGAGAGCGACCGACGGTATTTTCCGCGCTGGGAGGTCCAGAATCGGGTCCTCTATCGTTTGGAAAATGCCGAGCTCACCAAGGAGTGCCAGAGCCGCGACATCAATTGTTCCGGCGCTTGCCTATGCTCAGAGCAAAACCTTTTGGTCAATCAACGGTTAAAATTAACGCTTTTTTTGGCGGATAATGTTTCGGTCCATGTCGACGGCAAAGTGCTTTGGACGCAAACCAACCATAACGATTACTTGATCGGTGTCAATTTTGTTGATACGCATGAAGAAATCCAAGGAATGATCCTGCAGTATGCCTTTGAACTCAAAAAAAGCGATTTGGTCAAACATTGGTTCAAAGGTTGGAAAAGCTAAGTCCCCCGTCTTATTTCCCGATCCCCTGCTTAAGCAAAGCGTTCGTTATCTCAACATAATCTTGGAGTGTTAAATTTTCAGCGCGCAATTTGGGGTCTAATCCCAGAGAATCAAATATTCGCGCGATATCCGTGCGTTCCAGGAGCGGTGATAAGGAGTTGAGCAATGTTTTTCGCCGCTGCTGAAACGCCTGTCGGATGATTTTAAAAAGAAATTCTTCATTGTCCGCGGGAAGCGCGGGTTGGCGGTGGGGCGTTAATTTTAAGAAACACGATTGCACTTTGGGGATAGGGCGAAATGCGGTATTTTTAATCTTAAAAAGGATTTGGACATCCATGTAATATTGAACAAAGCAGGTGAAAGCCCCGTACTCTTTAGAGTCAATGTTAGCGGTGAGACGCTCTCCCAGCTCCCGCTGAATGGTGATAAATAACGCAGTGATCTGCTCGCGATGGATGATCATCTTTTCGATGATCGGGGTCGAAATATAGTACGGCAGGTTCCCGATGACCTTCAGATGAGGAGATAAATTTCTTAAAGGAAATTTAAGAAAGTCTGCGTGGATTACGGTCGCCTTCGGATCGGAAAATTTTTCGGCTAGTTCTTTATACAAGCGGGGATCGGTTTCAACGGCGATCAATTCTTTAACCAGAGGGATGATCCGTTCCGTGAGCGCCCCCTGCCCCGGCCCGATCTCTAAAACCGTATCCGTGGGCTGGAATTCACAGGCCGCAATTATCTTTTCTTTGATGCGCGGATCAATAAGAAAATTTTGGCCGAGGTGTTTTTTGGGAAAAAATGCGGAGGTGTTTTTCATTCCGAAAGTTTGGCCGCGAGGGCAATGGCTTCCCGCATGGAGGAGGGATTGGCTTTGTTCTTGCCGGCGATGTCAAAAGCGGTTCCATGGGCCGGCGAGGTGCGGACAAACGGCAACCCCACGGTTAAGTTGACAAGTTGATCGAAGTAAAGGGTTTTGATGGGAATGAGCCCCTGGTCGTGGTACATCGCAATGATCACGTCGAACTTTTTCGTTTTATTCATGACAAACAAGGTGTCGGCGGCAAAAGGGCCGCTGACTTTTAATCCGGCTTTTTGGGCTTTTTGAATGGCGGGAATAATTTGGGCCGCCTCTTCCTTCCCGATTGTCCCGCCTTCCCCGGCGTGCGGATTCAGCCCGCAGACAGCAATGTGCGGATGCCGGATGTGGAAATGTTTTTGCAGCGCGGTCCGGGCCAGGGAAATATTTTCATAAACCATTTCTTTCTGAATGGCGGCACTGACTTTGCCAATGGGAATATGCCGTGTGACGATCATCGTACGCAGCTGCTCCGTCACAAACATCATACCGAATTTTTTAATTTTAAAAGCTTCTGCCAGAAATTCCGTGTGCCCCGGGAATGAGTAACCCAAATCACTGATCGCCTCTTTGCAGACCGGCGCGGTGACCAAGGCCTGGATGGCCCCGCTGCGTATCAGGTCAACCGCTTTGTTCAAATAGTTGACCGAAGCTTGGGCCGTCTCTCGGCTGGTCTGGCCGGGAATGATTTTTTTGCTCAACGCCGGGCCGACATCGATCACTGAACAATTTTGGGGCAAGCGCGCTAGATACGGCCGCACCACTGAGGCATGGCCAATGAGTTTGATGTGTGTTTTCGAACCAAGCCGGAGTTGCTTTAATGCCTTGGCGGTGACTTCCGGACCTATGCCGGTGGGATCTCCTAAAGTGATCCCGATAGTTTTATTTGATCTCGACATACGATTCTTTTTTGAGTTTTTCCAGCCAGGTGATGTATTTTTTCTTGAACTTTTCTTGGAAGAGGAAATTGTAAACATCATCTTTGACTTGGCTTAAAGGAACCGTTTCTGCATCCAGCTTGCCTTTAAGTTGAAAAATAAAAATTCCGGTTTCGGTTTCGATGGGATCGGTCATTTCTCCGATCGTGTTCAGGGTAAAAACTTTGCTTTCAATTTCGGGGATCAACTCACCCTTTGTCACAATGCCCACGGAGGGGGTGGAAGAAAATTGCCGGGCAACTTCCCTGAAGTCTTTTCTCTGTTTGAGGAGATCCATCGCTTCCATGGCTTTCTGTCGCGCTTCATCGCGCAACACATTCTTGAAAGGGATAAAGATCGAATCCAGATTGGCGCGCGCGGATTTTGCGAATTCCGTAAGGTGGGCATTGTAGTATTCCGTCACCTCCTGGGGATTGACAAAAATTTTGGAGCGCACCTCCAGGTCAACGATATATTGAATGAGAAAACGTTCCTGGATTTTGGTGCGCAGGTCGGTGATGGTCGCTCCGTCGCGGGTCAAGGCCGTTAAGAAATCCTGCTCGGACGGATAGCGCTTTTGTATTTCTTCCAAACGCTCATCGATGATTTTATCGCGGATCTCAACACCTTTCTTTTTGGCCGTTTGAATGATCAGACGGTCTTCGATCAATTGTTCCAATCCATCCTGTTTCATCCCTGCCATTTTCTTCTCAATTTCTTCTTTAGGCATGCCCTCCGCCCAAAGCTGCAGATAGATCGAATTGTAATAATTGTGCAGGTCATGCAGGGTGACCACATCATCGTTAACAACGGCAACGATGGTGTCATCCGCTGCCCATCCCGGCGGTGTTGATGAAAAGAGACAAAGCATACTCAAAATAAAAATAAACAGGTTCTTAATTCTTTGTGGCATAGTTTTTACTTTCTTGTTGTAGTTTAAGATGTTCGACCGATTCTTTTAACAGCCGGCAGTATAGATCAAAACCGATGGCCGTAATATAGCCATGCTGTTCTTCCCCCAAGAGATTGCCTGCGCCACGGAGTTGCAGATCTTCAAAGGCAATTTGAAACCCGGCGCCCAGCCCGCTGTGTTCGGCCAGAGCCTTGAGGCGGGTCTTGGCCACCGTTGACAAAGTTTTTTCCGGCGGAACGATAAAGTAAGCATAGGCATGGGCGGTAAAACGTCCCACCCGTCCGCGCAACTGGTGCAAGTCTGCCAAACCGAATCGATCCGCCCGATTGACGATCAGCGTATTGGCGTTAGGGATATCGATCCCTGATTCGATGATTGAAGTGCAGATCAAAATATCGATATCACCCTTTAAGAATTTTAACATAATTTCTTCCAAAAGTTTAGGCGGCATTTGTCCGTGTGCGATGGACATGCGGGCCGCCGGGGCCATGCGTTTGATGATCAGGGCTATCCGGTTGATGTCCTCCACCCGGTTGTGCAAAAAAAAGACCTGGCCTTTGCGGTGGATTTCTTGGAGGATGGCTTCCTTGAGCAAATCTTCGTCAAATTCCACGATCCGTGTTTCCACCGGGATCCGGTTCTGCGGCGGCGTGGAGATGACCGACATGTCTTTCGCTCCGGCGAGGGCCATATACAGGGTCCGCGGGATCGGCGTGGCGGTCAATGTCAGGACATCGACCAGCAGGCGCAAATGTTTTAATTTTTCTTTGGCCTTCACTCCGAACCGCTGCTCTTCATCGATGACGATCAATCCTAGATCTTTAAACTGAATATCCTTGGAAAGCAGCCGGTGCGTGCCGATGACCACATCCACCTTCCCTTCCCGCAGATCTTTGATGATCTCATGCTGTTCGCGTTTAGTGCGAAAACGGCTCAGCATCGCCACCTTGACGGGAAAATTTTTCAGCCGGTTGGTAAAATTGAAACAATGCTGTTCTGCCAAAATTGTCGTCGGCACTAAGACGGCGGCCTGTTTGTTATCCATGACCGCTTTAAAGATCGCCCGGAGCGCCACTTCGGTTTTTCCGTATCCCACGTCTCCGCAAAGCAGGCGGTCCATGGGCCGCCCGGACTCCATATCTTTTTTGACTTCCTCCGCTGCTTTTAATTGATCTTTGGTTTCCAAAAAGGGAAATGATTTTTCGAATTCTCCCTGCCAGGGCGCGTCCGATGAGAATTGAAATCCTTTCAGGCTCGCCCGCACGGCCTGGGTGTGCAGAAGTTCCGCGGCCAAGTGCTGGATCCTTTTTTGAATCTGCAGCCGCACGCGTTTCCATTCCTGGCTGCCCAGTTTAAAGAGCCGCGGCGGTTTTTTGGCGAAACTGACATATTTTTGAACCAAATGCAGATCGTGTTTGGGGACAAATAATTTGTCCCCTCCCTGGTATTCAATGACCAGATGGGTTTTTTCAGGGGAACGGACATCGAGGTCCGTGATCCCCAAAAATTTTCCAATGCCGTGCTGGTTATGAACGACATAATCGCCTTTTTGGATATCGACAAAACTGTTTAAAGGAATGTCAGAACTGAAAGCCGTGCGCTTGCCTTGCGTGGCGGGAACGATGATAAGGATCTTATGCTGCCAGATGGATTTGCCGGTTTGAGTATTGACGCTGGCGATGTTGTGGATCTGGTCATCATCGAGATCGATACGCACCGGAGAGTCGAAGTTAGCCGGAAAAATGTCGATGATCTCGCCGCGCTGGGCGTATTCCCCTTCTTGGATGGCGCGTTGGGTGTGTTGGTAGCGGAAGGCTTCGAGATTTTTTAAAATATCATCTTTGGCAATGGTCTGACCAACAAAAAGCTTGAATGATTTGAACATCTCGGCATTCCTTAGGCCTCGCTCATGATTTTTTATGCCAGGCTAAAACTAAGGGGGCGGCGATAAAAATCGTGGAATAAACACCTGAGATAAAAC
>MHGP01000070.1:0-2011 GCA_001805615.1 Omnitrophica WOR_2 bacterium RIFCSPHIGHO2_02_FULL_48_11
ATGGCATTTGATAGAAGGTTGTTTAAAACTTGTACTATTCGTTGGGGGTCGAGCAGTATTTCTTGGGGCACCGTCCCCTCAATATGAGACTCCAAAGACATCCCTTCCGCGAGCGGGGTGTAGAAAGCGATTCTATCCGCGATGATGGTTCGAACATTGGCGTTCGTCTTGTGAATCTCAAATTTTCCAGCCTCTATTTTTGCAACATCCAAAAGATTGTTGACAAGATCAAGGGTACGGGTCGCATTTGTGTTTATGAGAGTGAGATACTGGTCGCGCCTTTCTTCCTTGAACGATTCCGGCGGTGACGCGAGAACCTCTGCCATTTTTCGCATCACATCGAGCGGAGATCGGAGTTCATGCACTAGCATTGAGATAAAATCTTCGCGAACCCGTTCTATCTCCTTCTGGTCGGTCATATCATAGAAAAGAATGACCGCGCCTTCGGGCACTTCACGGATAGGAACGAGAGCTTTTGCGCCTCGTTCACCTGTAGGCGCATAAACCGGCGCGACGGTAATTTGAAAAAAACGATCGCCGAAACGAATCTCCCTAAATGACTGGGTCCGTCTTGTACTCATACAAGATGCTACAACCGCTTCAATGTCGACGCGCTTTCCAAGCGCCAGGATGATGTCGGAAAAACTAGGAGCAGAAGGCGGACTTACACCGATAATCTCAAGGGCTTTCAAGTTATACGCAACAACATGTCGCATCTTGTCCACCATGGCTACGCCCTCGGTCATACTTGCAACCATGGAATTCAATGTGTCGTAAGACCCACGGAGCACCTGTTCTCGACGCAGTGTAGTTATGTACTGGTATGTTGTTGCAATAAACACCGTACCTAGTGCGGCAAGAGGCGGATAAAGCGGGTCAATTATTATCAAACGGTCAAAGAGAGTTACGGCGCACACGAAGTACAGCACTAGAATACCAGCGAGAGCGCCGAGAATATGGAATGCGCGGCGAGCGTAGAGCGATGCAAATCCGCCCAAAAGCGTCATCAGGAGAATAATGCCGGCGTCAAGGATTGGAAAAGATGTGTAATACATTTCCTTTTCAAATGTATCGATGGCATTTGCCTGAACCTCAAGCGAACTTATAAGGCCGAAAGGAGTATTAATAAATGTGCCTAGACCGCTTGCCGTTACTCCCACAAGCACAATACGCCCCTTGAACAAGTCCTTAGGTACATTTCCGTCAAGAACATCAATGAAAGAAAAATCGGGATATGTAGTGTTGCGTCCGTGGAAGTGGATGCGGTATAACCTGTTTGGGGTGATTTCTAAGTGCTTGTCGGTTGGTTTGTAAAGCGACGAAACAGCATAAGAAAAACTCGGCGTTGATCCGCGTGCAGCATATGTCATCCTGGATATACCGTCGGGGTCAATAGGCAGATTAGAAAATCCTTGTGATGTATGAGCTGCGAAAACTTCCGACGGACCCGTTGTTTCTGAATCTATCATGTGGACAGGAAGCACAACAGGAGCCCGTGAGTGTTCTAGGGCCGTATCAAGAGCTTGGTCATCAGTTGTTCCAAGGCGAGACGGCTCCGCTAGAGAAATGTCAATTCCTATAACCGAAGCGTCTTCCAGGCGAGGAATAAGAGAGGCGAGAACGGCGCGCGGCCAAGGCCATTGACCAATTCTGTTGACACTTCTATCGTCTATTTTTATAAGGACGATGTCGCCGGATGGAGGAAACTCATCGAACAGAATATCGATTGAACGGTTTTTAAGAGAGGCGAACGGATTCAACAAAAGTGCCAGTAACCAAAAGACACACGCCACTCCAAGTAGTGTGAGATAACCGCGGTCTCGTAAAAAACGCTTCATCCATCATCTGCGGGGCTGTGAAGACCCGTCTTGACTGGTCGCATTGTTTGGAAGAACGGCTTGTGACTCTCTCGATTCCGACGCAACCTTTGGGGACTCTGGTTCGGAAGATACTTCTTCTGACCGCGTCGCTTCGGGTTGAGAAGTTTGCTTCTCGTCAGTCTCTTTAGGTC
>MHGP01000070.1:2018-5741 GCA_001805615.1 Omnitrophica WOR_2 bacterium RIFCSPHIGHO2_02_FULL_48_11
GGTGTTCATTCTGGTTTCTGAAGATTCTCTATTTTGAGAATCAGATTTCGGCTTGGTAGTTGGCTCTTGTATTCCGGTCGAAGGCACTTCTTTAGAATTAGGTGTCGGAGCAACTTTAGAATCTTTATCGGTGGACTCTATGGCGCCAGACGCTTTTGGCGCGGTTTCTTCCTTCGCGCGCTCGGGCGAGTATCGTTGCTTGAACTCCTCCTCGCTAATTATATTCTTGACGGGTTTCTTAGATTGCACTGACTTGTCGGCAGATTCGGCGCGGTCAAGAGCGGGTTGAACATTTTCTGGAAGTTTGTTTCTAACATCACTTAACACATCTTCATGATGTTCGGTTGCCCGTTGAACAAGTTCGCGGACATCTGTATCGCCAGTCCTTATACCCCTAGCAAGCGAAGCCATGTCAGCTCCGAACTTTGAATATGAGACAAAGGCCTCGGCAACACCTTCCGATTTATTTTTGTCGCTCTTAGAATCGGCTTTATTGGATAGTTTTTCTAGATAATAGTTAGATGTCTTTGCAAACACTTCAACCGCGTCTTCTGGATTATCGGCCTCAAGCGAGGCGATAGAAGCAATCTGATTTTTTATGCTCTTCGTGCGCACTTCATCAACAGAGCGGGCAATACCTGGCAAAAGAGATGATGATAGTTCGTCTAGTGTCTCAATGACAGTAAGAGCTTTATAAACTTCATTTGAATACAGTATGCGCATGTCAGGGGAATCTTTCTCGGGGATTAGGTCGGAAGCAAGTTGCGCCACATTATCAAAGCGACGAATTGCGTCGGATGCGCTTAAGCTATTGTTCAAAGCGCTTTCTTCTTGCGCTGACTTTAGTGAAAACCTCATGGCCTCGACGGCAATATCTAGGGCCTTTTTCGGATTAACATCACCAAGCGATTTAATCGCTTCGCGGTTGCCCTGCTCCGACACCGCCTGTGCCTGCAGGACGGCAAATCTCGCCTCCTCAGGGACTTTGGCTAACACTGAGTCAAGCACTTCTTGGTGCAGGAGTGTAGAACGAGCAATTAACTCGCGAATATCGCCATTATCAGTACTGGAATCGGAAGCAAGAACGCTGGCAAGTTTTTCTTTGTATGCATCGAGTGCTCGCTCAACTCCAGAGTTATCGCCTTTGGCAAGCGCTAGAGCTTCTAGCAACCTCTCCTCCGCTAGGGCAAGATTACGAGTGATTTTAGCGTCTTTCCCGCGAGTAGCTGCCGTACCGATTATTTCAGCAAATCGTTCGATTCCATATAGTGGTGAGCCAGGCAAAACGCCAGCAGATGCTGAATTGTCTTCCCCGGACCGCGAGTCTAGACGGCCGAGGACCGTACCCACTTTGGTCAAGTCCTTTCCAATTTCTTCGCTTGCATTGATGAGCGACCGTAGTTCTTCGGGAGAAAGTGTCTCTTTCGAATCATCGAGGTTTTTCTTTTTGAGCGAATCTTTATCAAGTAAAATTTTCTCTCCGGAAACTATATGTGCAATACGCCCCGCCCCGCCGTTTGCGTCAACGGCAGAGAGAGCCACTTCGTTTCTTACTACCGTTACCGCAGTAGATTCGCCAACACGCTCCATTTCAAACTCCGTTCCTCGAACCGAAGTCACGATTCCGCTCGACTGCACCTCGTAGTATTCATTACCCTGAAGCAAGCGTTCCACACGAGCCCGAATTGCACCTTCCAAAAGAACGAGCCTGGTTTGATTCCCCTGCTCGCCAAGTTCGGCAATTACAAGATGTGAATTTTCTTTTATCACTGTGAGTGCGCCATTAGGCGAAACAAGGAAAGCTCTTGCGGTAGACGATGTACGAACTTCCGCACCTGCCTCCACGGAAATGTCACCGATTACTGTACTGAATGTTTGGCTGTCACGCGATTTGACGCTCACATCCGGGGAGAGAGCGACAATGGCTGATGCCTGATTTTTGTTTGGCGTAAGAATGGGCGACTGCTCGCGCTCGACGACGATTGCTGCAAGAACAAAGGTTGCGAACCCTGCGACTATTAGTGCGACAATTCCTACAGTCCACGCGAGTATGTGCCGTGGCGCTTGGGGTCGCGGTTGAAATGGGTTTATTTCATTCATGAAAAATTAATTATTTTCTGGTAATAATACTCCTGATAAAAAATGGAGCTTAATGTAATTAGACCGCTATCACACACCTAATTTCTGTCGAACTTCCGCGACCATAGAATCCAATGCCTCTTCGCTTTTAACGAAGTATCCTGACACATGACCCTCCATAGCGTCCGCTATGGTAGAAAGGTCGCTCTTTTGTGTAAGCATGAAAACCGGAACCTTTTGCGCCCATGTGCTGTTCTGCGCGCGTATTTTTTTCAGAATATCGATGCCGGTTGTATCAGGAAGCACATAGTCTAACATTATCAAATCTGGGTTCTGGCTTATTTTTTGCAATGCCTCTTCGCCATTCTTAGCAGCAATGACATTAAACCCCGCATCTGATATTGCGTCCGTGAGGAGCATGCGATATCCCTCGTCATCATCAACGACAAGCACAGTTTTTATTTCCTTTGCTATTTCAGACACTCAAATATTGTATCACTACAGTTAATGTAAATGGTAAGGTTATACACAGTGATAGCAGTTCATAACTATTTGACTGGAAACACTCAAATTAAACTACTGGTGCGCCGGGCAGGATTCGAACCTGCGAAGACCGGAGTCAACGCGTCTACAGCGCGTCCCCTTTGACCGCTTAGGTACCGGCGCAGCTTTTACATTATGCACTAACCACTGACTTCGCGCGAGCGCCGACACTTCTTTTGCGAACCGCGCCCTTGCGCACATCAAATGCAAATTCTGCTTTGCTTCCCTCGCCTCCCGCGGATTTTCCTCCGGAGGAGGATCCGCCTCCGGCGGATATGTCCACATGCACAGAGCCCCCTTCCATAACACCGCGCGCCACCATCATATTCGCAATCGGGGTTAATATTTTCGTTTGTATCAATCGTTTGAGTGGCCGTGCGCCATACTGAGAGCTGTAACCTTCTTTTGCGAGATGCGTCAAGGCAGAATCCGAGAGGGTGAGTTTTATTTGCTTGTCCTCAAGCCGTTTGGCGATAATGCTTACTTGCATTCTTACTATGTCTTTCACCGCGTCTACAGACAGTATGTTAAATAGAACAATCTCATCAAGGCGATTGAGAAATTCCGGGCGAAAAAATTCTTTGAGCGAGCCCATGACTTTTTCTTTAACCTTTTCGTATCTGTCACCCTCGCTTCCGTGCGATTCGCTTCCGAATCCGAGACTGGACATTTTGTCTATGTGTTCGGAGCCGATGTTCGAAGTCAAAATTATGACAGCGTTTTTAAAATTGACGATTCTTCCTTTTGCGTCAGTTAAGCGCCCGTTATCAAGCACTTGAAGCAGAATATTGAACACCTCGGGGTGAGCCTTTTCAATCTCATCAAAAAGAATTACGGAGTACGGACGGTGGCGCACCAACTCCGTAAGCCCTCCACCCTCATCGTGCCCAACATAACCCGGAGGTGAGCCTATCATTTTTGAAACGGAGTGTTTCTCCATATATTCGGACATGTCTACGCGAATCAAGGATTTCTCGCTGTTGAAAAGGAAATCCGCGAGCGCTCGGGTCAGTTCAGTTTTTCCCACTCCCGAGCGCTCGCGGATTTCCTTTTCAACAGCGAGAAATCCTTAATTCGCGTAGACATGTCCGAATATATGGA
>MHGP01000070.1:5792-6508 GCA_001805615.1 Omnitrophica WOR_2 bacterium RIFCSPHIGHO2_02_FULL_48_11
TCTAACATTCTGGTGATTGGCACGCCCGTCCACCGCGAAACAACGCCGGCGATATCCTCCGCTGTAATTTCTTCTTTAAGTACGCGACGGGTCGCTTGAAGCTTTTTCAAACGCTTCGTAGCCGTTTCTATTTCTTTTTCGAGAAGCGGGATTTTGCCATAACGAATTTCGGCAGTTTTGGTCAAGTCTGCAACCGCCTCCGCAGAATCAGCTTCAATGCGCGCCTTCTCCATATCCCCTTTCGCTCGTTTGATTTCGGCTATAGTTTCGCGCTCATTTTTCCATTTGAGCTCAAGCTCGCGCGTGCCATCGCGCAGGTCTGCAACTTCTTTTTCAATACTCTTGACGCGCGTCCGCGCTTTACCATCGCTTTCCTCTGCTTCTTTCTTGAGCGCTTCGCGCTCTATTTCCAGTCGCATAATCTTTCTCTGCGCTTCTTCAAGCGCAGGCGGTTTGTTCTCAAGCGAGAGCCGGAGCGCAGACGAGGCCTCATCAATCAGGTCTATCGCTTTATCCGGAAGAAATCGCTCGGTGATGTAGCGGATTGAAAGCTGGACCGCGGAAACTATTGCATCGTCCGTAATGCGCACACCGTGATACAGCTCGTATTTCTCTTTAAGTCCTCGAAGAATTGCAATTGCATCGTCCAGAGTTGGTTCGTTCACATAAACCGGCTGGAATCTGCGCGTCAGCGCCGGGTCGTGCTCGATGTGCCG
>MHGP01000070.1:6566-7700 GCA_001805615.1 Omnitrophica WOR_2 bacterium RIFCSPHIGHO2_02_FULL_48_11
GGCTTCAGCATGTTTGAAGCGTCCATTGAGCCTTCGGCGGCGCCGGCCCCGACGAGAGTGTGCATTTCATCAATAAACAAAATAATCTTCCCTTCCGAGCGTTCCACTTCGCGCATCACGGCTTTCAGTCGTTCCTCGAACTCTCCGCGATATTTTGTTCCCGCAATCAAAAGTCCCAAATCAAGCTGAATCAATTCTTTGCCTCGCAAGGATTCCGGAACATCACCGGATGCGAAGCGTTGAGCAAGCCCTTCGGCAACGGCGGTTTTCCCGACACCTGCCTCTCCGATTAAAATCGGATTATTTTTCGTTCTGCGCGAGAGTATTTGTATGACGCGCGTGATTTCAGTATCGCGCCCGATAACAGGGTCTAATTTATTCTCGCGAGCGCGGTCGGTGAGAGAGCGAGCAAAACGGGTAAGCGCGCGCGGTTTCTTCGGCTCATCAATGTCGCGAATTTTTCCCTCCTTGATGTCAGAAAGCACGCGAGCTAGCGCCGTCCTGTCCACGCGAAAACGGACCAAAACATCGGAAGCAGGGCCAGGGTGTTCTGTGATGCCCAACATCAAATGTTCCGGAGAAACAAATTGGTCGTTGAAACTGGCGGCAATTCTCGGAGCTGCTTCAAAAACTTTCACCAATTCGGGCGTTAAATAAAGTTGGAACGATGGCGAAATCGTATTGCTTCCGCCGGTCCCCTCGATAAGTTCAAGAACAGAATCGGTCAGATGAACTACATCAATATCAACTTGCTCCAGCATCGGAAGAACCATTGATTCCTCTTGCGTGAGAAGGGCCGAGAGAAGATGCAAAGTGGAAACTTGATTGTGTCCGCGTTCCACCGCCAACTGGTGCGCGCGATGCACAACCTCTTTTGCTTTCGTTGTGTAATTGTTGAAAGGGACCATAGGCATTAGGTTCTAGAAGCTAGGTTCATAGATGCTAGTAAAAGAATATGTCGATAGTCCTATAAATCTATAAGATGTCATAGAATTAATTACTGCTTCACCTTTTCGACAGGTGAGATGGATTGTCTTACGAGCGCAGTCGCGGATATAAATCCTCCCGTGTATCCGTAGCGAGATTTTACCGTACTTATCCCGATAACTTCTCCATCAGTGTTTATCAAGACAC
>MHGP01000070.1:7901-8149 GCA_001805615.1 Omnitrophica WOR_2 bacterium RIFCSPHIGHO2_02_FULL_48_11
TGCCGTCTGTTGTAGTCGTTGCTGATTGAAGGAAAGCGACATTAGAATCACTGTCGCGAGATGTCACGAATGCGCGCACCCGCGAACCGTCTTGAAGCTCAACTATCGCGTCGGCCCTGTCTCCAAGCGCATCTGTGTCCGATGCTACGGCACCGGATGCATCTAAGACCACCGCAAGCCCCAAAAAAAACGGTGTTTCAGAGTTGCTGGTATAGAGGCGCGCAACAGCGGGACTCGCGTGCTCGACT
>MHGP01000071.1 GCA_001805615.1 Omnitrophica WOR_2 bacterium RIFCSPHIGHO2_02_FULL_48_11
AATGGCCCAGCCGAACTTTTGGAATTAGTCTGGTCATCCCAAAAGTTCGGCTGGGCCATTTGATCCTGGATCGCCTGGATAGACTCCTGCTTCTTGGCCAGGTCAAAGAAACCCCCTGAGTTCCTGCAGTTTAATGTCCAATAACTTCAATTTTTCTTTGATATCGTCGATCATCGCAATGGATTTTTACACTTTTGTTGAGGTCAAATTGAGCGATATTATATCATAAGCCGGCGCAATTACAAAGGACGGTGCTTTTATTCTGTTTGCCTAATACACACATATATTGTATAATTTAAGCAAGGAAAAGGTGAATAAAATGCAATTCCAAAATTTTACAGAAATTTTTCAAAAATATAAAAGCCAGTGGATAGCTTTTACAGATGATAATCAAATTATTGTTACCGCGGCTACACTGGAGGAATTAGTAACTAAAGCCAACCAAAAAGGTTATGATGACTTTGTTACTTTTCTGGTTCCCGATATTAATAATGAATTCGTGTTATGACTTTGTTGCGCATCCCTTATTGTCAAATTTCCACCTCACAGCTTCCTTTTCAAAAACACAAGAATCTCCCATTCTTAAAAGTAGGGTTGCAGAATCATAATAGCCAAGCCGTTAAGCTTGTAGCTTTTATTGATACAGGTGCGCAGTGGTGTCTTTTTAGCAAAAGTTATGCAAAGATTCTAGGAATTCATGACTATAAATCAGGAGTACCTATCTTGATTAGTGGAATAGGTGGAAATGTTCCACAAAATACAGCATATTTTCACGATTTAACGTTAGCAATTTTCAATGATCAGAAACATCCAAATTATAAGGATGCAGTTAAGATTGATACGAAGGTCGGCTTTTTAGAAAAAGATATTGGGGTTGCTGGTATTTTAGGAGTTTATGGATTCTTAGATCATTTTAAATTTATCGCTAATATCCCTCAACAGTATTTCGAAATAGAATATCTCTTCTAAACTTTTCTTTTTAGACTCTTCAAACTGCCCCCCCTACACTCTAACCACCAGTCTCAAAATGCAGGATCAGTCTTTGTGAAACCGTTTGACACCTTTAAGTTCCAGATTGAATTCATCGCGGCTGTCGGCCAACTGGCTGGCGGAATCTTCATCAACGAGGCCGTCTTTGACCAGCTTGACCAAGGATTTCTTGAAGGATTGCATGCCGAAGAGTTCGCCTTCATCGATGAAGGATTGGATCTCTTTGATATTATTTTCCCGGATCAGCCGCGAGATGGTCGGTGTGACGAGCATCGTCTCATACGCCGGGACCCGGCCGGTGCCGTCCTTGCGCGGCACAAGCCGCAGCGAAATGACACCCTTTAAGATCAACGACAACTGCATGCGCACCTCATCATGTAGATGCGGCGGGAAAAAATTGACCATACGCACGATGGTCTGAATGGTATTGACCGTATGAAAGGTCGTGATGACAAAGGTCCCCAGCTCGGTCGCCGTGATGGCCGCACGCATGGTTTCCTGATCGCGCGTGTTGCCGATATAAATGATGTCCGGGCTCTGTTGCGTCACGGATTTTAAGGCCGCCGGATACGAATATACGTCGATCCCCAATTCGCGCTGGTTGATGATACATTTTTTATCCTTAAAGAGAAATTCAATCGGATCTTCGATGGTAACGATGTGCTTGGGGGTATGGGTATTGATAAATTCAACCATGCTGGCGATACAGGTGGACTTGCCGCTGCCCGCCGGGCCGCAAACCAAAAAAAGCCCTTTGGATTGTTCGCAGAATTTCTTTAAAAATTCCACCGGCAGGGCCAATTCCTCAAAACCTTTGACCAGCGAATGCACATGGCGGGCGACGATCGCCGGGGTCCCGCGCTGGGTAAAGATATTGACTCTAAACCGCCCGACGTCCTCTTCGGCATGAATGAATTCAATGTCTTTGGTCTCGGCATAACTTTTCTTGCGGTCATCCGTCTCCAAAAGAAAATTGGTGATGGCCATCATCTCGTCTTTGGCAACAACCGTCTCGCTGACCATCGTGATCTTGCCGTCGATGCGCATCCGCGGCACCGCGTTGGTCCGCAGGAACATATCCGAGGCTTCTTTTTCCACCATCATTTCAAAAAGTTCACGAATCCGCATAATTAATCCCGATTTTCAATTTGAAAATCTCAAATACATAATCATTCTACTGCAAAAATCCTTTTGCGAACAAAAAACATTAACTTTTTTTCGCACGTCCGGAACGCGGCGCAGCCAAATGCCGGGCGATGTCTTGTTCCAGCCTCAGCAAACGGCCTTTTTTGCCGTCATAACGTCCGGCATAACCGCCTAATCCCCCGTCACTTTTGATCACCCGGTGGCACGGAATGATCAAAGGATACGGATTACGGCGCAGGGCCTGACCAACGGCGCGGACCGCTTGCGGGCTGCCGACTTTCCGGGCGACCCATTGATAAGAACGCGTCTCCCCCAGTGGGATCGTCATCGCCGCTTTAAGGACTTTCCATTGAAATGCGGTTAAAGCATTTTTTTTATTTGTCAGCATATTATTGTCCTCCCGTAGCCTGTTTTAAACGCAGCAGCCGGTGATACGAGATCGCGAACCGGTGCGCCTCATCCCGCACGCGCTGCAACAATTTTAAACCCAGCGAGTCTTGAGACAGAATAACCGGGTTTCGCTTATTCGGCAAGAAAATTTCCTCTTCGCGTTTCGCCAAAGAAATGACCGGGATCTCCACCTGCAGTTGCGCCAGCTCCGCGCACGCGCTCGAGAGCTGCCCTTTGCCGCCGTCGATCAAGATCAGATCCGGAAACACGGCGCCCTCTCTTTGCAAACGGCTGTACCGCCGGCGGACAACCTCGGCGATCATTTTAAAATCATCGATCCCTGCGACATCTTTGATGCGGAACCGCCGGTAATTATTTTTATCCGGCTTGCCGTTAAAAAACGACACCATCGACCCCACCGCCTGATTGCCCATGATATTGGAAATGTCAAACGCCTCAATCCGCTCCGGGCGCTTCGGCAGACTCAACATCCGCTGCAGCTGTTCCGCCTCTTTGTAGTAATTAATATCTCGGGTCCCCGAATACAACGCGCCGATGGCGCGCAGCTGATCCCGGACCTTCCCGGCCGCTTCATAGTGTTTGGCGTGCGACAACTCATCCATTTCCTTTCTTAAATTATTATACAATTCATCCTTTTTTCCCTCGAGAATGAGCCGGACGTTGCGCAGGTTTCTGGCATAGTCTTTGCGCGAAATATTTTCGATGCACGGGGCATCACACAAACCGATATGAAAATCCAGGCAGGCTTTCTTGGGGAACGGATCGCAGGTGCGAAAATGAAAGATCTTGCGGATGATCGTCAAGGCCTCGCGGATAAGCTGCGGATTCACATAAGGCCCGTAGTATTGAAACTTGGGGTTCTTGACCCGCGGCCGCACCACCGTTATCCGCGGAAATTTTTCATTGGTGATCTCGATATAAGGATAACTTCTGTCATCGCGCAACTCGACGTTGTAGCGCGGCTGATACTGTTTGATCAAGCTCGCCTCTAAAATCAGGGCCTCGGCTTCGCTGGCCGTCGGCCGGTATTCAATATCCTGGATCTCCGCGACGAGATAATCGGTCTTGGATTTAACCGAAGCACTACGGCCCCGCAAGGGGGATGCTGCGCGGCCCCGCAGGGGGGCTGCTTTGCGGAAATACGATTGCACCCGCTTGCGCAGCGAGACGGCTTTCCCAACGTAGATGACCGTCCCGGCAGCGTTCTTCATCAGGTACACGCCGCTGCTCAGAGGAAGCGACTTAATTTTTTCTTTGAGATTCATAGATGTTACAAGCCTGCAATCGCTGGCTAGTACTGACTACCACTATTTTTAGAGAAGTCAGTGCTTTTTAAATCGTCCGGCAGACCAATCAAACATTCTTTGGACCTGATCGACGCGCAAAAAATAGCACAGGATAAGATAAAGCGCCGCGCCAAAAAAACCGACCAGGATCAATTTGAGGAGCTCACTCGAGGAAATAATGGATACCCAGCCCAGCCAGACAAACACGCCCGTGGCGACCGTCGCAACAATGATCTTCAGCAGATGCAAAGTAATCGCCTGCTGCAAGCCGCCGATCCGTTTATCCAGGATATAAAATAAGGCTAAGAAATTAACAATGCCGGCGATCGAACTCGCTAAGGCGATCCCGCCGATCTTCAAAGGGCCCATGAGGATAAAATTCAGAACCGCGTTGATCACCAGGCACAGCGCCGCGATCTTCACCGGAGTTTTGGTATCATGCGAGGCATAAAAAACCGTAACCAAAATCTTTACCCCGCCAAAGCTGAATAACCCGATCGCATAAAACACCAGCGCCAAGGACGTTATCTCCGTCGAGTGAGGACCGAATTCCCCACGTTGAAACAGCACCCGGATAATGGGGGTTGCCAAAGCCACCAACATCACGCTCATCGGGCAGAGAATAAAAAAAATGTTTTCCACTGAAAAGATCAGTGTTTCTTTTAATTTTTTATGATCGCGGCTGGCCACGAACCCCGAAAAAGTCGGCAAAACCGCCGAAGCCAGCGCCACGCTAAAAATCCCCAGGGGAAACTGAATGATCCGGTTGGCATAATAGATCGCCGAGATCCCGCCCGCCCCGACAAACGCCGTTAACGAAGCGCAAAACGTATCCACGAACACATTCACCTCATAAATGCCGGCGCCCAAAAGCCGCGGCAATAAAAGCCGTCCGATCTTTTCTGCCCCCGGATGTCGCAAAGTCTTGGGAAAAGTAAACTGAAAGCCGATTTTTTTAAGCGTCCAAAGCTGCAGCAAAAGCTGCAGAACTCCGCCGATCAAAACACCAATGGCTAAACCAAAGACCGGCTCCAATTTCGTATACGAAACCGCAAAAACGCTGACGATCAACGTAATGTTCAAAAGGCACGGCCCGAACGCCGGCGCCAAAAACGATTTAAAGGTATACAAAACCGCCATGGCATACGCCGTCAGTCCGATCAAGATGAGATACGGGAACATCAGCTGAGTCAGCTGAACCGTCATCAGCAGCTTTTCCGGCTCCTGGCTAAATCCCGGAGCGATCCACTTCACCAGCCACGGTGCTGCGGCAATGCCCGCCACCGTTAAGGCC
>MHGP01000072.1:0-423 GCA_001805615.1 Omnitrophica WOR_2 bacterium RIFCSPHIGHO2_02_FULL_48_11
TCTCGGTATCCAAGCCGTCCGCTTGTTCTCGGACTTTTTCGGATCCGACATTGTGGGGTGGCTGGCATGGGATACGATCTTGTTTTTTGCCGTCAATATCCTTTTCTACCTATTACTTCTGCGTGTGTTCCGAAGCCCCAGAGTCGCTTTCGTCGGCGGACTTTTCTTTGCGGGCAATTATTCAATGGTCATTCACGGCCTCGCACTTTTTATGGATATCGGCGGGTGGTTCTTTTACGTCTTGTCCATTTTCTGGTTGTTTGTTTATATAGAATCGGGCAAGTACCGGGACCTTCTCTTTTCCGCGCTTGCGATTGCCGTCGGCGCTTTTTTCAAGGAAAACGCATTAGTGGCCGCAATTCCCTTGACCGCAATCCTCCTTTACGAGGACTGGCGGTCGCCCCTGCGTTTCTTGTCGCGCAG
>MHGP01000072.1:452-5421 GCA_001805615.1 Omnitrophica WOR_2 bacterium RIFCSPHIGHO2_02_FULL_48_11
GCATCCTTGAGTACGTGAAAAGTCTCGGCTCGTTGCTCACGTTCTTGGCACCAGTCTCTCTTCTTGGCGCTTTCGCTTTCGTTCGTCCATCGCCGGAGTTTCCTCTCGATATCAAACGGAAAATCTTTATCGCTTCCGTCGTCATTTCTTCTCTTCCGGCCGTATTGTGGCTCGCCATTACGCAGCGCGTGCTTTTCATGGTCGTCCCTGGGGCGGTACTACTCGCGTGCGTTTTTATACAACGATATGAGCGCTATTGGTATGCCTTTTTGCCGGTCGCTGCGCTCTACGTTGTGGCGGGCTTCTTTATGGACTCCTTTATTTTGAATTTCGTGAACTTACCATTTTAGATAATAAACAATATGGGCTTTGAGATAAATGCCGCGAATTGTTTTTTGAAGCTCAAGAAGGACAATGCGAACCTGTCGACGGTTGCCACCATAGGGCGCCAGAACTTACATCTGAGTAAAGAAGTACTGTCTAAGATCTTGCGAGAGTACGATGTCGATCTAAGCGAAGCACAACTTAGAGAGATGTTTGCTGATGAGTATGCAGAGAATTTTCTGAGGTCCCTTGGGGCCAGAGAGATCGATTCTTTTGATTATTCTGATTACGAACAGTGCACGGTTGTGCACGACATGAATATCCCTATCGGCGAGGAGTATAAAAATAAATATGATGTTGTTTTTGATGGCGGGTCGCTCGAGCATGTCTTCAATTTTCCGCTCGCCATACAGAATTGCATGGAGATGGTCAAAGTCGGTGGGACTTTTGTCGCGGTAACGCCCTGCAATAATTATAGCGGTCATGGATTTTATCAGTTCAGCCCGGAATTATTTTTCAGGATATTCTCGAAAGAGAACGGCTTTGTCGTGGACTCGATGTATATCAACGACAGCACGGACCTATACGCAGTGGCCGACCCTGACGTCGTAGGATCCAGAGTGACTTTTTGCAATAGCGGATCGACGCTCGTAGTGGTCATCGCCAAACGAGTTGAAAAAAAGGACATTTTTGGGTCATTACCACAGCAAGGTGTATACGCAGCCTTATGGAATCAAAATACTGCCCCGAAAGTAATCGAACGTACCGACCGTATTGCGTCGAAGATCAAAAAGGTCCTCAAGCACGTATTGTTTCCGGACAAATATGATAAGAAAAAGTTCAAGAAGATCCAAAAGTGAATTATGCCAGACCCATCTTTCAGCAATCCCAAGCCGGTCGTACATCTGGTGTATACGGTGCCTCTCGGAAAAACACTCTTAAAGCGGGCGATAATCAGGGGCCTACGCCTCACACACGTCACGCCGCTCCATCGATACGCCAACGAAGCGCTCATTGATTGGCAGCATCCAATACGGGCACCGCATAGCATTACGTACAACCTCATTCGCGCAATCCGGGCGCGGGGGTATACCGTCAGACTCTACAGTCTCTACGAGCAAGGAGTTATTCGGCGTAAACCCGGAGACGTCCTTATCGCCGCCCCTCTGCCCACCGGAATTCTTGGAGTCACGAGAGAGCGCAAAGACGACAGGGCGTCCATAACGTCACGAACAATCCGGGAGTATCCGGGTAAGCAAAATTACATCATCATGCCGTATGCGCACGATGAACAGTATTCGGTATTCGCAAAAGACCTGATACAGGAAAATAACCGAGCGGGTGGTGGATCCATCTTTATCGGAGGCAAGATATGGGAGAAGGATTGGGAGAGTAAGTCTCCCTTTGCAGACCTTGGGGCGCTGCGTAAAGTGCACGTCACCTCTATGGGAGTCAATGCCGCGGAGTATCCGTTCGTGAAATCGCGATTCAATCCGAAGGGGAAACGCAGATATCTATACATTGGTCACACGGCTTGGTACAAAAATACCGCTGAGCTCGAACGGATAGCGGAACGAATGCCGGAGTACGAATTCGCGCACATTGGAGGGGGGGAGGTGAAAGGCTGGAAGAAGCTCGCGAATTTCGCACCGCTGACACCAGAATTTGTCGCGCGGCTTGCCGAGGAGTTCGATATTTTTGTGAATGTGAGTACTGCCGATCCGCAGGCAACCACCATTGTCGAGCAAATGTGTTTTGGGTTTGCGGTCGCGTGTACCCCGGAAACCGGGTACGACTATCCGACCCTTACGGAACTACGTACCAACGATACCGAGTATAATGTGCGCACCCTCCTCCATTTGCAACATGCGGATGAAGACGAGTTACTTACGTGCTCGCGCGTGAATAGGCAAACTGCGGAAGAGAGACATGGGTGGGGTCAATTTACGGACCGGATTCTGGATTTCACAGAAATTCGTCAAACGCGATGAGTTGCACAGGATAGTACAGTGGCAAAAGGACTCCATGGTAGAAAATAAACACACGCTGCGAATTTGTTACCTCAATATAACGGACCACATCCCCGCACGGGATGTCGTATATCTGAAAGGATTCAAAGAATGTGGCGCCGAAATCATTGATATCCGCGACTCCTCTCCCGGACTGAAGAAGATCCTGAACATATACCGTAGACACAGAGCACTCAAAGGCGAGTATGACATTGTACTCGTCGGCTATATGGCACAAATTCTCGTTCCCTTCGCACGTCTTATTACCAGCAAACCCGTCATCTTCAACGCTTTGGGCACGATTTCAGAGGGCGTCATTTCTCGTAGGCAAAATTCGATATTCTCTCTAAAGGTCCTCTATCTGTGGATTTTAGATTATCTCGCGTTCCATTCCGCGTTGCTCAGTCTTATCGATAACAATGTACTGATCCGGCACATAGTGAAGAAGTTTCTCGTTCCGCATGCGAAGCTTTTGCGCGCGTGGACTGGCGTAGATGAAGACAGCTTCTTTTATGATCAGTCAATTCCGAAATTGCCGCATTTCACGGTTCTTTTTCGTGGAGATCTTGCGAACGACTCTGGCATACAGCACTTGGCGGCAGTTGCAAAGAACCTTGCAACGACAGATATCAGATTCAGGATTCTCGGTCGAGGACCCATGGCTGAGACGCTCGAGAAAATACTGCAGACCTTCGATTCTAAGAATGTTGAATGGGTGCAAGAACGATTGAGCATCGTCGACCTCCGGAGAAAGATGCAGGAGACACACCTATCTATCGGCTGGTTGTCAGGTGGCGTGCGCGCCGCCAACTCGGTACCTCACAAGACTTTCGAGAGTTTGGCTCTCAAATTGCCGTTCCTTCAGGCGCGCCAGCCCGCGATGCTTGAACTCTTCGAAGAGAATACGAACGCGCTTTTTTGCGACCCGGATGACGTCGAGGGTCTTACGAATATAATTACCGCGCTCCGCAAAGACCCGGCGCGACTTCAGAAGATCGCAGAGAATGGGCACCAGCTATTCGACCGGATCCTGCGACCAAAACAGCTTGCCCAAGGTGTTCTCGATCATCTGGCAGAGCGGAAGTTCATCCACCGGTGAGGCGTCACATGTTCAGCGGCCGGAGACATTCAACCCAAACTCTTGCGCAGCATACCCGTTTCGGTTATGAGACGGGCCATTTCTTTCTTATTGGTGCGGTGTTTGAGTAGCTGAGACGCAAGGCGAGCATGCAGTAATTCCATCTTGGTTTTTGGTCCAAAACGAACGCCTAAGAATTTCTCGGCGCGCTCAATATCTTCCTCTATAAGGCGCCACGCCCGGTCACGCTTGGCCAGTATTCGTACATTTTCCCGATTGATGTATCTACCGGCCTCACATATGTCTTGCTTGAAATGCACGTAGTATTTCTTTAAGAGCTTCACTTCGCGGGCGTTCAAAGTATCAAGAGCCCTTCCGAGACCGATGAATTCAGGCGGTATCCCTAGCGAATACCACGCCGCCGCAAAGGTAATCGTACGTGGAAGTGGGGCTTTGCCGATATGGCGCTGGTACGCCATGAGGCCGGTATGCTGCCGCCGCTCTCTTCGCTGGGGAACAGCACCAAAGAGGGGTTCCATGTCTTTTATTAACTCGGACACGGTAGACCGGTACGTTCTGGAAAAGATTTCGAGAATCTTGCACACGGACGGATAGTCCTCTTTGTCGATGGATTGTACCCGGCTTTTCGGCACATATCGATGCAAGTACCGAATGGCCGTCTTGACCTCTCGCAAGGGATAATCATAGCGAAACGCCGATTGGATCGTAACGGTTCGGACGCCGCGGTACTCTGCAACGAACCTTCGTACCCGTGCCGGGCTCAAGCCTCCCCGGAAAATCAAACTGCCCGCGCCGATGATGGGGTACACAGAGATGCCGTTGGCCTTTCCGAACGCATATATTTCGGAAAGTGCCACTTTGTTGGCCAGCACACTCGCCACGTGTCCGTCCAAGAGCGCCGGATCTGAGCGGCCCAAAAACGGTCTCAAGGAGCCCGGCTTGCGGTGGAAAGATTTCTTGTGCAGAGCGAGATACCGAGAGAGTAGCGCCTTAACGTGTATTTGATCTTTCACCCCCTCGATCAGGGGGATGATCTCCACGTGGTCGGTATTGGTGCCCGTACGGTGGTCAAAGACTTTGCATTTGAAGTGTGCCAACTTTTGGAATGATTTTTGAATGTACATGAGCTGCTCGGCCCGCTCTGTCATCGGAAGGATGACTTCGAACAACGGCCGCGTCTTGAGTTTCAGGTCGCGTGCGACGTCTTCGCTCGTCAGAATGACCATGAGAGCACGAATGAGACTGTATCCCTTTTCCTTCCAGACGTTAGGCAAGCGGAGGGTCAGGAATTTGTCTCTGCCCATGAGGTGTTTTGTAAAGTACGCAAGGTGGCGCGATAACAGCTTTTCTATCACGGCCTCGTCTGCGTATTTACCCTCCCAATCCCACATGAACTCCTGCACATCGAGATCGCGAAAACACGCAAGACACTCTTCTGGTTCCTCCGCGACGCTTACATACCCGTCGCCCTTGTCCCAATAGGGACTACCCGCATTATCTGGGTGTTGGGTTGCTATGGTAGAGGGAATGTTCCGGT
>MHGP01000073.1 GCA_001805615.1 Omnitrophica WOR_2 bacterium RIFCSPHIGHO2_02_FULL_48_11
CTCCATCACGGTTTGGGGCACGGGGAAGCCGACGCGCGAATTTCTTTATGTGGATGACGCAGCGCGGGCCATCATTTTGGCTGCTGAGAAATATAATAAATCCGTACCGGTGAATCTTGGGTCAGGTTCCGAGATCTCCATTAAAGAGTTGGTGCATCTTGTCGCCCGGCTGACTGGATTTAAGGGGACCATTATTTGGGATCGGACAAAACCGGATGGTCAGCCTCGGCGGCGGTTAGATGTTTCTTTGGCAGACAAAGAATTTGGTTTTAACGCCAAAATGAAATTTGCCGACGGCCTTAAAGCAACCGTGCAGTGGTACCGGCAGTCCGTTTAGAAAATCATTAAGGATTATTCTTATGAATTCTCAGAAGATATTGAATGGGTGCGATGTTGTCATGCGCTTTTCGTTTTATGCGCTCATTTATTTCTTGCCTATCTCCATCGCCCTGGTGGAGGCATCGGCGAGTTTTGCCTTGCTCGCTTTTTTTGTTAAAAGAGGATTTTTATTCGGACAGGCATGGAAAAATCACGGGGTCCAATCTCCCGGCCAGGGGGGAAGGCTTTTTCTGCAGATCTTTAAGCCTGTTCCCAGCAGCTTAAATCTCCCCCTAGGTATTTTTATTCTGGTTAACCTTGTTTCGGTTATTTGCAGCCAGCATTATGTCTTAAGTCTGCAGGGATTCTTTTTCAAGCTGCTGCAGGGGGTTTATGTTTATTTTACTTTTATTGAAGCGTTCGTGACCAAGAAGCATTTAAAAATTTTCTTAAAAGTTTTTTTTGTCAGTGCGGCGGTCATCTGCGTGAACGGGATCGTTCAATATTTTACGGGGAAAGATTTTATTTTTGGCCAGGAATTGATGGATGGCCGGGTGCGAAGCTCGCTGCGTCATCCCAATGACTTTGGATCTTATCTTTTAGTTGTGGCCCCGATGACGATGGCTTTTTTGCTGTTGGCATTCTTGCCGCAAGGTGTTTGGGGAAATTCGCGGGCGCGGCAGCAAGGAAATGAAGAAAAGCTCACTGGGGCCTTTAAGCTGGGAGTCGTGCTTTTGTTTGTTGCTATCCTTATTTGTTTGGGATTGACGTATTCTCGGGGCGCTTGGGTGGGATTCCTATTATCATTGATTTTTTGGTCTTTCATTGAAAGAAAGTATATCCCCATTTTTATTCTTATTATGGTCTTATTCTGGCAGGTATTCCTTCCGCAGATGGAATTGACGCGCAAAGTTTCTTTTATCACGGATGATACGCCCAAACAAGAACGTTTCATTGAGGAAGCGAACATAAGAGAAGATGATGGCTTTTTAGTTTACTGGCAGAAGAAATTTGCCGTGCTGTCGCACTTTCAAGGAATGGGAAGAAAGATTTTTTGGGGGGAGGCCATGCAAATTTTTGAATATAATCCCATTTTTGGGAGCGGACTAAACACTTATAGCAAGATTTCCTCCGTGCTCTATATGAAAGGCGGCGGATACCCGCACAATTGTTATCTGCAAATGGCTGCGGAGATCGGCTTGGTCGGGCTTTTATCATTTTTATGGATTATCTATGTTGTGTGCCGTGAGGTCATACGAACGATTAAGAAAAACTCGGCGACCTTTTTTAGGGCGTTTTTGGTGGGATTATTCATTGGGTTGGTGGCATTTTTGATTCATAGCTTTTTTGATACCAATTTGTACTCCGTGCAGCTGGCCAATTTTTTCTGGCTTATTTTGGGTGTGATCATGGCCGTACAAAAAATTGTGCAGGAAGATTCTCGAGCGTGAGGAATCAATTGACAAACGTATCACCGTGCCTATAATGATTACCAATTTGGCGGGATTTTGAAAAATATCTTAAATTTTTGTATCAACTGAGGAAAAGTCATGAATAAATTAACCATTAAAGACCTTGCTCTCAAAGGAAAAAAGCTTATTATCCGCGCGGATTTCAATGTCCCGCTGGACGATAAGCTCAATATTACCGATGATCGGCGTATCACGGAGGCCTTGGCAACGATCCAATATGCCCTGAAACAAGGCGTTCTCAAAGTCATCCTCATGAGCCATCTCGGCCGGCCGGATGGCCAAGTCGTGGAATCAATGCGCTTGACCCCGGTGGCAAAAAGATTAGAAAAATTGCTCGGGGAAAAAGTCTTGAAACTCGATGAGTGCGTGGGCGATGCGGTGAAGCAGGCGATCGCCAAGAGCACTCAGCGGGTGATCCTGCTGGAGAATTTGCGGTTTCATAAAGAAGAAGAAAAGAATAACCCTGAGTTTGCCAAGCAGCTGGCTTCGCTGGCGGACATTTATGTCAATGACGCCTTTGGGACCGCCCACCGGGCCCATGCCTCGACCGAGGGGATCACCAAATACCTTCCGTCGGTCGCCGGACTTTTGATCGAAAAGGAGATCCAATATCTCGGACAGGCCGTGAATAACCCCAAGCGGCCTCTCGTCGTGATCCTGGGCGGCGCTAAGGTCTCCGACAAAATTAAACTGATCGAAAATTTACTCAAAAGAGCCGACGCGATCTTGATCGGCGGGGGGATGGCCTATACCTTCCTGAAGGCACAGGGCAAAAACATAGGAAATTCCAAATTGGAAGCGGATAAAGTAGAAACGGCAAAAAATCTTTTAGAAAAAGCCAAACAGGTCAAAGTCGAAATCGTACTCACGACGGATTTCTGCATAGTGAAAAAATTTGATGCTCCGGAAACGCTGAAAATTGTTAAAGATATCCCGGATGGATGGGAAAGTTTGGACATCGGTCCGGAGACCCGTAAACGGTTCAAGGAAGTCCTGGCGAAGGCCAAGACCGTGGTGTGGAACGGGCCCGTCGGTGTTTTTGAGATCGATGCGTATGCCCAGGGGACCCGGGACGTGGCAGAATTTCTGGCCGGCCTTAAAGGGGTGACCACGATCGTCGGCGGCGGGGACTCGGCAGCGGCGGTCAGCAAATTCCATCTGGATGACAAAATGACCCATATCTCAACGGGCGGCGGCGCCTCGCTGGAATTCTTGGAAGGCAAAGAATTGCCGGGGATTGCCGCGCTTAATGAAAAAAAACAATCCGTGAAAGTTTAATTCGGACTTAAGCTATGCGTAAAATCATTATTGCCGGAAATTGGAAATTGAATAAAACCTCCCTCGAGGCCATTGACCTCGTGAACGGATTCAAGCGGGATTTTGTCGATATTACCGAAGTTGATATCGTCGTGTGTCCGCCGTTTACCGCCCTTGCGGAAGTGCATGAAGTCTTAAACGAATCCAACATCGGGTTAGGCGCGCAGGATGTGTATTGGGAAGACAGCGGGGCCTTTACCGGCGAGGTTTCTGCGCCGATGCTCAAGGATATCGGCGTGCAATACGTGATCATCGGCCACTCGGAGCGGCGGCAGTTTTTCGGCGAAACGAATCAAACCGTCAATAAAAAGATCAAGGCTGCCCTCAAATCGGGATTGATCCCCATTGCCTGCGTGGGAGAACTGCTTCAAGAACGCGAGGCCAACAAAACGTTTGTGGTCATAGGAAAACAACTGGAAGAATCTTTTGCCGAATTGACCAAAGAAGAAATGGCAAAAATTATTATTGCCTATGAACCGGTCTGGGCTATCGGGACCGGGAAGACGGCGACTCCGGCTCAGGCGCAGGAAGTTCATAAATTTATCCGTGATTTCTTGGTGAAGTTGCACGGTAAGGAATTGGCCGCCAGGGTCAGGATCCAATACGGCGGCAGTGTGAAGCCGGATAATATTGCTGAATTGGTTTCGCAGGGGGATATCGACGGAGCTTTGGTCGGCGGTGCCAGTCTCCAGCACGAATCGTTTGTGAAGATCGTGAAAAATTCGTGCCTGAACTCAGCAAAAAAATAATTATCTTTTAAATTGTCGAGGTTACTATGGGATTTATATTTTTTATTCATGCGGTTGCTGCGATACTTCTCGTTCTCGTTGTCTTGATGCAGTCCGGACGGGGGGGAGGACTGACGGAAGGTTTTGCGTCGGCCGAATCCATGTTTGGAGCCAAAACCAATTTGTTCATGGTGCGGACCACCAGTGTTCTGGCCGCAATTTTTATTGTGACTTCGCTCAGCTTGGCGTTTTTTTCGAGCCGAAAAGACCGCTCCTTGATGCCGCAAACGATGCCTATCAAGGGAGCAGATGGCGAGACCCTCAATAAACTGTTGGATTCAGCAGAATCACCGGAAATGCCGATCACCAACGCCGTTACCGATAATTAGCTTATAAGAAATTCTTAGGTAATCAATTTTGATGATCCCTAAGGGACTCTCCTCTCGAGAAAAAATTATCTTTCCTCAGCGATTATTCTTTGTATTATTTTTTATCGGGTTTATCCCCGCGGCTGCCCTAAGCCAAAACGACAGCCTTTCCAAATACGGCGGCCAGCTGGTCTTGGCCACCACCTCGGACCCAAAATCTTTCAATGATATTCTCGCCAAAGAAACCAGTTCGTCCCTGGTGACGGAGCAGATCTTTGAAGGGCTCACGCGCACCAACGTTTTTACTCTCAAAGTGGAACCGAATTTGGCCGAAAGCTGGGAGATCAGCCCGGACGGTCGGCAATGGACCTTTCATCTTCGCCGCGATGTGACCTGGTCGGACGGCGTGCCCTTTAGCGCCGATGACGTGGTTTTTACCTTTAATGAGCTAATCTATAATCCGGACATCCCCAGCTCAGCGCGGGATATTTTCAGCATTGAAGGAAAAGATTTTACGGTCGAAAAAGTCGATGCTTATACGGTCAAGTTCTCCTTGCCGGTAAAGTTTGCGCCGTTTTTGCGCGGCATGGGACAAGCGATCCTGCCGCGGCATAAATTGGAAAAGGCCGTGGCCGAGGGAACATTTAATTTTACCTGGGGTATCGATACCGACCCGGCGGAGATTGTCGGGACCGGACCGTATCGGCTCGTTGAGTACCGGCCGGGCGAGCGGCTGGTCTTTCGAAGAAATCCCCGTTACTGGAAAAAATCATCCACCGGCGACGCGTTGCCGTATATCGAAAAGATCATTTATCTCATCGTACAGAACGCCGACACGGCCCTTTTGAAATTTATGGACGGGGAGCTGGATTATTATGGATTGCGGGGCATTGATTATCCGCTCTTGAAACCGGCAGAGAAAAAAGGAAATTTTTTGGTTTATGAGACCGGCCCGGCGTTCGGGAGCAACTTTATTACGTTTAATCAGAATACCGGGGTCAATCCAAAAAACCAACAGCCGTTCGTGGATCCCAAAAAATTGAAATGGTTCACGAATTTAAATTTCCGCAAGGCCGTGGCGCACGCGATCGACAAAAAGAAGATCATCGACATCCTGATGAACGGTCTCGGCTATCCGCAAGATTCTTCGATGAGCCCCAGCGCCGGGTTTTTTTATAACCTGCAGGTGGTGACCTACGACTATGATTTGAAGAAAGCAAAAACGATCTTGGCCGAGGCGGGATTCATCGACCGCAATAACGACGGGGTCATTGAAGATCAAGACGGCCATCCGGTGGAATTCAATTTGTACACCAATTCCGGGGCGAATGAGCGCATGCAGATCGCGGCGATCATCCGCCATGATCTGCAGAAACTGGGAATGAAGGTGAATTATGTGCCGCTGGAATTTAACAGCCTCGTGGGAAAACTGACCGCCAATTTTGACTGGGATGCCATTATTTTAGGATTAACCGGCGGGGTGGAGCCGCACTTCGGAAAAAATGTGTGGTCTTCGGATGCGCAACTGCATATGTGGTTTCCGCAGCAGAAGACACCCGCGACCGGTTGGGAAAGGCGCATCGACGAAATTTTTAATCAGGGCGTGCAGGAATTGAACGAAGATAAACGCAAAAAGCTTTATGATGAATTTCAGGTCATTGTTTCAGAGCAGCTGCCTTTGGTGTACACGGTCTTGGACAGTTCGATCTTTGCGGTGCGCAATAAATTCGGGAATTTAAAGCCCAGCAGTTACGGCGGCGCGTTCCATAATCTGGATGAAATTTATATTCACCCTGAGTACAGATAAAAATGGCCAAATACATTCTTAAACGGATCCTGGTGGCGATTCCTTTGCTGTTCGCGATGTCGCTGTTGACATTCTTCCTGATGCAGATGACGCCGGGGAATTTTTTTGATTCGCTTAAGCTCAACCCGCAAATTTCTCCCGAAACCATTGCCCGGTACGAAAAACTTTATCATCTTGATAAGCCGTGGTTGGAACAATATTTTTATTGGCTGGGCAATCTTTTGCGTTTCGAACTAGGCTATTCGTTCTTTTACAATGTTCCGGTGGCTGAGTTGATCTCGGGCCGGTTGTGGAACACGTTCATCCTGTCGTTGGCGAGCTTGCTGTTTACCTGGTCGGTGGCCCTGCCTTTGGGGATTTGGGCGGCTGTCCGTCGGAATCAGTGGGTTGACCGGGTGCTATCTTTGGGTTCGTTCATCGGGCTTTCGATCCCGAGTTTTTTTCTGGCGATTCTGTTGTTGTATGCGGTCAGCCAGTGGGGGATCTTGCCCTTGGGAGGAATGCGCAGTGCCGGTTATGATGATCTCAGCTGGTTCGGGAAAATCATGGATCTGCTGCGGCATTTGGCGATCCCGACGCTGGTCATCTCCGTGGGGTCCATCGCCGCATTGCAGCGGATCATGCGCGGCAATATGCTGGAGGTCCTGCGGCAACAGTACATTTTGACGGCCCGCGCCAAGGGGCTTCCCGAACACCGGGTGATTTATCGTCATGCCCTGCGCAATGCGGTGAATCCGCTGATCACGCTTTTTGGTTATGAATTGTCCGGGCTCCTGGGCGGCGCGGCCTTGACCGAGATCATCTGCAGTTGGCCGGGATTGGGCTCTATGATGCTTACGGCGGTGCGCGCCAAAGATGTGTATCTGGTCATGACGAGCATGCTGATGGGCGGGATCCTGCTTTTGCTGGGAAATTTGCTTGCCGATATCCTTTTGGCCTGTTCTGATCCGAGGATCCGCTATGACGAATAAAAAATCGTTGAGTCAATTACAGATAGCCTGGCAGAATTTTAAAAAAAATCGCACCGCGATGGTCTGTGTCTTTATCTTGGGAATTTTTTATGGCAGCGCGCTTTTTGCGGATTTTTTGTCGCCGTATTCCTATGATAATGAGGACCGCAATTATTCTTATTGCCCACCGATGAAGGTGCATTGGGTCGATGCGGCCGGCAGATTCACCGGGCCGCAGGTGTATGGCATGACGCTGAAGTTCGATGAATATCATAAAAGGATTTTTGTGGAAGATAATTCCCAGAGATTCCCGGTCCGGCTTTTCGTTCAAGGCGATCCTTATAAATTTTTAGGTTTTATTCCCAGCCGGACCCATTTGTTCGGAGTTCTCGGCGAGGGACGGTTGCATCTTTTAGGCGCGGATACGCGCGGCCGGGACCTTTTGTCGCGGATCTTATACGGCGGCCGGATCTCGTTGTCGATCGGCCTTATCGGTGTTTTTATCTCTTTTTCGTTAGGGTTGCTGGTGGGCGGAGTGGCTGGTTATTACGGCGGAAAAATCGACAATTTTCTGATGCGTTTTTGCGAAGTGTTCATGATGGTGCCGGGATTTTATCTCATGCTGGCCCTGCGCTCGGCGGTGCCGGACAATTTTAATTCTTTGCAGATTTATTTGGCAGTGGTGGTGATCCTTTCGTTTATCGGGTGGGCCGGGTTGGCGCGGATCATCCGCGGGATGAGCATTTCGCTCAAAGAGCGGGAATATGTTTTGGCTGCCAAGGTCATGGGGTTGTCGGATTTTACGATCATCCGCAAGCATATTTTGCCGCACACATTGTCGTATTCCATTGTGGCGATCATGCTCAGCATTCCGGGGTATATTTTGGGCGAGGCGGCGCTAAGTTTGATCGGCCTGGGGATCCAGGACCCGACTGCCAGCTGGGGAAATTTGCTTTCGGAGGCCATGGGCATTGTGCCGATCCATTTTGCCCCGTGGATCCTCCTGCCCGGCGTTTTTATTTTCTTGACGGTGATTTGTTTTAATGTGATCGGAGACACGCTGCGGGATTGCCTGGACCCGACCTTGAAAACAGAAGGGAACCATTGATGGCAGGGGACCTGTTAAATATTCAAAATTTGGTCATTGCGGTCAACGATGCCGAGCGTCCGCAAAAAATTGTGGATGGGGTGAATCTCACTGTCGGCGAGCAAAAAATTGTCGCGCTGGTCGGCGGTTCCGGCAGCGGAAAAACAACCACCGGCCTTTCGATCCTGGGATTACTGCCGATGAGCCTCGCTGTCCGGCAGGGAGAGATCATGTTCCGCGGAGAAAATTTGCTCACCGCCTCAGCCCGCCGCCTGCAGGAGATCCGCGGGAAAGAGATCGCGATGGTTTTTCAGGAACCGCTCAATGCTTTTAATCCGGTCTTCCGTATCGGGGATCAGCTGGAGGAGGTTCTCATCATTCATACGTCGCTTGCTGTGCAACAAAGAAAAGCCAGGGCTTTGGAATTATTGCATACCGTCGGCATTTCCGACCCGGTCCGTGTGGCGCGCAGTTATCCGCACCAGCTAAGCGGCGGGATGCGTCAGCGGGCGATGATCGCTCAGGCTATCGCGGCCGGCCCCAAACTGCTTATCGCCGATGAGCCGACGAGCAGCCTGGACGTGACTTTGCAAGCGCATATCATGGAATTGTTAAAAAAATTGCAGGCGGAACTTAAAATTTCCATTCTCCTCATCACGCATGATCTGGGCATGGTGAAACACATGGCGGATGAGGTGGCTGTTTTGTTCGGCGGGAAAGTGGTGGAATATGGTCCGGCGGAAGCGGTGGTGCACCACCCGCAGCACGCCTTTACCCGGCAACTCATGGAGGCGTTTCGTTATTGACCTTTGTACAACTAAAGATATAAGGAAGCCAATACATGCCTTATCTAAAAGATTAATGAAGGCAGTACTGGCTTCATTAAGAGTATTTTAGAGAAGCCATGTACTAGGTCTTTTCTTCTAGATGACAAAGGGCTAATACTGGCTTCCACAAATTGTAATTGGTAAGGAAAAGACCAGTAAATGCTTTTGGAATTAAAAAATATTAAGAAATATTTTCCGGCCCGCAAGGATTTCTTTGGGGGGACGAAAGAATATGTGCGGGCGGTGGACCGTGTTGATCTGCAATTGCGCGCCGGCGAGAATTTGAGCATCGTCGGTGAATCCGGATGCGGCAAAACAACCTTAGCCCGGTTGATTGTGAAATTGTATCCGGCGGACAGCGGGGAGATCATTTTTGAGGGGCAGGATATTACGCGGTTCTCGTTTGCGCAGATGAAACCGTTCCGTTCCCGGGTCCAGATGGTTTTTCAAGACCCTTACAGCAGTTTGGATCCGCGCTTTACGATCTTTTCTGTTTTCCAAGAGGCGATGCATTTGGAGCAGGGCCGCTATCCCAGCGTGGATGAACAGAAAAAACGGATGGAAGAACTCTTGGAGGCGGTGCAGCTTCCCGCGGACATCCTGGGCCGGTATCCGCATGAGTTCAGCGGGGGAGAAAGGCAGCGCATTGCCATTGCCCGCGCCCTCATCATGAACCCGCAGCTTTTGATCCTGGATGAAGCGGTTTCTTCGCTGGATGTTTTGGTCCAGGAGCAGATCATTCAGCTTCTGTTGGATCTGCAAAAGCGTTACCAACTGACCTATTTATTTATCTCGCACAACTTACGGGTGGTCCGCCGCATCAGTGCGCGGGTCGCGGTCATGTATAAAGGGAAGATCGTGGAATTGGCCGCCACGGGAAAAGTCTTCAAGAACCCGCAGCACCCTTACACCAAAGAATTATTGGCCGCGGCCCTGGACTATCGCCCTGTGAAAAGAACCACCGAAATTGTCCTGGGCGAAAATTCTCAACTCGTTGATACCGGCGGCGGACATTTTGTTATACAATAATGATCATTATGCTCAGTGATCCTTTCTGGAAAAAGTTAAGCTACTTCGCCGGGCTTCTGGCCATCGGAGGGATCTGCGCCCTTTTGACTTTGATGGCCAATGTCGAGATCAAGGATCTGGACCTTTGGCTACATCTGGCGATGGGCCGGTTTATCATCGAGAACGGCTATGTCCCGTCGGTGGATGTGCTTTCTTGCACAATGGCGGGAAAACCGTGGGTGAATCATGAGTGGCTGTTTCAGATCATTGCGTATTTTTCGAACCAATGGGGCGGGGCTGACGGTTTGATCCTGCTGCAGGTTGTGGTGGTGCTGTTGACGTTGACCTTCTTATTGCTTTTAGGGTATAACAAAGAAAATCAGCTGAGCACGCTCATTCCGCTTTTTTTGGTGCTGTTCGTTTACCGGGACCGTTTCACCATTCGCCCGGACTTGTTCAGCCTATTCTTTTTAACGTTTTTTCTTTATATCTTGTTTTATCATATTCACCGCCGGTGGGCGCTGCCGGTTTTATTTATCAGCCAGATCCTTTGGACAAACATGCATGGATTCTTTATTTTGGGGCCGGGCCTCGCCTTAGTCCTCGTCGGTTCCCAGTGGCTGAAGCGCCACACCCGTCTTCTTTATGAATGGAACCAGGTTGACCGGTTTACCGATCAGGAATACCGAAGATTGCAAGGGATCTTGGCTGTCCTCATCCTGGCCTGTCTTATCAATCCCCTGGGACTGGAAGGCGCGTGGTATCCGCTTAAAATTCTCGGTCATCTCTCCAGCGAGTCCAAAATATTTTTTGCAAAAATATTGGAATTACAAAAACCGGTGGACTGGCGTCATCCGCTGGCGCTGACGCCTTATTTGCATTATAAATTATTGATCGTTATTTCGTTTTTAAGCTTTTTTATCAATCGTCGGAAGATCAATCTCGATCTGCTTTTGTTATGGGCGGTCTTCCTGGTGTTTTCGCTCTCGGCCATCCGCAATCTCGCGTACTTTGCCTTTATGGCCTATTTTGTGATTTTTGTGAATACCTCGGGACTGCTGGCGGAACAGGCGGCTTTATTAAAAGCGGTCAGCGCCAAAATGCGGCACATTTTTTCTTTGCTTATCAAAATTGTGATTGTGTTATACCTGGCGGATTATGGGACAAGGCTTTCTTACAGCGGTTATTATGATTTCGACACGTATCAGCGGAAAAGCGAATTCGGCGGCGTATCCCTGCGCAATTTCCCTTACCGGGCGGTTGATTTTCTGGTGCAAAATAATATTAAGGGAAATTTTTTCAACGATTTTAATTCGGGCGCTTATCTGGTGGGGCGTGCTTTCCCTAACATTAAAGTTTTTATCGACGGGCGCACTGAATTGTACGGCGCGGAATTTTTTGACCGGCAAGACCTTGCCTGGAGGGGCGATAAAAAAGTTTTTGATGAGATCGTCGAAAAATACCGGATTGACGGGTTGTTCTTAGGTTCCGTGCATGCGCCGATTGCGCAGAAACTGCTGTGGCAGGTCTCGCAGGACGCAAAATGGGTGCCGGTGTATTTGGATTATGATGCGGTCATCTTTCTGCGGGACGCGCCGCAGCATGCCGAGGTCATTCAAAAGCACAAAATCGATTTGGCGCACTGGAAAACAAAAAAGATGGACCTGGCGCGGGTGGGGCTGACCAACATTAAACCGTATCAAAACATGCACCGGGCTTATTCGCTGGCGACGATGGGGTACCAGGACGCAGCGTTCGGCGAGGCGTATGCAGCCATGAAGATCATGCCGACGTATGACGAACCCTACAAAGTGATGGGGGATTTTTATCTTAAGAAAGGAGCATACGCCAAGGCGTTTGAGGTCCTGCGGGTGGCTAAACTCCTGGACCCGCGAGACGCCGAAGTCCGTTACCGCCTGGCGCTCTTCTTTGAACAGCAAAAAGATTTTAAGCAGGCGCTGGAACAGTGCCAGGTCTCTTTGGCTTATAAACCGGGCATGCCCGCTTCGCTGCTTTTGTCGGCGAGGATCCAGGCCAAGCAAGAACACGATGCCGCGGCCATGGATATTGTAAGATCAATCAAGCGATTGACGGTTTTTGAGTCGGACGACCTGGTGTCGGTGGGAGATGTTTTTTATCAGCGCAAAAAGTATGATCTTGCCAAAGAAATTTATGAACTGGCGTTGCCTTTGGAAAAAAATTTGGCCCAAATTCATGGTAAATTGGCTTTGGCTTATCAGGGTTTAGGGGAAGAACCTTTGGCCCGGCAGGCCTTGGAAAAGGCCATCAGCCTTGAGCCGGAGAATCCGGAATTTAAAAATTTTTTGGATGAGCTGAAAGAATAAAGGAACATGTTTTATAAAAATTTTTGGGAGATGGTATGAGTGACACATTTTGGCGCAGGCTAAGTTATTTTTCCGGACTCATTTCGATCGGGATCTTGTTCGGGGTGGTGGCTTTAACCGCGCATTTAGAGATCCGGGACCTGGATCTTTGGCTCCATTTGGGCGTGGGGAAATTCATTGTGCAGAACAGCTTCGTCCCGACGGTGGATATCCTGTCGTATATGATCGAAGGTCGGCCCTGGACCAATCATGAATGGTTATTTCAGATCTTGGTGTACTTCGTGCACAGTCTCGGCGGATTTGAAGGGTTGATCCGCATGCAGGTCGCGGTGGTTTGGTTTACCATGGTCCTTTTGCTGCTTCTGGGGTACAACCGCGACAAGCAGTTTATCGTGACGTTTTCGCTCTTGTTGGTCCTCCTCATCTACATGACGCGTTTTACGATCCGTCCGGATATTTTCAGCTTACTCTTTTTTACTCTTTATATTTATGTTTTGTCGATCCATATCGACAAGCGCTGGGCGTTGTTCTTTTTGTTCTTTGTGCAAGTGTTGTGGACCAATATGCACGGGTTTTTCTTTTTCGGCCCGGTATTCGTGCTGATCGCCCTCAGCGCCGAATGGCTGAAACGGCACGTGAAGCTCCCTTACGAATGGAACAAAACCGGACGGCTGACGAATGAAGAATATGCGCACCTGAAAAGGATATTGCTTGCCGTGATTTTGGCCTGCCTGGTGAATCCCTTGGCCTGGAAAGGGGCCTGGTATCCGATCGAGATTTCGCTGCAGCTTTCGGGGAAATCCAGGATATTTTTTGATTATATTCAGGAATTGCAAAAACCGATCCTTAAAAATAATGTTTTTGCGCTTGAGAATCTGCCGTTTTATAAGCTGATGATCGTGATCTCGGCTTACAGTTTTCTTTTTAACCGCCGGAGAATCGATCTGGGGGCGTTGCTTTTTTGGCTGGTTTTCCTCGGTTTTTCTCTGGCCGCGGTCAGAAATTTGGTATTCTTTGCCTTTGCGGCCTATTTGGTCATTGTCACCAATGCCTTGACGATCTCTTTGAATGATTTGCTGCCGATGCGCTTTGTTCATAAGAAATTTCAATACATTACGGCGACGCTGTTGAAAGTTGTTTTGGCCCTCTGGATGGTCAATTTTGGCATGATGATGGGTGCCGGGAGAACCTTTGACTTTGATAAGCTTGAAATGAAAAGTGACCTGGAAGGGATCTCTCTCAAAAATTTCCCGAATAAAGCCGTGGATTTTCTGGTGGACAATAACGTGCGGGGAAATATTTTGAACGATTTTAATTCCGGCGCTTATCTGGTGGGACGCTGTTATCCGAACATCAAGGTTTTTATCGACGGCCGGACAGAAGTGTACGGCGCGGATTATTTTAAGAATATTTATCAGCGGATCTGGCACCAGGGAGACATGGCTTTTTTTGAGCAGATCTCCGCTGACCGGGGCGTGACGATCGTGTTGCTTAACACCATCGGCCAGCCGGTCCCGGCGAAGATCGTGGAATATTTTTATAAAAGTCAGGAATGGGTCCCGGTGTATTTCAATTATGACGGTTTTATTTTTGTTAAAAGATCTCCGGAACACCAGAAACTCATCAACCGGTTCGCTTTGGACCTGGCGCAATGGCAGGCAACGCCATTCGATCTGTACAAACTTGGGGCCCGGCGGGTCTCGGCTTATCAATATACCTTCCGGGCATTCTCGTTGGAGTCGTTGGGGCTGGACGATGCGGCTCTCACCGAGGTGGAACAGGCGTTTAAGATCGATCCGGCCAGCATAGAGGCACGTAAAATTCTAGGAAAAATTCACGGGAAGCGCGGGGAATTTCAAAAGGCCTTTGAAAATTTTCGTATTGCCGCTTCTTTTGATCCCGGGAATAAGGAATTGAAGTTTAATATGGCTCAGGCGTATTTTGATCTGGGCGAGTATGCTTACGCGATCAAACAGTACCAATCGCTGATCCAGGCCGATCCTAAAGAAGGGAAAGCATATTTTCTTTTGGCAAGAGTGTATGCGAGAGACGGCCAGTATGATAAGGCTGAGGAGACCATTACCAAAGCGCATGCCTTAAATCCTGCCAACTTGAATGACTTATTGGTCATCGGAGATATTTTTTATGAGCAAGACCAATTTGCCGGGGCACAAAAAATTTATCAGTTGGGCATGAGCACCAATAAAGAGCTGGAAAAGGTCCACAATAAAATCGGGATCAGCTATAAAGCGTTAGGGGAGAAAGAGAAGGCGCGCGCCGCGTTCCAGGCCGGGCTGGAGATCGCTCCGGATAACGAAGACTTAAAGAAGAATTTGAAATCCCTGCGAAAATAATGTTCCAGTCAAAAGATTGCAAAAGCGGGGAACTGGTCGTATAATACTGCGTTTCATTCAAGCGGAGTATCTTTTAGAAAGATAAGATAAAAAATGCGTGATGTTTTAACATTTGTATTAGCGGGCGGCAAAGGCGAGCGGTTGGACCCTTTGACACGGGACCGGGCCAAGCCGGCTGTTCCGTTCGGCGGTATTTACCGTATTATTGATTTTACTTTGAGCAACTGCATCAATTCCGGCCTGCGTAAAGTTTATGTCCTGATCCAATACAAATCTTTCTCTCTCCAAAAGCATATCCTTGCCGGGTGGGACGTTGTCTCCAGCCAGCTGGGGGAATTTATCGATGTGATCCCCGCCCAGCAGCGCATCGGGGCGGATTGGTATAAAGGGACGGCAGATGCGATTTATCAAAATATTTATGCGATCCAGGACCTGAACCCGCGCATGGTGCTCATCCTGGCGGGGGACCATATTTATAAAATGAATTACCGCAAGATGATCGATTACCACAAGGCGATGAACGCGGATATGACGGTGGCGTGCGTCTTGATGCCCAAGGAGACGTCCAGCCAATTTGGTGTCGTTGAGGTCGATGCGAAGCAGCGGGTGTGCGGGTTTCAGGAAAAGCCGGACAGCCCCAAGACTCCGCCCGGAAACCCAAAACAAATTTTTGCTTCGATGGGAATTTATCTTTTTAATAAAGATGTGCTTTGTGAGGAGCTGGATCTGGACGCCAAGGCAGAACCTTCTGACCATGATTTCGGCAAGAATGTCATTCCGCAGATGCTCAAGCGTAAGCGAAAAATTTATGTGCATAATTTTATCGATGACAATAATCAGCCGTTGTACTGGCGTGACATCGGAACGCGCGATGCCTATTATCAGGCCAATATGGATCTGGTGAGCGCCAAGCCGGCCTTTGATCTTTATGATAAGTCGTGGCCGGTCAGGACGTATCACGCGCAGTATCCGCCCATTAAGTTGATCAGCGAGGCCACCTCGTCAGGGGCCGCCCGCGGTTTGGTTTTGGATTCCATCATTGCCGGGGGATGCGTGATCACCGGAGGGCATATCGAGCGTTCGATCCTTTCGCCGAGCGTGCGAATCTATAAGGAAGCGCATATTGCGAATTCTATTTTAATGGAAGGGGTCGTTGTTGGGGAACATTCAAAGATCAAGAATGCGATTATTGATAAAGAAGTCAATATCCCGCCGCACTCCACGATCGGTTATGATTTGGAATTAGACAAAAAACGTTTTGCTGTTACCACATCCGGAGTTGTCATCGTGCCGAAGAAAACCGCTATCCCAGAGTAAATCATAGCGTTAATTATCAAAGGGAATGGAATGATCATTCAACCTAAAATCCGAGGATTTATTTGTACAACGGCGCATCCGGCAGGTTGTGCCGCCAATGTTCAAGAACAGATCGATTATGTCAAAGAACACGGGTTGATCAAGAACGGTCCTAAAAAAGTTTTGGTGATCGGGTCTTCCAACGGTTATGGCCTGGCGTCGCGCATCGTCACGGCGTTTGGCTGCCGGGCGGCAACGGTCGGTGTTTTTTTCGAAAGGGAAGCCGAGGACAAAAGGACCGCCACGGCCGGGTGGTATAATTCTATCGCGTTCGATCGCGCCGCAAAAAAAGAAGGGCTCTATACAAAAAATTTTAACGGAGATGCCTTTTCCGATGAGATGAAGCAACAGGTCGTTGAGGCGATCAAAAAAGATCTGGGATCCGTGGATATGATCATCTACAGCCTCGCTTCTCCCCGAAGGGCGCATCCCAAGACCGGGCAGATCGCCAAATCCGTCCTTAAACCCAAAGATGTCCCCTATACCAATAAATCCCTGGATTTTGAAACCGACAAACTGGTCACTATCACTTTGCAGCCGGCGACCCAAGAAGAGATCCAGCAAACGGTTGCGGTGATGGGCGGGGAAGATTGGGAGATGTGGATCGATGTCTTGGATCAGGCCGGGTGTTTGGCCAAAGGCTGCGTGACCGTTGCCTACTCTTATATTGGGCCGGACATTACCACTGCCGTGTATCGCAACGGAACCATCGGCGCGGCCAAGAACCACTTGGAGGCCACCGCTAAGAAATTGGACCAGCGTTTTAAAAAGAACGGCGGCCGGGCTTTTGTTTCGGTCAATAAGGCCCTGGTCACTCAGTCCAGTTCGGCGATCCCGTTTATCCCGTTGTACTTTACCATTCTCTCCAAGGTCATGCGCGCCAAAGGAATTTACGAAGATTGCGTGCAGCAAATCTATCGTTTATTTTCAGAACGGCTTTATCAAGGAGCAGCGATCCCGGTGGATGGAGAGGGGCGTATTCGCATCGACGATTGGGAGATGCGCCCGGATGTTCAGGCGGAAGTAAAAAAAATTTGGAGTCAAATGACCGACGACAATATTACCCAGATCGCCGATATCAAGGGATATCATGAAGATTTTTTAAAACTTTTTGGATTCGGTATCAAGAATGTGAATTACGCCGCGGATGTCGAAGCTGATTTAAAATTTTAACCTGCCGAAATAATTTTTTTCTCCCCCCAAATTAAATTTTATCCTCTTTGCTCAAACATAAGACATGTCAATTTATGTCAGTATATGTTAATAAATGCACCTAAATTGCGTATTATGTACAGAATGTAAATAAAACAACCAATACAGTATTTAACAATGCTTAATGTCATTAAAAGTAAAAAATATAAATTAATTGTTGACATACGGCTATGATTATAATAAATTGACAATTGTCGTGATTTGATGCTCAGAACTCATTGAAATATATATAGTTAATCCGTAGGGAAATGTGGTCAGTTTTATGGCATACGAAAATTTGATGACAATTGAAGAAGTCGCGAGATATCTCCGTGTGAAAAGACGGACGATTTATGACTGGATTAAAAAAGGTAAAATACCAAGCATTAAAGCGGTTGGTCAATGGCGGTTCAAGCGCGAGACAATTGATGCTTGGTTGGAGAGCATGAAATAAGGAGGAGAAGAAGTATGGGACCAACGAATACCAATATTGATGTTGAAAAAGATATGCGGGCCCTCATCGCCGAGATCCTCGAGGGAGACCCGGCGGATATCAAAGGAGAGGCACATTTTGTCAAAGATCTCGGCATGGATTCGATGATGGCCTTGGAGATTTTGGCGGGGATCGAAAAAAAATACCGGATCGTTATTCCGGAGGACCTCTTGCCGAAGTTCACGGATCTGAACGCCACGGTGGCGATCGTTAAGAAATTATTAGCCAGTAAAAAATAAATTTTCATAACTCCCAATCGACAAATATTGATAAGGAAAAGAGAGGAGTGACGAATGTACTTTAAACGGTTAGAAATTTTCGGTTTCAAATCCTTCGCAGATAAAACAACTCTTAATTTCGAGCCGGGGATCACCGCTATCGTGGGACCCAATGGTTGCGGGAAGAGCAATGTTTTTGATTCCATCCGCTGGGTTTTGGGGGAGCAGAGCATTAAGGAATTGCGCGGTTCTTCGATGGAAGATGTTATTTTCAACGGAACCGATAAAAAATCTCCTTTAGGGTTTGCCGAAGTCAGTCTGACGTTTTCCAACGAAGCCAAGATGCTGCCGATTGAATATGATGAGGTCACGGTGACTCGCCGCTTGTTCCGTTCGGGAGAAAGCGAATATCTGCTTAACAAAAATACCGTTCGTCTGAAGGACATTCAAGAATTATTTATGGGGACCGGGGTCGGCGCCGAGGCGTATTCGCTGGTACAGCAGGGTAAAGTGGACCTGGTGGTCAGTGCGCGTCCGGAAGACCGCCGCATGATCCTGGATGAGGCCTCCGGGATCACCAAATATAAATCCAAGAAAAAAGAAGCGTTGAACCGGCTCAAGGATACAGAAAATAATCTTTTACGCATCAATGACATTATCATCGAGGTGAAGCGCCAGATCGGCTCCATTGAACGCCAGGCGACCAAGGCCCGTAAATATAAGGAAGAGTTTGAAAAATTGCAGGGTTTTGAAGTGCAATTGGCCAGGCACCAGCTGAAAAAATTTGCCGACGAAAAAGGCCAGCTGCAGGAACAGTTGGGAGAACTGCGGGATCAGGAATCGCACTTGAGCCAGGAACTGACGGAAAGCAGCGATCTTTTAGAAAGCCAAGGCCAGCTGCTGGGAGAATTAGAGCAGAAGATCAATGAGCTCAACGGCGAGGACATCAAGCTGGAAAGTCAGCTGGACATCAATAATCGTCAGATCGGTTTTAATGAAGAACGTATCCAGAGTTTGACCGAGTCTGAGGCGCGGCTCGTTGAAAAGAAAACACAACTGATCAACCGTTGCCGCAAAGAACAGGAGCGCATTGAAGAATTAAAGCAAGGCTTGGCCAGGTTGAGCGATGAATTGCAGGAAAAAGTGCAGGCTTTGCGAGCGAGGAAAGAGAATTTGAGCGGTGTGGCGGTTTCTGTCTCGGATGCGCAGCGCTCTATTTTGCAGCATGAAGAAAACATCCTCAATGTCACGTCCAAACAAGTGAGCATTAAAAATGAACTTACGGAAGTGATGAAAGAGATCCAGGGATGCCTGGCCCGTAATCGCCGTCTGGAGATAGAGAATACGAAGGTGTCTTCGGAGAAGCAGGAGGTCGATGAAAAATTGGCCGCCATCTCGCAGCAATTAGAAAAGGCCTTAGAGACTTTGAGCGCGTTAAGAGGCGAGCAGGAACAGAACAACCAAGCCTTGGGCGGTTTGAACGGTGAGTTGGGAATTCTGGAACAAGCGATCGATGGTCTGGAAAAAAATAAATTTTTACTCGAATCGCAGAAAGAATTCATCGAAAAATTGCAGGTGCAGTATAAGGACATTCCGGACCCGATCATTGAAGGCCGGATCATTACCACAACACCCCCGCTCGAGAAACACACCGGGATCATCGGAAAAGTTAAGGATGTGGTCGAACTGGATCCCCAAAGGGCGCAGCTCATCCGTAACAGCTTTCAACCTTCGAACAGTGACCGTCTTTTTGAAATTTTTTGCGAGGCCAAATTCATTGAATTGGATCCGGCGCAGATCATTGATCGGATTCAGCGGGTCCACGAGGAGATCGTCCTTAAGCACGGCGAGCGGCAGGCCTTAAACGCCCGGATCGACGAGCAAAAATTGCGCAGCGAGCAGGCCGAGAAGGCGATTCATGATGAGGAAAAAGTGATCTCCATTCTCGAGTCACAGAAAAAAGACATTTTGGATGATATGAGCAAGCTCATGAATGAGCTTGAACTGGTCGACAGTGAACTGCACGAGGTGCGGGATTCTTTGGGCCAGCTGAAAAAACGCGAAGAGGAATTGAGTTTCCATTTCGACACGCTGCTGCAGGATTTAGAGTCCTGTCAGAATAACATCAAGGAACGCCAGAATTTTATCAGTTTAAAGCGCCAGGAAAAAGAAGAAGTGACGGTGGCCATTGCCCAATTGGAGACCGAATTGGAAGCGGACCGGGAAAAACAAAAAGCTCAGTTGGAAAATTTGAATCTTTTTGAGCAAGGCCTTGACCGTGAACTCGAGGAGATCAAGAAGTTCGATGATGAACAGACCGAATACCTCCAAAAGCGCGAGCAATTTCAGAGCGAAATCGTGCAGTTGCAGGAAGTCATCGAGCAGCTGAAAGACCAGCGGCATTCTCTCAAGAATATTTTGGTGGAGCAGGAGCGCGAAAAAGCGGAAGTCGTTGGGCGGCTCAACGGTTTCCGGGCACACATGGCCTCCATCGAAGAGCAGATCATCGAGAGCAAGCAGGCCCTGCATACTCAGGAAATGAAGGAGCAAGAAATCTCTTTCAGCGAAAAAGGGATCAAGGATCGCCTGCTGCAGGCCTATAAAATCAACCTCGATGAGATGACCGAGGAAGCGCTGGCGGCCATGGTCTTAGAGGTATCGGTTGAGTCCGAGGAATTTATGGTGGAAGTCGAACGCCTGAAGAAGCGTTGTGAGTCTTTCGGTTCGGTGAACCTGGTCGCTATCGAAGAATTTGAAGAATTGAAACAGCGATTTGAATTTTTGACCAAACAGCAGAGTGATCTTCTGGAAGCTAAAGATTCTCTGCACAAAACGATCACGCAGATCAACCGCAAGACCCGGCAGATGTTCTTGGAAACTTTCACGCGGGTCAGCGAAGAATTCAGGATCTATTTCCGGATGCTTTTCGGCGGAGGAGAGGCCCAGCTGGTTTTGCTGGATGAGGAAAACGTTCTAGAATCCGGGATCGAGATCGTGGCCCGTCCGCCGGGTAAGAAATTGCAGAATATCAGCCTTCTCTCGGGCGGTGAAAAATCTTTGACCGCCATTGCCTTGATCTTCGGAGTTTTTAAAGTGCGGCCCAGTCCGTTCTGTATCCTCGATGAAATCGATGCGGCTTTGGACGAATCCAATGTGGGCCGGTTCAGCTATCTTTTAAAAGACTTCGCCAAGATCGCCCAATTCATCGTCATCACCCACAACAAACGCACGATCGCCAGTTCCGACGTGATGTACGGGATCACTATGCAGGAGACCGGTGTCTCCAGTATTGTCTCGGTAAAATTCTCGGAAGAAGAAAAGAATAAGAACGAAGAAGAAGTAACGGCGGGCGTTTAAGTCATTTCTTAAGTGAGATTAACCGGCTTCTTTATCCGCGATACACGTTTGATTCTTGCCGCCGAATTTGGCAATGTACATCGCCTTATCTGCTTTAGCAATCAACTCTTCCTTGCTAGCGGCGTCATCGGGGGAGGTCGCCAGCCCGATGCTGACGTGAATGTTCAAATCTTTATCGGCATGAAATTTAGGAAAACTATGATGGGCAATCTCTTCGCGCATGCGCTCGGCAATGTCAAAGCCCTGTTCTTTGCTTGTCTGGGTGAGGATGATCGAGAATTCCTCGCCGCCGTAACGGCAGACAAAATCCCGGTCCCGGGACGATTTTTTTAACAAGCGCGCCAGTTCCCGCAAGAGGATGTCGCCGTTTTGATGGCCGTAGGTGTCATTGAGTTTTTTGAAGTTATCAATATCGATCATCAGCAGGGTAAGCTTTTCATTGGCACTCTTAGCCTTTTCCATTTCTTCGGAAAGCGTATGTTGAAAAAATCCGTGATTCCAGACTTGCGTGATGGAATCGGTATGGCTTTTCTGCACGACCATTTCGTAGAGTTGAGAATTTTCAATGGCCAACCCGGCCTGGTTGGCCAGCATGACAAAGATTTTGACGTCTTCGCCGGTGATGGGTTTTTGGGTAAAGATATTGTCCGCGACGATAAGGCCGATGATTTTTTCTTTTCCTTTGAGAGGAACAATGATCAGCTCTTTGCTGTGAAAGACCTGCAGAAGCGGCGCATTGCGGTATTGGTCAAGTTCCGGCTCGCGAAGTAATAGAGGCGTTCCTTTATGAAACGCCATGGCAAGTAAGCTACCCTCACCGGTATAAAGGGGAATTTTTAAATTATTAATGGCTTCATAGAGGGTCGAGGAGTTTTGTAGCTGGGATAATTTATCGTCGGCGATCAGGTCTTCCAGTTTCTGGTCGGATTCTTTGATATAAGTCCAGATTTGATCGGCGTGCTCACCGGACTCCGGCCCGATGGCCATTTTGGCCTCGAGGCAGCGGTCTTGCCGGTTGACCAAAAACAGAATGGCCCGGTTAAATCCCAATCCGGCATGTGATGTCACACCGGTCAGGATGATATACATGATATGATTCAGCTCCAGCGTAGTACGCATGGCGTTGCTGATATCATAAAGGACAGAAAGTTCTTTCTGCGCTTGGTGCAGTTGTCCTTTAATATTTTCTAGGTCTTTAGCTATAGGTTTATCCATGATTTCCATATAAGATATATTTACTTTATATTCTACACGACAATTTACAAGTTATTTATTAAAAAATAATATTTTTTATATATAATTTAAAAAGACGTTTGGGGGCGCTTGGTACGCGCTTGAACTGAAAGATAACACTTCTGTGCCGCGTTGTCAAGCTGAGGATCATGCCGTTGGAAAGAAAGGTGTCCTAACACGATAATTTTCAATAAGTTACAAGCTTCAAAAAGGCCAGTTATAAAGCAAGCGTTTTCTTGACATTAAACAAGTGGGTATGTTATACTTGACAAACTTAAGCCGGATTTCTAGCCATGATTGAGGATATACTCGTTAATTTTAACTGGGTTGACATTCTGATCGCGATTGTCATCATCCGGATGATTTATACAGGAAGCAAGAGCAATATCCTGGTTGAGTTTTTGGCTTTGTTGGGGATCGTCATAGCCAATTTTGTGACAGTCCATTATTACGTTTATTTTGCGGATTTTTTGAACGCACAGCTTTTTATGCCGGAGGCGGTTCAGGATTTTATCGCTTTTTTGTTGCTTTGGCTGACAGTCTATATTGCCTTCAAGTTGATCATCAGCGGATGGACGCTCATTATTAAGGCCCAGGCGCATCCGGCGTTGGATCAGTGGGGGAGCACTCTTTTTTCTTTTGTGCGGAGTCTTTTTGTCAGCGGCATGATCTTTTTGTTGCTTTTAGTGTCGGGAAGCCATTATCTCCAAAAAATTGCCAAGCAGTCCTTTACCGGTTTCTATCTGTTGGATTTTTCGCCGAAGATGTACAAGTATTGCTATGACAACTTGGTGGTAAAATTTTTTCCGAATGAAGTACTGAACGAATATGCTTTCGATGCGCTAGACGTTGATATCCATAAGAAGAGCCCGCAGAAGAAGAAATAATTTTTTATTTTGATTTTAGAGGTGGTAGTGACGCTCGGCGAGATTTATGATCTTTTTGTTCGAGAAGGGGCCAGGACCGACATCCGGAATTCCAGGACCATTCAGCAGAAACTGAGTGGGGCAAAAAAGGAATACCGGCAATCTCCTGCCTCGCTTAAAAAATTCTTTGACAAAGAAAATTTCAATAATCCGTACTCAGATACGCGTATTCTGTGCGGGGACCGGGATGTTCCAGTCAAACGTATTTTGGTCGGCATTGATATTGAAGTAGGAGAATTGCTTCTCGCCGATCGACTTTCAGAGCAGGGGGAAAAAATTGATCTGGTCATGGCACACCATCCCGAAGGAGTGGCCTTGGCCGGATTGGATGATGTCATGGGCCTGCAGGTGGACATCCTTAAGCAGTTGGGGATCGAAGCATCAATCGCCCAAGACCTTTTGAATCAACGGGCCAAAGAAGTGGCCCGCCGCTTGCATGGGGCCAATCACACCCGCACCGTTGATGCGGCCAACCTCCTGGGTATTCCGCTCATATGCTGTCACACCCCCGCGGATAATCATGTCGCGCAGTATTTGCAGCGCTTGATGGACCGCAAAAAACCGAAAATGTTGGCGCAGGTCATTGATCTTTTATTGAAAGAACCGGAGTATCAGGACGCGGCGACTAATAAAGTCGGTCCGCAGATCCTCATCGGCAAGCCCAAAGATAAGGCAGGCAAAATTTTTGTGGATATGACGGGCGGCACCGAAGGATCGAAAGATATCTTCGCCCGGCTGTCGCAATTGGGAATAAAAACGCAATTGGGCATGCACTTGTCCGAAGCGCATTTTGATAAAATTAAAAGCGAACATATGAATGTGGTGATCGCCGGACACATGGCCAGCGATAATTTAGGGATGAATTTGCTGCTGGATAAGTTAGAGAAAAAGGGAAATATAGACATCGTGAGTTGTTCCGGATTCAGGAGATTCCGACGCTGATGGGGATGATTCCGCAAGACATTATTCGGGAAGTTTTAGAGCGCGCGGATATCGTTTCGACCGTATCCGCTTATATTTCGCTCAAACGCGCCGGGCGCAATTATAAAGCCTTGTGTCCTTTTCACACTGAAAAGACGCCTTCGTTTGTGGTGAATCCGGATAAGCAGATCTTTCACTGTTTCGGTTGCGGCGAAGGCGGGAATGCCATTACCTTTGTGATGAAGCAGGAGCATTTGGATTTTCCGGATGCGATCCGCCGTATGGCCGAGCGGGCCAGCATTGTGATCCCGGAGCGCGAGACAGGCGATCCCAAAATCCGGGACCTCAAACAAGCGCTGGGTCATGTGAATGAACTGGCCGCGCAATTTTTTCATCAGTATTTGATGACGAGCCGCGATGAAGCGACCAAACAGGCCAGGGATTATTTAAAGAAGCGCGCGGTGAGCCTGGAGATCGTCGAGAAATTCCGTTTAGGTTTTGCGCCGGACCAGTGGGACGGCCTTTTAGATTTTTTGCGGAAAAAAGATATCAGTCCCAGCCTCATGGAAAAGGCGGGATTGATCATCGCGCGCGAGAAGCAGGACGGTCATTATGACCGTTTTCGCAATCGCATTATGTTTCCGATCTTTGATATCAAAGGACAATGCATCGCCTTCGGCGCCCGGGCGATGAAAAAAGACGACGCGGCGAAATATATCAATTCGCCGGAGACCGAAATTTATGTGAAGGGGCAGCATCTGTACGGTTTGCATATGGCCAAGCCGGCGGTTTCCCAGGAAGATCGGGTGATCGTCGTCGAAGGATATATGGATTTTATTATGCCTTACCAGGCGGGTGTTTTGAGTATCGCGGCTTCGCTGGGGACCGCCTTGACCGTCGAGCAGATCCGTTTGATCCGGCGGTATACTAAAAATATCGTTATGCTCTATGACACCGATAAGGCCGGGGAAGCGGCGACGTTGCGCAGCCTAGATATGCTGATCGAAGAAGGGATGAACGTGCAGGTGGCCACCTTGACCGAGGGGGATGACCCGGATTCTTTTGTCTGTAAGTTTGGCGGGGCAGCGTTGCTGGAGCAGGTTCAAAAGGCCCAAAATTTGTTTGACTATAAATTGACTTTGCTTAAGCAGCAATTTGACAGCCGGAGCGTGGAAGGGCGGGCGAGAATTTGCGCAGAAATGTTGCCGACGATCAATAAATTTGAGAATGCCATTGTTAAATCCGAGTATATGAAGCAGCTGGCGCAGACGTTGTCGATTTCGCAGGAGGCCTTGATCGCCGAGATGCAAAAACTTGTCGCACATTCGCGCGGGGAGGCCAGAGAACCGGCACCGCAGAGAGGACTGCTCAAGGAGCAGCCGCGCAAGGTCGAACAGAATATTTTGAAATTGATGCTGGAAGACGAAAATTTTGTTTCGCTGACAAAAGAAGAAATCCCATTGTCGGATTTTCGCGATGCAAGCATCCGCACGATCATCAGCGAGATTTATAAATTGTTCGAAGACGGAAAAGAGATCAATCCGTTGAATTTAATGAATTGTTTTGACGACCAGCATGTCCGCAGCATTATCGCGGGCCTGACGGTTCACGAAGAGGTCGGGGTCGTCGATAAAAATAAAGTGTACCGCGACTGCGTGGACCGGATGATCCAGGATCGCCGTAAATCCCAGCGGCAGGAACTTTTGATAAAGATACGTTCCGCCGAGGTCACCGGCAATCATGCCGTTCTGGAGCAATTGAAAGAGCAATACAATCAGCTGGTCAAAAATAAAGGTTAAAATTCTTTTTAACTGTTCATGCCACGGTTTTTTATAGACATCCGTTAAAGTATAAATGAAAGGGCCTTATGAAAAAGTCAGTCAAACAACCGAATAAAGCTACCAAAGACCAAGACTTCAAACAAGATGTTGAGAAACTTGTGACGCTCGGTCAGAAGAAGGGTTTCTTGACATATGAGGACGTCAATACGACTTTGTCGGAGGACAATTCCTCGGAAGACATGGACCAGGTCTTTGATATTCTTGACGGCAATGATATCAAGATCATCGAGTCCGAAGAAGAGGGCGAAGCAGGGGAACAACCGGTCGAGGATAGCGAATCCCGCGAGCAGCAGATCCGCCGCCTGCGCGAGGCCCAAAATAAAGAAGAAGATGTTTATTCGGATAAATTTATCCCGTTGGATGACCCGGTCAAGATGTACCTTAAGCAGATGGGATCGATCCCTTTGTTGTCGCGTGAGGATGAGATCAGTCTTGCCAAACGTATTGAAGAGACCGAAAATAAATTCGCCGAGGCGCTTTTTAAAACAGCTTTTGCCCGCAAGGAAGCCTTGAGTATCATCAACGGCGTTTTAAATGAAGAAATCAACGTCGAGGACGTTATCAAGGACGAATTGGAAAGACGCCCCAAGCTGATCCGTGATTTAAAAAGGATCATTGATAAAGTTCGCCACGCGCGGCTGGGGACCGAGCATTCGGCCAAGGCCTTAGCGGAGTTTAAGCTTACCTCGAACATCAATGAAGAGATTGTTTTCAAGATCACCGAGATCATTGACCGGGTGGAGCGGATCGAGCGGATTTTTAAGGGCAAGCGCAAGGTCGAGAACGTTAAGGAACTGAGAAAAGAAAAAAAGAAATTGCTGAGAGACCTGTGCGAATCGATGAACAACGTGAAAGAACAGCTGAAGGGCATCAAGGTCCGCCAGGCAAAATTCAATAAGGCCAAGAAATTGCTCGTCGAGGCTAACCTGCGCTTGGTCGTCAGCATTGCGAAAAAATATATCAACCGCGGCCTTTCGTTCCTGGACCTCATTCAAGAAGGAAACATGGGATTGATCCGCGCGGTTGAAAAGTTCGAATATAAGCGCGGTTATAAATTTTCCACGTACGCAACCTGGTGGATCCGCCAGGCCATCACCCGTTCGATCGCCGATCAGGCCCGGACCATCCGTATCCCGGTGCATATGACGGAGACGATTAATAAAATTATCCGTGTCTCGCGTTTGTTCGTGCAGGAGTGCGGCCGGGAACCCACGGCGCAAGAGATCGCCAAACAAATGCGCATTCCTATCAGCAAGGTAAAGGAAATTTTAAAAATCTCCCAAGTGCCGATCTCTTTACAAACTCCCATCGGTGATGAAGGCGACACGCATTTCGGAGATTTCATCGAAGACCGTAAGGCGGTTTCGCCGGCCAACGCCACCGTACAATCGATGCTGAAAGACGAAATATCGTCTGTGCTCTCGACGCTCGATGAACGGGAACGAAAGATCTTGGAACTGCGGTTTGGTATTCATGACGGTTCCACCCGCACCCTGGAAGAGGTGGGAAGCGAATTCAATGTTACGCGTGAACGCGTGCGGCAGATCGAGTCCAAGGCGTTGCGGAAGTTGCGCCATCCCACACGTTCTCGACGGATTAAAGCCTTTCTTGACATGGCATCCAAAGATGAAGGTATTGTTTAATATACGTATTTCTGTTGCCAACCCAGGAAGCCTGCCCTCTTAAAAGGGCGGGCTTTCTTTTTTTAAAATGATAAATCTTTTTAAAATTTTGCAGTTCAGTATTTTACTCGTCAGCTGGGTGATCGCTGTGCCAACGGTTTATGGCGAGGAATCAGCCCCTCCCCTGAGTCCCGAAACAAAAGCCATCGCCAACCAAGTCATGCTGAATATCTATGATACTCTCTTAAAGGCCAAGGAGAAATACCCTGAGCTTGAACAGTTTAATGAGAAGGCGATGTATGAAAACAAGCAGGGGATTTACGCGATCGTCTATAAGCGATCTCAATCCGAAGAAAAAATGAAAAAAGAGCCTTATGAATTCGGGGTAACGATCGCCCCGATGGAGGACACGATTTTTTACGACCAGGGCCGGTATGCGTTTAATTTTGCGCTTCCTTTTTTGGGTATCAAGTTTGCGGGGTATGAAAAAATGACCTATGGCAAAAGGCAGTATGATATTTTAAAAGCGGTTAATATCCACGGCGTGCTGCTTTCCGAGCATCAGCAGAAATTTTTGCCGCTGCAGATGACCCTGAAGCCGGCCAAAACGTCATATAAGGTGAAAGAGGTCATTGAATTTGACGTGGAACTGAAGAATATCAGCGCGCATCATATGTATATTCACGAGATCAATGAAAACAGCCTGTACTGCCAATTCAATAATAAAGTATGGGGTATGCAAAGGCGGGGGGCGTCCGGGACCAAAGACGTTGTCATCAAATCCCAAGAATCCGTGCACCGGACGTTTTTGGGGGAAGGGCTTAAAGCGCCCGGCCAGATAGACCTTTCCTGTACTTATAATATGAGTATAAAAGGGGTCAAGCCTTTTGCCAAACTCAGCGTTAAAGTCGTTAACGAATAGATCTTTTTCGTCCTCACCGCAGCATTTTTTTCCTCTTAACTTATTGATTCCTAATCATTTTCACGCCTCTTCCGGCCTTCTCTTTTGCCTTGTTTACGACCATGAATTCTGTTGAAAATATCAACCTCTTATGATATGCTTAAGAACAAATTTTCGGAATAAAAATCGACTGATGAGCTATTTTTGAGGGCCCATAGCTCAGTCGGTTAGAGCAGTTGACTCATAATCAATTGGTCCCTGGTTCGAGTCCAGGTGGGCCCAGCTTAGCGTCGGGCGTATAGCTCAGCTGGTTAGAGCGCTGCCCTCACATGGCAGAGGCCGAGGGTTCGAGTCCTTCTATGCCCACCAGATTTTAGGTTTTGGTTGACTTTATTGATAAAGGATAATGAGACGTGCCGCAGGTTTCCATTCGAGATCAAATTAAAAAGTTGCTAGAGCTTCAAAAACTCGACAAAGAAATTTTTGATTATAAAAAAGAATTGCAAGAAAAGCCTGCTTTGCTGAACGAGATCAAGGAGAAGTTCGAAGCCAAGAAGGCGGCACTCAAGGAGCTCGAGGACAAAGCCAAAGCGATCCAGCTCGACCGGAAAGCCAAAGAGCTGGATCTGAAGGCTAAAGAGGACGAGATCATCAAGGGCAACGCGCAGCTCTCCCAACTCAAGACCAACAAGGAATATACCGCCAAATTATCCGAAATCGAAACGCTCAAAGCCAGCAAATCTATTTTTGAAGAAAAAATATTAGCTTCCTATGATGAATCCGACACGATTAATGCTAAAATTGAAAAAGAAAAGGTCTTTATTGCCGAGCAAGAGAAGGCGTACTTAGTTCAGAAAAAGGACATTGAGGAGTCTCTGAAGCTCCTGGAAGATCGCGTGAAAGTCTTGGCGGGCCAGAGGAATCAGCTGTCGCCGGAGGTTGATAAAGAAATTTTGGTGCGGTATGAAAAAATTTTGGAAAAAAGGAGTGGGGTGGCTATTGTCCCGGTACAGAATGAAGTCTGCGGCGGATGCTACATGAATGTCACCACCCACAGCGTGAACCAGATTAAGATGCATGATAAATTGATCATTTGCGAAATGTGCGCGCGGATTTTATATCTTGAGGATGATCTTTGATGAAGGTTTTGGAAATATTCACGGATGGGGCTTGCCGCGGGAATCCGGGGCCGGCGGCCGTCGGGATTGTCATTAAGGAGAACGGCAAGGTCATCAAAAGGATTTCCAAATCGATCGGGGAAGCCACCAACAATATCGCCGAATACACCGCTTTTATTTATGCCTTAAAAGAAGCTGCCGCGTTGAAAGCGCAGCAATTGAAGATCTGTACGGACAGTGAATTGCTTTATTATCAGTTGACCGGCACCTATCAGATCAAGAATGAAAATTTAAAAGCGCTCTTTGAAGAAGCTAAAGTTTTGGGAAAAAAATTTAAACATGTCGAAATTAAACGCATCCCCCGGGAGCAGAACCAGGATGCGGATAAATTAGCGACGCAAGCTATCAAAAAAGAGCAGACCAAGGTGGTTGCCTCGGTGTTTCACACCGGGGAGGAAAGTCCGAGCTCCGCAGGATAATGTATCCCGGTAATGCGGGACGTTATTCAGCGGGTAGCGGGTAGAACCGCTAAACGCTGAGTAAAGGGATTTCCGCCATCCGCCAAAATTTGTGGCGGAGCGGACCCGCTAAGTTGTTTGGCGGGAGAGCTACAGTGACGATGCTTTACAGCTTATCGCTGTAAGGAGTGAAACGAGCAATCTCTACATGGAGCAAGGCCAAATAGGGAAAGACCTCCGTCGCTTTGCTTCGCAAAGCGAAGCAGCGGAGGGCGAGGTCATCCGCCTCGCCACTATTTCCGGGTAGGCCGCAAGAGTCAGGAGAGCAATCTCTTGAGTGAGTGGGATAACCGCCCATCATGCCTAAAACATCATGGGGTACATAACTCGGCTTATTGGTCTGCTCGTAAATATCGGCATACGCTTCAATAAAAATTAATCAGGAGGAAGTTCGATGTCAGGTCATTCAAAATGGGCTAAGATCAAACATAAAAAAGGCGCCACGGACGCCAAAAGAGGCGCGGCCTTCACCAAAATCATCCGTGAAGTCACGGCGGCGGCCAAAGCGGGCGGCGGCGATCCGAATAAAAATCCGCGTTTGCGTACGGCTATTGCCCGGGCAAAGTTCATTAACATGCCCGGATCAAACGTCGAGAACGCGATTAAAAAAGGGACCGGAGAATTGCCGGGTGTTGTTTATGAAACAGTTCTTTTTGACGCCTATGGCCCGGGCGGCGTTGCCCTGCTCATCGAAGGCCTGACGGACAACAAGAACCGGACCACCGCGGAAGTGCGGAATATTCTTTCCAAAAAGAACGGCAGTCTCGCCGGTGCCGGCAGCACGGCCTGGATGTTCACCAAAAAAGGTTTTTTGTCCATCGAGAAAGATAAGATCAGCGAAGAAGAACTGATGAATATTGTTTTGGAGGCCGGGGCGGATGATATTAAGTCCGACGGAAGTTCCTATGAAGTCACCTGTGATCCTTCCGTGTTCGAAGCGGTCAAGGCGGCCGTAGAAGCCAAAAAGATCGTCCCGGAAACGGCAGAGATCACGATGCTTCCCAATTCGACGGTTAAAGTTCAAGGCGATGACGCCAAGAATGTTTTGACCCTTTTGGAATTTTTGGAAGAGCATGAAGACGTGCAAGCCGTGCATGCCAATTTTGATATTTCCGAGGAAGATTTAGAAAAAGCCGCTGGTTAATGATGAGAATTTTAGGGATCGATCCTGGATTAAGAGCCACCGGATATGGCTTCATCGATTTCGATGGGCAAAGAATTCAGAGCATTAAATTGGTCGAAACCGGGACCATTGAGCCAAAGCAAAAAGATCTGATACAAAATAGAATCGGCAAGGTTTATAAATACCTCGATGAACTTCTGGCGGAACATAAGCCGGATGTGCTGGTCCTTGAAAAGTTGTATGCGCATTATAATCACCCGGTCACGGCCTGCAAACTCGGCCATGTGCGCGGGGTGATTTGTCTTTTGTGCGCGCAGCGTAAAATTAAACTCGTCGAGCACAGCGTCAAACGGATCCGCATCGCCTTGGCCGGTAACGGGAATGCCTCAAAGCTGCAAACGCAGCAGGTGGTGGCGCATATGTTAAAGGTCGACCAAAAAAAATTGACCCTTGATGCGAGTGACGCGCTGGCTTTGGCGTTGGGATATGTGCATATTCACAGCCGATCGCTATGATTGTTAAACTCTCAGGCAAACTGATCCAGAAGGCAGAGCAGTCGTTAGTCCTTAATGTGCAGGGAGTGCATTACGAGATTTTGGTTCCGGCGTCGGTGTTGAGCCGTATCGACCAGCACGTCAACGCCGAGGGAAATGTCGATCTGATCGTGTACCATTATTTTCAGATCAGTCCGAGCAGCGGGTTTCCGGTGATGGTGGGTTTTTTGAATGAGATCGAACGGGATTTTTTTCTGCAGTTTATAAAAGTTTCTGGGATCGGGCCGCGCGCGGCGATCAAGGCCTTGGAAAAACCCATTTCCGAAATTGCCACGGCCATTGAAGCAGGGGATCACAAGTCCTTGCAGGCCCTCCCGGGCATCGGCGTACAAAAGGCACGGGAAATCATTGCCAAGCTCCAGGGAAAAGTCGGCAAATACGGTCTGATTCAGGACAGAGGGATCGTGGCCCGGCGCAGCGAGACCCAGCCGGTTCCGGATTGGCAGGAAGAAGCCCTGGAAGTCCTTTTGCAGTTGCAGTATAAACGTCCGGAAGCCATGGATATGATGCAAAAAGCGTTACAGCGTTCGGGCGGGATTAAGACGGCGGAAGATTTATTAAACGAAATTTATAAACAGAGGATAAAAATATAATGGATCAATCATCGATCGAGCATGTTAAAGGCATTGTTGAGGCTCTGTTATTTGTCAATGAAAAGCCGGTGACCCTGCAGCAGATCAAAGAAGTCGCCGAAGGGGTGACCGCCGGAGAATTGAAGCAGATCATTCAGAGCTTAAAAGACGAGCTTGAGCAGAAAAAAACCGGCATGCTGATCGTCGAAATCGCCGACGGTTATCAGATGCTGACGAATCCGTTGTATGCCGCTTATGTGCGGAGTTTTTATAAAACCCGTCATAAAGAGCGGTTGTCCAAACCGGCGTTGGAGACATTGGCGATCATTGCTTACAAGCAACCGGTGACCCGGGCTGACGTGGAGGTGATCCGCGGGGTGAATTCCGATGGTGTGATGGTGCACTTATTGAATAAAGAATTGATCAAGGCGATCGGCCGCAAAGATATCCCCGGACGGCCGTTTCTTTACGGATCGACAAAACAATTTTTGGAATATTTTGGTTTGAAATCTTTATTAGACTTACCCAAGTTAGAAGATTTCCCATCCCTGCAGCCGGCTCAGGCTCAGGCGCAGGCGGACAGTGCCGTAGCGGCTGTTGTGGAACAGCCAGTCGCAGCCCCGGCCCAAGCCGTACCGGACCAGGCGCCGGCAGTGGTAGAAGTTGCCGAGCAGCCGGCACAGCCGATTGACGCCTCCTCGCGTTTGGATGAACTGGAAAAAGAAAACCGCGATGATTTGCCGCTCATGGGAGAACCGAATTTAAAAGAAGCGATGGAAGAGATCTCTCAAGAAGAGAACCCTTCTGCCCCCGAAGATGAACCAGGTGAATCGCGCTTGACCGACATTTTAGAAAAAGAATCAGAATTATCTTCCGACCAGGATAAGACCTAAACATGAGTATCACCAGTCTCCGTAAAAGAATCGATGCCTTGGATAAAAAAATCGTCGCGCTTTTATGCGACCGCGCCGAGATCAGCCTTTTGATCGGGCAAGAGAAAGTGAGAAATAAAAAAGGCATATATTCTCCCGGCCGGGAAAAACAAGTGCTGCAGCACGTAGCTTCCCTCAATAAAGGCCCTGTCTCGACGGAAGCGCTGGAAGCCATTTACCACGAAATTATGTCCTCTTCGCTTTCGCTTGAAAAAATTAAAGATGTCGCCTATCTGGGCACCCAGGGATCGTTCACGCATTCCGCGGCTTTGAAAAAATTCGGTTCACAAATAGATTATCAGCCCTGCACGACCATTCTGGAGGTGTTTCAGAAGGTGGAGCGCGGCGATTGTGATTATGGGGTCGTGCCGATCGAGAATTCGACGGAAGGAGCGGTCACGCATACACTGGACATGTTCGTTGATTCGGACCTCAAGATCTGTGCGCAGATCCTTTGTCCGATCTCGCACAACCTTTTGTCCAAAACAAGTTTGGCAAAAATTAGAAAGATTTATTCAAATCCGCAGGTGTTCGGCCAGTGCCGCAATTGGCTGCTGGAACATTTGCCCCATGCCGGTAAAATCTGGGTTGATTCGACGACCCTGGCCGCAGGGATGGCCGTGAAAGAAAAGAATTCCGCGGCCATTGCCTCCGCTTTGGCGGCGAAAGTTTATAAGTTGCCGATCCTGCATAGAAATATCCAGGACATTGCCAACAATACAACGCGTTTTTTGGTGATCGGCACGCAAGAGACCCCGCCGACGGGAAGCGACCGGACTTCGATACTGTTCTCCATCAAAGATAAGGTGGGTGCACTCTACGCCATGCTGACGCCGTTTTACAAAAATTGGATCAACCTTACCAAGATCGAATCGCGGCCTTCAAAAAAACGGGCTTGGGATTATTATTTCTTCGTGGACTTTGAAGGACATCGTTTGGACAGAAACGTGAAAAAGGCTCTTTCGAAATTGGAAGATATGTGCAAATATTTAAAAATTTTGGGTTCCTACCCGGTGTAATGGTATGAAGACGATCGCCAACAGACATGTGTTGCGGGCAGAACCTTATGTCCCGGGAAAACCCATTGACGAAGTGAAGCGTGAATTAGGGTTAAAGCAAGTCATTAAACTGGCTTCTAACGAAAGTCCCTTTGCGCCTTCCCCCAAGGTCTTAAAGGCCATCGCTGCCGAGGCAAAGAATCTCAACCGCTATCCCGACGGGCAGTGTTTTCTTCTGCGGCAGGAGCTCGCCAAGCGTCTCAAGGTCGCTCCGGAGCAAATCATTTTTGGAAATGGTTCCGATGAAGTCATCGTGATGGCGATTCGGGCTTTTATCGAGCCGGGCAATGAAGTGGTCATCGCCAAGCCGTCGTTTCTTATTTATGAGATCGCTGCCAAGCTGGCCGGGGCCAAGGTCAAGGCCGTTCCGTTGCGTAACGCGTTTTACGATTTGGACAGCATGAAGCGGGTCGTGACCGAAAAGACCAAAATGATTTTTATCGGGAATCCGGACAACCCGGCCGGAACCTATGTCACACAAAGTGAGATTTTGGATTTCTTAAGCAACCTGCGCCGTGATATAGTTATTTTTTTCGATGAAGCCTATTTTGAATATGTGCTGGACAAGGATTATCCGGATACGCTGAAATTATTGAGCGATTATAAGAACATTATTGTGGCGCGGACGTTTTCGAAATTGTACGGCTTGGCGGGTTTGCGTATCGGTTACGGCATTGCCGATAAGGAAGTCGTCGAAATTTTAAATCGCGTACGGGAACCGTTCAATGTCAATTCCCTGGCGCAGGCGGCGGCCCTGGCGTGCTTGAAAGATCAGGCGTATTATCAGCGCATTGCCAAGTTTAGTCTGAAGGAAAAAAAGAATATTTATGCGGCTTTGGGAAAAATGGATGTCTTGTACCGGGAGAGTGCGACGAATTTTATCCTGGTTGAGGTGAAAAAAAATAGCAGTGAAGTGGCCCGGGAGATGTTGAAGCGCGGGGTCATTGTCCGGGATATGGCTCCCTGGGGGATGCGGTATTTTATCCGCATGACCATTGGGACAGGAAAAGAAAATAAGCGGTTTTTGCAGGTTTTGAAGGAGGTTTTATGATCATCATTCTCAGGCCGGAAGCAACGGAACAACAGATCCAGCATATTATTGAAAAAGCCGAAAAATTAGGGCTGAAAGCCCATATCTCGCGCGGCGTCGAACGGACGATCATCGGATTTATCGGACCGGAAGATGTTTTGCGCAACACTCCTTTAGAAATTTTTCCGGGCGTGGACCGGGTCCTGCCGGTCTTGTCGCCGTATAAGCTTGTTTCGCGGGAATTTAAGAAAGAAGATACCATTGTCACCATCGGCAAAGACGTCAAGGTCGGCGGTAAAAAAGTTATTGTGGTCGCCGGCCCGTGCTCGATCGAAAGTTATGATTCCTTATTATCGCTGGCCGCCAAGGTGAAAAAGGCCGGGGCGACCGTTTTGCGCGGGGGAGCTTTTAAACCCCGGACATCCCCTTATGACTTTCAGGGGTTGGGGGAAGAAGGGTTGAAATATCTGGCCGAAGTAGGAAAAAAGGTGGGCATCGCCACCGTTACCGAAGTTATGGATCCGCGTGATGTGGGTTTGATCGCCCAATATGTGGATGTTTTTCAAATCGGGGCGAGGAACATGCAGAATTTTTCCTTGTTGAAGGAAGTCGGGATGACGCAAAAACCCGTGATCCTCAAACGCGGGATGAGTGCCACGATAAAAGATTTGTTGATGTCTGCGGAATACATTCTTTCGCAGGGGAATTTTAACGTGGTGTTATGCGAGCGGGGGATCCGTACGTTTGAAACAGCCACCCGCAACACGTTGGATATTAATGCCGTTCCCGTCGTAAAACAGCTATCTCATTTGCCGATTATCGTTGATCCAAGCCATGCCACCGGGCGTTGGGGATTGGTCCCCAGTGTGGCCAAGGCCGCGGTTGCCGCGGGATGTGACGGCTTGATGATCGAGGTGCACGAAAATCCTGAAGAAGCACTTTCGGATGGACCACAGTCTTTGATTCCGGAAAATTTTAACAATCTCGTCAAGGATTTACGATTAATCGCCACGGCTGTCTCACGGGAAATTTAGTTTAAGCCTCTATCGTTCACTTAACCAAGGAGCCAGCTGTGTTCGGACACATTTTTAAATCTTCTATGCCTTTGCGCACACCACTATTTCGCAGAATTTCCATCATCGGGGTCGGTTTGATGGGCGGGTCCTTAGGGCTTGCCATCAAAAAACAAAACATCGCGCGTGAGGTCGTGGGATTTTCCCATACCCCCGCTTCTCTCGCTTATGCCGTGGAGCATAAGATCATTGACCAGGCAGCCAGTGATTTAAAAACAGCCGTGCATAACGCGGACCTGGTGATCTTGGCCACGCCGGTAAAAACCATTGTCAATTTGCTGCCGATGCTGGCCCCGCACCTGAGCCGGTATTGCATTGTGACAGATGTGGGAAGCACCAAGTCCTCGATTGTTCAGGCTGCTTTGAAAAATTTACCTTCGCATCAGATGTTTGTCGGCTCGCATCCCTTGGCGGGCTCGGAGAAAAAAGGTGCTTCGCACGCCAGTGCCGAGCTCTTTGAAGGGACGACGTGCATCATGACACCGACGGAGCAGACCAACCGTTTGGCCAAAGATAAACTGAAGCATTTTTGGACGAGTCTAGGCGCCCAAGTGAAATTTCTGCCGCCGGAACAGCACGATAAAATTTTGTCTTATGTCAGTCATCTTCCGCATTTGGTCGCGTACGCCGTGATCGAAGCGATCCCGGCAGAGCATTTGGAGTTCTCTGCCCAGGGGTTAAAAGATACAACGCGGATCGCATCCTCCTCGCCGCAGATGTGGAACGATATCTGCCTGGCGAATCCCAAGAATATCGTTAAGTCCCTGGATGAAGTCGTCAAAAATCTTTCGGCCATCCGCAAGATGATCATGACGAAAGATGAGCAGGGATTGAACGATTATTTTCACAAATCCAAAACCAAACGAGATAGTCTTGAGAAGCGTGGGTAGGACTGTGCGAACAACGGTGGTCACAATCGACGGGCCAGCCGGAGCAGGAAAAAGCACGGTGGCCAAACAATTGGCCAAGCGGCTGCATTTTTCCTATCTTGATACCGGAGCGATGTACCGCGCGTTGACGCTCAAGGCCTTGCGGGCCAAAGTCAAGCTGGAAGATGAAAGCGCCCTGGTCGCGCTGGCAAAAAAAACTTCGATCGATTTTAAGGAAGACCCCCGCCAAGGTCTGCGTGTCCTCTTGGACGGGGAAGATGTTTCCGAAGCGATCCGCCAGGTGGAAGTGACGAATCAGACATTTTATATCGCCCGGGCGCCACGGGTGAGAGAGATCATGGTCGACTGGCAGCGTGAGATCGGCACGAAGCACAATGTCGTTGTGGAAGGAAGAGATATCGGGACCGTGGTGTTCCCGCAGGCCACGCATAAATTTTATTTGGACGCCAATTTTGAAGAACGGGCCCGCCGCAGGATCAAAGAATTAGAAGAAAAAGGGCAGAACGTCGAAGCCGAAAAATTAAAACAAGAACTCAAGGAACGCGACACCAAAGATATGACCCGGACCGCCGGCCCGCTGAAAAAAGCGGATGATGCTGTTTTTATTGATTCCACCGACCTGACCGCCGAGCAGGTGGTGGAGAAGATGTCGGAACGTATTAAAGGTCACAAGGTCAGCGAGTCACAAGGTCGCAAGTAGTTTTAAAGTTTCTATATGTGACGTGTGACATGGTGACTTTGTGACGGTGTAAGTTATGGATAAATCACTCATTCGAAATTTTTCGATCATCGCGCATATTGACCACGGGAAATCAACCTTGGCGGACAGGCTTTTGCTTTTTTCCGGTGCCATCGACGAGCGAAAGTTCAAGAATCAACTGCTCGACGATATGGATTTAGAGCGGGAACGCGGCATCACGATCAAGGCCTCGGCCGTCCGTTTGGATTATAAGGCGGATGACGGCAAAAATTATGTTTTTAACCTTATCGATACGCCGGGTCATGTTGATTTTACCTACGAAGTGGAAAAGTCGCTGCGCGCCTGTGAGGGCGCGCTCTTGGTGGTGGATGTTTCGCAGGGTGTCGAGTCGCAGACCGTGGCGAATTATTTTTTGGCGATCGATAACAATTTGGAAATTTTGCCGGTGATCAATAAGATCGATATTGTGAATGCCGATATCGATCTGGCGAAGAAGGAGATCGTTGAGGCGCTGGGTTTTAAGGAAAAGAATATCCAGCTTGTCTCGGCCAAAGAAGGTTTAGGCATCAAAGAACTTTTTGAGAAGATCGTTGATTTTATTCCGCCGCCGGAAGGCGACGAAGCCGCCCCGCTGCAGGCGTTTATCTTTGATATGAAGTACGATATTTATAAAGGCATTATCATTTATGTGCGGATCGTCAACGGATCGCTGCAGCCCGGGGTGCGTATCCGGATGATGCACATGAATAAAGAATTTTCCATTGAGGAGGTCGGCGTTTTTCGTCCCGAAGCCGTGAAGGTGCAGGGATTATCCTGCGGGGAAGTCGGTTACCTGACCTGCAATATTCATGATCCGCAAGAGATCAAAGTGGGAGATACGATCACCGCTGTTGCCAATCCCACGGCCGAACCTCTTCCCGGGTACCGGCAGTTGAAACCGCTCGTCTTCTGCGGAGTTTATCCGGTCAATGCCGCGGATTTTATGAATCTGCGCCAGGCGATCGAGAAGCTGCGTCTGAACGACCCGAGTTTTGTCCACGAGCCGGAAACGTCCGAATCTTTCGGCCACGGGTTTCGCTGCGGTTTTTTGGGGCTTTTGCATATGGAAGTGGTTCAAGAAAGGCTGCAGCGGGAGTATGATTTAAATCTTATTTTGACCACGCCCAACGTCGGGTACCGTATCGTCACCAAGGACAAAGGGGTCATTCAATTGGAAAATCCTTCGGAGCTGCCGGGGGCCGGCGACATCGAAACCATCGAAGAGCCGTATCTGAAGGTGTCGATCTTAACCCCTGTCTCGTCGATGGACAAGGTGATGGAACTCGCCAAAGCGAAGCGCGGTATTTTTCAAAAAAGCGAATTCGTCTCGGACCGGATGCGGATCGTTTTTGATATCCCGCTCTCCGAGGTCATTGTGGATTTTAACGATCAGGTCAAATCCGTCACGCGTGGTTACGGCTCGATCGATTATGAATTCAAAGGCTATATGCCGGCGAGGATCGCCAAGCTGGATATCCTCATCAATGATAAAGTGTGCGATGCTTTTTCGTGCCTGGTGCACAAAGACCGGGCGTATGAAAAAGGGCTGGCCCTGGTCACAAAATTGAAAGAGCTGATCCCGCAGCAAATGTTTGAAGTGAAAATTCAGGCCAGCGCCGACGGAAGGATCATTTCCAGCGCCAAGGTGAAGGCCATGGGCAAGAATGTCACGGCCAAGTGCTACGGGGGGGATATTACCCGCAAACGCAAGCTCTGGGAAAAACAAAAAGAAGGCAAAAAGAAACTTAAGCAGATCGGCAATGTCGAGGTCCCGCAGGAAGCGTTCTTGGCGGCACTTAAGATATAAACCCGATTTTGCAAAGCAAAATCCGCCCGTAGGGCCGCCGGGCAAAATCTCGAAGAGATTTTTGCGTTTAAGGCGGGGTTAATCCTGGTGTTTTGTGCGCACAAATTTGTGTATGATTTCTGTCTGGGTATAAAATCCAGGATAAAGGAAAAAAATGTTTAGAGCGATCGACAAATTTTTGACAAAAATTTTAGGTCCGAAGGATTCGGCGCTGCGCGAGTGGGTCGAGTCGATCTTTATCGCCGCTGTTATGGCGATCTTTATCCGCACTTTTATGATCCAGGCTTTTAAGATCCCCAGCGGTTCCATGCGCATGACTCTCTTGGAAGGCGACCGTCTGCTCGTCAATAAATTGCGCTATGGCCCGAAAATTCCTTTCACGAGTTATCGGTTGCCCGGCTTCGGCAGGCCGCAGCGCGGCGATATCATTGTGTTCGTCTATCCCGAAGATCCCGCGCGGGATTTTATCAAACGTTTGATCGCCTTAGGCGGAGAAACGGTTGAGATCCGCTACGGCGACATTTACATTGATGGCCAGCTGATTGAAGACCCACGTATCAATAACACGTATTACTATAACAAAGGAACGTACGGCGGGGTGGGAGAAAAGGTGAAAGTTCCGCCGGGCCATGTCTTTGTTCTTGGGGATAACAGCGCCTCCAGCCATGACAGCCGTTATTGGGGATTTGTTCCGGAAGGAAATGTGGTCGGACGGGCCGAGCTGATTTACTGGCCGCTGAACCGTATGCGCTTATTGCTCCATTTTTAAGAAAACATATGCGGCAAACACATTATTTTTTGGTTATCGTCGGTCTGTTTTTTTTAGCAGGCTGCGCGACCGCTGCGTCTAAGAAGAATGCCGCAGAGACGGGATCTGCCGAGAGCGCGGCCGAAGTTTCCTCGGCGCTGCAAGCGGTGGTCGGGGCGGTCAGCGGACAACCAGTGGATGAAAAGGCCTTGCAGGATCTGGCGAGAGACATGAAAAAAGATCCGCAGACCGAGACAGCGGTCCAGTCCGTGACCGAGGCGTTGACCGGAGCGAACCGGGTGATCAAATACTGTCCGGTGGACGGGAAGCGTTTTGGCGGCAAGGTCGAAACCTGTCCGGAACACAATGTCCCGCTGAAAAAAATGGAAGAGTAATATGGGATTAACCTTTGCCAACAAAATAACGGTCGGAAGGATCCTGGCGGTCCCATTTTTTATCGCCGCGGTCTTGTATTATTCTCCGGAGCGTGATTATCTGCGCTATGCGGCCCTGGGGATATTTCTTTTTGCCGTGATCTCGGATGTGGTCGACGGATATATCGCCCGCACGCGGAATCAAAAGACGCGCGCCGGCGCCATCCTCGATCCGTTGGCGGATAAAATTCTCATCATCAGCGCGTTTCTCTCTTTATACAAAATCGGCGTTTATTTCCCCGGGCCGGTGCCGGTGCAGTTCCCGATATGGCTGGTCGTCGCGGTCATCAGCCGGGACGTGACTTTGCTTCTGGGATCGATGATCATCCATCTGGTTCGCGGAGAGTTCAACGTGAATCCTACCCGGTGGGGAAAGATCACCACATTTTTTCAGGTGTTTTGCGTGATCGGAGTCCTTTTGCAATGGCCGTTCTCGCTTATCCTCTGGAATGTCACGGTGGTCTTTACGGTCATCTCCGGAATCGGCTATATCCGGGACGGGATAAAAATTTTAAACGAAAATGTCTAACCAATTTATCATTGCGGTTGTGTTCAGTTATTTTTTAGGAGCGATCCCCACGGCCTATATTTTTGGCCGACTTTTAAAAGGGATCGATATCCGTCAGCACGGCTCCGGGAACGTGGGTGCCACCAATGCGCTTCGCGTCTTGGGGAAGGGGCCGGGGGCGGCGGTGCTTTTGCTGGATATTTTTAAAGGCACATTGGCCACAACGCTCGTGCCGGATGTTCTGGGATTAAACCAAATATGGCAGTATGTCGTCCTGGCGCTCACTGCTGTCGGTGGTCATAACTGGACGGTTTTTTTAAATTTTAAAGGCGGCAAGGGGATCGCCACCAGCCTCGGTGTTTTGATTGGTTTGGCGATCCAGATCGCTTCTATCCGGATCGTTTTGCTGGCTACGGTCGGTTCGTGGGCCGTGGTTTTTTTATTGAGCGGTTATGTTTCGCTGGCTTCGATCGTGGCCGCGGTCGTGCTGCCGCTCGTTATGGTTTTTACCCTGCAGCCTTTGGCTTTAACGATTCTCGGTGTCATCATTTGCCTCTCGGTTGTTCTGCGGCATCGTAACAACATCAAACGTCTCCTCAAAGGCGAAGAATCGCGTGTCTTTTTTCCCTTCCAAAAACGTCCGTAATTTCCTGTCTGATTTTTTTGTTGTAACCCCTTATTTTGTTGAATGTTACAGTTTTGGAGCGCACAGAAAACGCTTTCTCAAAACGGCTTTGACCGTCTTGTTTCGGGGTTGACGGGTGTTATACTTTCAGCGTACGTAAGATAAAAGACTTACATTACGCAAAAAGGATAACCCATGAGACAAGTTTTTTACCGCAAACGTCACTCTTTAAAAAATCGGCATAAAATGATGTCGATTTGCGAGACCTCCGATGAGCAGGATTGCAAAACATCGGTGCGAAAGCATTTTATTTACGTTGTCAGTAAAGAAGATAACATCGATCAAAACATCAACCCGCCACGGATTGATATCAAGAAGTACTTTAATACCAAAACAAGGGAAGAGCGATTTCATTTTAGGGTCAAGGGATATTTTTATATCTCCCGCGAAGCGGCCCTCTTGAAAGTGCGCTTTTGCCACTCGCTCAAGATCAGTATTGTCTGGAAGTCCAAAGAGCTCTCCCCCAAAAAGTCAGTAACCCTGACTTAACATGCGTGCAAAAAATGGCACGCCTGACTAGCAGAAGGTTAAACTTCTGCTAGTCTTTTTTTATGCTCCCCGCCCTCCTAAAATTATTGAAGAATCAATTTCCATAAAAAAACTTTGTGCTACAATACGATTGTTGCTGAAAATTTAAAATTTTGAACAACTTTAAAGTCGAATTTTCTATCATAACATTTCACAAAGGAGGACAATGTGTCGGTAAGATTATTGATGCTTTTGGTTTTTGTTACGGCTTTCGCCGGGTGCGCCTCGACGCAAAAGACAAGTATGAGTCAGATGCAGATGCAGGTTGCCGACCTGGAAGGGCAGCTTGTGGATAAGGACGACGAAATCGCTGACCTGCGTGACGAGCTTGACCGCGTGAGCCTGGAGCTGCAGAGGCGAGCCAGGGCGAACAGCTTCGAAGGAAAGTCGGGATCGGTCAGCAAAAAAGACGGTGCCATCATCCGCGTGGATGTGAGCGTGGGCCAGGTGCAGACCGCTCTGAAAAATGCCGGATATTATACCGGTACCGTCGACGGCAAATTGGGCGGGAACACCAAGAGTTCCATTGTTCAGTTTCAGAAAGACAACAACCTCAACGCCGACGGAGTTCTGGGGCGCAAGACCTGGGAGAAGTTAAAGCTTTATCTCGAAGAATAGTTTTATGTCGTTGCAGATCGTCAGTATCTTGGGATGTGGCTGGTTGGGGTTACCGCTGGCCCAGCATTTGTTGCAGCTGGGCTTCACGGTCAAAGGCTCCACAACCACCTACGCCAAGTTAGAAGTTCTCCGTCAAGTAGGGATCCTTCCGTATCTTATCCATTGTCATCCGGACATCAAAGGCAAAGACGTTGCGGAATTTTTTGCCAGCGATGTCCTTTTTTTGAATATTCCGTTCCGGCGCAGTCTGGAAAATCCGGCCTTCTACAAAGAACAGATCCAATCGGTCGTGCGGCATGTCGAGCGTTCCACCGTGGATTTTGTTATTTTTGCCAGCTCCACGTCGGTTTATCCGGAAACGGACGGCTGGGTCACCGAGGACCAGGACATTCGTCCGGCGGATCCGCGCGGCCGCGTTCTCTGGGAGACCGAAAATCTTTTAAGGGAAAATCCGCAGTTTGCGACGACGATCCTGCGGTTTGCCGGGCTTTACGGCGGCGAACGGAAGATCGGCAATTTTCTCTCCGGCCAGAGCGAGGTGGCGGAGGCCGACAGTCCGGTCAATCTGGTGCACCGCGACGATTGCCTGGCGATCGTGAGCCAGATCATCCAACAGAATATCCGGGCAGAAATTTTTAATGTCTGCTCAGACGGTCATCCGAAAAGGAAAGAGCTTTATACCCGCGCGGCGCTGCATTTGGGGGCAACCTCGCCGACCTTTGCGGCGAGTCAAGGCACAAGGTTAAAAAAAGTCAGCAACCAAAAGCTCAAAGAAAAATTGTGCTATCAATTTTTGCATCCGGACCCGTTACAGTAGTGATTTTTTAGATAACGCCGACCATTGGTTGGTCTTAAGGTCAAGCTCGGAAAAAGCAAAATAATTGTGGTTGGTGCGGATGTTTTGCAGAAATCCGGCGAGAGTGGTGGCGCGGGTTTTTTTGAGCTCGGCATTGTCGAACCAGAAGTAATGCTCGCCGGCTTTAAAGACGCAAATGGCATGGGCCTGGCGGTCCTTGCGGACCGCTAAAAAGCGCGGCTGGTAGCCTAAGACCTGTAAGACCTCGGCATTAAAAAAAGTGTAATCCTCGCAATCGCCCCGTTTTTTGCGGAGAGTTTCCTCGGGAGTCGCCCACTGATCTTTTTTCTCATCCTTTTTGTAATGAATATTTTCTTTCAGCCAGCGCGCATAATCTTCCAGCGAGTGGATGTTGTGGACTTGGATGAGGTTGATGATCTTAAAATCTACTGATTTGGGGCGGGAGATAAGAACGCCGTCTTTGTGTTTGATCTTTTCCTGCTGAATGCGAAGCCGTGCGGTGGGAAGTGAGGTTGCCTCAGCCGATGGGATCGTGAGCAGGCCCGTCGAGAAACAGCAAAAAAACCCGCCCAGGACAATTTTCAGGAAGAGGGAGGAAGACAACTGTTGTGACGCTAAATATCTGATGGACATTTGCAACAGGCTTGATTAAAATGAATGATTCATAATTCTTAAAAATCGTTAGAGTAATTCTAGCAGTCTTAGTGCCCGAAAGAAACTATTTTTTATGAAGAACTTTGTTTTGACCGTTACGCTCAATCCGGCGGTCGATGAAATCTTTAAGGTCAAGAAACACCGGACCGCCCCGGGATGGATTCTTGGCGAGCAGCGTTCGTGCGCCGGCGGAAAAGGGATCAATGTGGCGCGGGCCTTAACGCGTCTTGGGACACCCGTCGTGGCGACCGGCCTGCTGGGCGGCATAACCGGACAATTTATTGTTGAAGAACTGCGGCGCGAGAAGATCAAAAACGATTTTGTTTCCTGTTGTGATCCTACTAGAACCAACGTGACCATTCTGGACGTCTCCCGGAATACCATGAACCGTTTGATGGAAGACGGCGCGCCGTTGTGCCGGCCTGACCTTGAAAAATTCAAAAAAAAATTTAAAGCCTTGCTCAAAAAAAGTTCATGGGTGGTTTTATCCGGCCGGATCCCTGGCGGAACCGCAGAGACGATCTACCGCGATCTACTTCATCTTGCCCGACGGGAAAACGTAAAAACATTTCTGGACAGCCACGGCCGTGCTTTTTCGTTGGGGCTGCAGGCCAAGCCGTTATTTATTAAACCCAACAGCGAAGAGACCCAACATCTCCTGCGTCAGCGGCTCAACTCCCTGGAGAAATTAAAGAAGGCGATCCGTTATTTTCTACGCCGGGACATCCCCTATGTTTTTGTGACCTTAGGCGCCAAGGGGGCTTTGGCCTCGGACGGCCGAGGGTTGTGGCTGGCCAGGCCGCCGCAGATCAAATGCGTGAACGCGGTGGGCTGCGGGGATGCGTTCATCGCGGGATTTATCGCGGCTTTTGAAAAGCCTAAAGATTTTTTGGCAGCGTTTCGTCTGGCCGTGGCCGCCGGCACCGCCAATGCTTTGGGTTTGCAGCCGGGAGCCATTCATAAAAATATTGTTCACAAAATTGCGCAACAGGTTAAAATAGAGGCATTAAAATTTTAATAACGAAACGGAGAGACGTATGGTTCCCTATGATGCAACGTTGTATGATGAGAAAAAACAGAAAAAAATCCCGGATGTCTTAAGCGATACTTTGCGCGAACAGCTTTTGCAGTACGCTAAGGATTTTAAAACCTCCTGGGTCAACCTGGGGCAGCATTTATATTCTGTCTGGCGGGACAAGTTGTATTACACCTGGGGTTACGAAAAATTTGAAGATTACACGCAGGAAGAGCTGGGGATGCAGAAGCCCCTGGCGATCAAACTACTCAAAACGTATTTTTTCCTGGAGCAGGAGGAGCCGGCGTATCTTAAGGAAGAATTTGCGCAGACGCGGTCGCCGGTCGCGGTGCCCGGTTACGAAGCCGTCAATTTTTTGCGCTTGGCGAAAAACAATAAAGAGTTGAACAAAAGCGATTATATAAAATTTAAAAAAGATATTTTCGAGAACGGGAAAGATGTCGCTTTGATCCGCAAGGATCTGGTCGCGCTCATGAAAGAACGTAAGGTCGTGGATCCCGAGGAAGAGCGCGATAAACGCAGCGAGCTGACCGTGCGCAAACTGCTTAATGCGATCCGTTCGTTCCAAAAAGACGCGGAATCTTTAAAATTACTGCCGGCGGATTTGATCAAAGAAGCTACAGGCCTGATGAAAAAATTAGAGGAACAGATCGCTTAAAAAATTTTTCAAAACAGCGGGGGAGACGAATGGAAATAGAAAATTTTTCTTCAACGAACATTTATGGCCCCATTGATCTCAATACGATCTCGGAGGAGCGGCTGCTCAATCTCCACATCCGCGACCTGCCGATCACCATTGAAGGCACCTGGCTGGAAGGGTGCATCAGCGAACTCTCCCGCGAACTGCAGTCCAAGGGGATCGTCTTCCGGCCTTCCTGTTATCTCGCCGACGAATGGCTCACCCCGCAGAACGAAACGGTCATCGGTATTCCTTTTTATCTGGCGCATCCGCGGCTCACGGCGTTGGAACGCAAGATGATGCTCGAGGCCGAAGGGGAAGGCCAGAATTGGTGCATGAAACTCCTGCGCCACGAAACCGGGCACGCGATCTGTTACGCTTACAATCTCCACAAACGTAAGAAATGGCAAAAACTTTTCGGTTCACCATCGGAAGATTACGGCGATACCTTCCGCTTCCGGCCGTACAGCAAGAATTTTGTCCGTCATCTGGACGGCAATTACGCGCAGTATCATCCCGACGAAGATTTTGTCGAGACCTTTGCGGTCTGGTTCACCCCGGGGCTTGACTGGCGGACACAGTATAAAGGCTGGGGCGCGTTCGAAAAACTGCAGTACGTCGATGATCTCATGCAGGAGATCAATGGCCAGCCGCCGCTGGTCAAAAACCAGCAGAAATTTTGGCGCTTATCCACGCTGAAGATAACGCTGGCGAATTATTACCGCAAAAAGCGCGAGTACCGCGCTGAAGACTTTCCGGATTTTCACGATGCCGGTTTAAAAAAGATCTTTGCCGAATCCAAACTGGATGTCCAAACGCTCCCGTTGGCTTCGGATCTTTTGGAAAAATATCACCGCGAGATCGTCAAGAGCGTCAATTTTTACACCGGCGAAAAAAAATATATCATCAATCAGCTGATCAAAACGACCCAAAAACGCTGTCAGGAACTGAAGCTGGTGGCCGTCGACCCGGAGCCGGTCGTGATCCTGCGGACGACCAGTTACGTGACGGCGCTGGTCATGAACTATCTCTATACGGGCTGGTTCCGCGGCGAGAAAAATAAAAGGAAAAAATGAAAAAGAAGTTAAAAGTTTTGCTGTTGTTCAGCAGCCCCTACCAAAAGCCGCGCGGCTACGATTACAAAGAAGAGATGGCTGACCCGGAGAATATGTACACGGAGAAGGACGTGCTGGAGGCGCTGCAGGCCAACGGGTATGAGGTGCGGATTCTAGGGATCCATAACGATACGACCCCGTTGTTTGAAGAGATCAAGGAATTCCCGCCGGATGTGATCTTTAATATGGTGGAGGTCTTTCAGGACAAGGCGCATCTGGACAAAAATATCGCCGCGATCCTGGAGATGCTCAACATTCCGTACACCGGGGCCTCGACGGGAAGTTTATTTTTATGCAACAACAAGGCCTTGAGCAAAAAGATCCTGAGTTTCCACCGCATCAAGGTGCCGTGGTTCTATACGTTTTACCGCGGCAAAAAAGTCTGGCTTCCCAAAAAGATGAAACTCCCCGTGGTCATCAAGCCTTTGTGCGAAGAAGCCTCTCGGGGGATCTCGCAGGCCTCGGTCGTGGACAATAAGGAAGCTTTTATCGAGCGCATCAAATTCATTCACGATAATATGAACATGGATGCGATCGCCGAAGAATATGTCGAAGGCCGTGAACTGTACGTGAGCGTTTTGGGCAGTAAAAAATTAACGGTTTTTCCGCCGCGCGAGCTGAAGTTCGGCCAGCTTCCCGAAGATGAACCGCGCATTGCCACGTATAAGGCCAAATGGGACGACGATTACCGCGACCGCTGGGGCATCAAAAGTGTTTTTCCGGGCAAACTCGCCGACGGTGTGGAGGAAGAGATTACCGATGTCTGCAAACGGGCTTTCCGGGCGCTGGATTTGGACGGTTATGTGCGTTTTGATATCCGCGTCACTTCCGAGGGAAAAGTTTATATCATCGAGCCTAACGCCAACCCGTGCATCGCCCGGATCGATGAAATGGCCCAATCCGCGGGCAAGATCGAAATGGCGTACGAAGAACTCATCCGCAAGATCATCCTAACGGCTTTTCAACGGACCACGACAAGGTAGCGATGACGATAGAAAAACTCATTCAATTTGTCAGCAACAATTTTGAGATACTTGTCTGGTTCAATGCGACCTGGGTCGCGTGCCTGGTCATTATCTGGGTGCTGGTCAAGATCCAGGTTGTCTCCAATTACAAACCGCGGACCTTGATCCCCGGGGTGATGCTGTTTCTGGTTACTGTGGGGCAAATAGCGATGATCTTTTTGTCCGGCTATATTTACTGGCTGAATTACCAGCACAAAAGCGCCGAAACTTTCGGCCAGCGGCTTACCCCGACGACGAACTGGGTCAAAGAGGACCTGGTGATCTATTTTATTTCCGATAAAAGTCTGCTTTCCATCAACGCCAACGGCGCGAATAAAAGGGAAATTTTTCAGGCGCCGGACAAGATCCGGGAATACCATTTTTCGCCGGACGGAAGGTTCCTGGTGATCGTCACCGAGCGGGAGCTGCATTTGTTTCACCGGGATTCGCGGCAGAGTGTCTTGATCGACTCTATTCCCGCGTCGGATCCGGCCTTGCAGCTGAACGGTGTCATCGGCCGGGTCAGCTGGTCCCCGGACAGCGGGAAGTTCTGCTATGAAGTGGCCAAGTGGTCTAAGGTGTCTTCGCACACCCAATTTAATATTTATGATCTGAAAAGCAAAGAGAAGCATCCGCTGCACAAACTGGCCCAAAAGATCCCGTCTTTGTATTGGGATATGGCCGGCGAGAATCTTTACTTTTTTAAATCCGAATCCATGGATACCTCGCGTTACCCGTATCCGCACAAGATCAAGATCTGCAAAATTCCGCTGGCGACATTCGAGGTGGAGATAGTGGCAGAGATCCTCACGAAAGAAATGGACATTGCGCGGCTGGATGTCGAGGCCCGCGGCATCAAGCTTTTTTGGGAGGGCGCCAAGTTTTCTTTCAACCGTTCCGGCCCGCGGGATTATGACTGGGTTTCGGACACGGGGTCGCGGCTGGGCATCGACGCGGATGACTTTCTCTATTATATTAAGAACCGCTGGTGGCGGAAGCGGCTGTTTCGCGTGCCGCGCGTTCCTTTTCCGGGCGAATTTAAGCGTTATCAGTTTGAGGGAGGGATCCTTTCGGTGGGACACCTGCGCTGGCTGCCGGGCAGCCGTTATGTGATCATGGGACACAGCACCCACGGGATCTTGATTCTGGAGCCAGGGACAGGCAGGATCGGACGCCTGACCAATACCCCCGGATATACGTTTGGGTGGTATCAACCGATCCAGTAGAATGTTGTTCGGTTGGGGCTACGCAGCCCGTTTCGTTGGCCGTTCAAGGGCGACGTGTTTTGACGAAAACCGTTGTCGAATGCCGAAACGACTATCGTAACCTTAGCCTGGGACGATGAATTTTGAAAGGAGCTTTCATGGAATCTTCCAATCCGCTTAAAAAACCTAAAAGCGATTATCAGGAAACGATCGACGTGATCCAATCCAATACTTCGGGCGTCGGGATCGATCCGCAGTACACGCACGCGATCATTATTGAATTTTTGAAGCAAATTTCCGGCCGTTTGGACCGGTTGGAAAAAATCGTCAACGAGAAAAGGTAAGGCAAGGGCATTGTTTTGTATTGACAAACAAAGCCTTTTTGCCATAATACAAACCAGTGAAAGATTTTTAATTTTTTAAGAAAATTCGGAGGGGAACTTTTATGGGAAGCGAAAAAAATCAATGGATGTTATGGGTGATTGTCATAGGGGTGGTGATTGTTACGCTGATCGCCTTCAATTATCACGGCGATAAATCAGACACGATCCCTTTAAGTGAAATTTTTCCGGAAGAGGTAGTTGCGACCGAAGACCAGAATATTGAATATGAGTTTGTGGACGGTCCGCAGGCGCAAGCCCCGGCAGCCGCGGCTCCGGTTGCGGCGGCGAACGTAAAACCGGCTGCGGCCAAACCGGCCCCCTCAAAGTTTAACGCGGCAGCTGTCTCGGCCAGGGCGCTTCAGCCGGCAGTGACTCCGGGACCGGCCACGGTGACGGCACCGGCAGCCCCGGTCGTAAGCGGCGACTATTCGATCCAGGTGTTGTCGTCCAAGGACAAAGCTGCCACCGAGAAATCTTTAGGAAAAGTCCAAGCCAAAGGCCATGCGGCGTATATCGTGACCCGGGATATGGGTGAAAAAGGGACCTGGTATCGGGTGAATGTGGGACCGTTTCAGACAAAGGCGCAGGCGGATGAATATTTGCCCAAGGTGCAGGCGGATTACAAAGACAGTTTTGTCATCGGCGGCAAAAAGAAATAAAATAGATAAAGGAGTATAAAGTTATGCGACATTTTTTAGTTTTAGCGATGCTGGTTGTGTTAACGGCAGGCTGCTCAACCGCCACAAAAGGCGCGGCGGTGGGTGCTATCGGCGGCGGCGCGTTAGGCGGGATCATCGGCAACCAGTCCGGTAATGCCGGGACAGGAGCGGCGATCGGCGCGGCAGCCGGGGCTATTACGGGGATCATCGTTGCCGAAAAAATGGCTGATAAATTTTGTCCGGTTTGCGGTGCGACCTACAATACCAACGACCAGTTCTGCCCGAAGGACGGGACGGAGCTCAAAGAAAAACAATAATAAGTTATCGGCTATCAGTCGTCAGCTATCAGCTTTACTTGCTGCAAGTAGGAATTAATGGTTTTTGCTGAAGGCTGAAGGCTGTAAGCTGAAAGCCAAATAAAAATTTTGCAATCTAATATCCGTACCATTCTGCGTTGGTTCCATCTTACTGTCGGATTGCTTCTTCTCTGCTACATCTATTCGCCATTTTCGCAATACCTCGCCTTTCAAATTTTTGTCAAATTCATCGCGATCCCGCTGGTCGTTCTCTCGGGATTGTGGATTTGGAAGTTCGCGGCGTTTAATAAGTTTTTCAAGATTGGGTTTTGAAAACCGTTGGAGGATGTGACTCACGAGAAACGGAGATTTATTTAAATAGCATTTTGCTCGAAATCAGAAGGGCGAAGAGGGTATGTGGATGATTGAAGGACTTTTAGCAATTTTGTTTTATATTGTGGGAGTCTGTGCGTCGCTAAAAATAAAATCTTTTTTGGAAATCCCAATAAAAGACTCGAGACTCCCCAATTTAAAATTACATGTATTAGTTTTGGTCATTTTGTTCTTATTTTTTTGGAATCATCTTTTCTCGAATAATAAAAATCTAGTGCTTTTTTCTGTTTTTTTATTATGGGGACCTTATCCCCAGTCTTCATATCAGAAATTCGAGAATGTTTTCAAGTCGATAAGAAGAGGCTTGATACAATTAGATCTTTGGTCATTATATTGGCTTTCCCATTAACTTTAGGCCTTCTTAAGGATGTGGCATCTAAGAATAAAGACATAGAAAGGGATATTGGTAATGTCGTTGAGCGCATTGATAATTTAAAGCAAGATGCCAAGTCAGATAAGTTGTATTATAGCAGTCTTGTAAAAGCAAAGAATGAAACAATGGATACACTTGAACGAAGCTATTTTGAGAAAAGAATCCTATCTTTCCAGCTATATTTTTTAAATACCGAGGATTTTGTTAAAAAAATACCTTTGTGTAAACCCAATGTCAATTGCACTGAATATGAAACGGAACAGTTTAACAATATAGAAAGTATTTATGATCAGAGAGAGCACTCGTTATGGGTTACAAAGGCCAAGGTGGCGTACTTGCTGCGATTTACTACAAGTGAGGTGCTTAAAAAAACCAATGAGGTGTCAGGGAGAAATCTTGATTGGGAAAAAATTATTGGCGCTTTATTAGATAGAATGACATCTAGGGAGGAATTTCTCGTGGTTAGTAAAACCGCATTGGATTCATTTAGAAGTTTAGTTCCAGACTTTAAGAGGATATCTCCAGTTCCAAGCAAAGAGAATCCAGCTACCGTATTTGACTTTGATGAGGCTATAGCGTATTGGAATAATAACAAGAATTTAATTCTTAGTAGACTAAAAGCGGTGCCATGAAAGAATGGTCTGATTTTTTTAAGATATTGGAGAAATAAGAATGGGTTCATCCGGCTTTAATTTTGTTATCACCTGGGGATTCTTGGGATTGGGACTGGGAATTCTTTTGGTCATAAAAAGGGGTCAAGTCCCTTTTTCCTTTTTAATGAGCATTGGGAGGGAGGAGCGATGAACTTTAAAAAAGTTTATATCCAATTCTTTATGGTGTTTGCTTTTTGCTTGGCGGTCAGTCATTCTGCATCTGCCCTCTGTGGTCGTTTCGGGGATGACCAGATGGATGATTTTCTCGAGGCGGACATCGTTGTCATAGGGCAGGCTTCCGGCGTGACCAAGACGAGTGATCATTACGCTTCTACCACTCAGGGAGCACGATTCAAGATCGTTGAGATTTTGAAAGGAAACGCTCGCGGGACGATCACGGCCTACCGTTTTGAATGCAGTGGCCATTCATTTCAAGAAGGCGGTGGGTACATTATTTTTGCCGTCAAAAATAAGCAGGGCGGTTATGATGTCCGGCAGGCCTCGCCGGCCGCTGGGGAGTCTTATAATGAACAAATGGAGTCCCCAAAATCCGCTGAAAGTAAACTTTCCGAACTCCGGAATATCTCGCAGTTTTATAAAAAGGTCATTCTCGCCAATGGCGACGGACAGATGCAGACGCATTACGACAGCGGACAGGTCAAGGTTGAGAGGAATTACAAAAAAGGCAAGCTTGACGGTGATTACCAGGTTTTTTTCCCGAACGGGCAGGTCAAAGGCCGGGTGCATTACGTCGCCGGGACGAAGGATGGAGGATCCAGCTGGTATTATGAAACCGGCAAGGAGTGGTACATGTGCTCTTATAAGGAAGGCTACGAGGACGGGGTCTGCAAACTGTTTGACCAAAACACCGGTCAGGTCGTGGTCGAAAGGACCTTTCGCGGGGGCGAAGAGATGGGGGTGGTCTATTACAAAAACACTGGAAAGCTGGAGTACAGAGATGTGCTCAATGCCTCTGGGGGCTATGACCGGACCTATTATGATGAAAAGGGATCAGTGACCCGCACGGTCTCCGATTATGCTAAGCCGCAGCCCAAGGTAAAGAACCGCTAAGAGATTTTTGGGGTTGCAAAAAAAAGGGACGATTTTATTTTAGATTTCCAAAGAAAGGGTCTGAGCTGACCCCTTTTAAAAAATTAGGAAAATAATTTAGAGGAAATCCCGCGGCGCGCAAAAGCGCACTTGGGACGATGCAAAATCCGCGTCGAAAACGGAGAAATAAGAATGGGTTCATCCGGCTTTAATTTTGTTATCACCTGGGGATTCTTGGGCTTGGGACTGGGAATTCTTTTGATCATCGCTTTGTTGTGGTGTCGTGATGTTAACCGGAAGTTAAACTACATTTTGATGCGGATCTATAAGTTCGGTAGCGATAAAGGAAAAGAGGATAACGATCTTAATTCAGTTGAGCATCGTCCCGTTGCCGGCACGGGCAAGGCTGTCTCACCGTTAGTTGCCGTTGGTATTATCATCGGCGCGATCATTCTTTTATTTTTAGTGCCGCTCTGGCTCATCAACAGATAATTCCTAAAGAAATGGTCTGATTTTTTGCCGATTTTCTGGAGCGATTTGCCCGGGAGAGTGTGTCTAGGTATGTCCCGTTGACAAATTTTAGGCCAGAGATTATACTTGCGCTATTGTTTGGGGGTAAATATTTTAAGATCACAAAAAATTATTCACGAGGAGAGAGTCATGAAGGCGATACAAAAGGTTTTGGTCGGATTTTTAGTAAGCTTGGCGGTGCTTGTTGTACCGCAAAAAGCGCAGGCGATCGTTGTTTTTGATAATACAGAAAATTTTTTTACATCAGGCAGTTATCTGCTGATGACCCAGGGAGCCCCTTTTGATTTTGATAATGATCAGGCTGCAGGGTTCACAGTCACAGGCGGATCTTATGCGCTGAACTCGATAGAACTTCCGGTGACTTTTTCTCAGGGTCCTAACGAATTTGATCTTTGGCTGGTAAATGATAACGGAGGTCAGCCCGGCAGTCTTTTGGAGAGCTTTCATTTCAGCAATCCTCCGGAAGGAACGTATTATACTTGGTTGACCGCAAACTCGGCATCTAACCCGGTGCTCAACGACGGCAATTTGTATTGGGTCGTCGGTTCTGCGACCGGACCGGATGCGGTTATCGGCTGGAATGTGAGCCGTACAAATGGATATGCGGCGCATACCGCAGAGGACGGAAACGGGTGGCATGTAGGTTCTGACTGGAATCGGGGCGCCTTTCGCGTCACCGGAAGTGAACCTGGCCAAGCGCCTGTCCCCGAACCGGCCACGTTATCTTTATTCGGTGCCGGGTTAGCCGGATTCTTGTTGCGCAGACGTAAAAAGTAAATTTGTAGGAAATAATTTTTGTAACGTAAAAGAGGCGATTTCATGATCATGAAATCGCCTCTTTTCATTTATTGTTTTTTTTATTTAATATAACGCGGCGCCATCTTTGCAAATACATTCTGAGGTACAGAGTTTTGTGGTCGGACAGCCATCCGGAACATTTTTTGGATCGCATTGTTCCCCCGGATCCATCCTACCGTTACCGCATTTACTCACGCACATACACCCGACACATTCTTTATTAGGGTCGGCGCAAAGTTGAGCTGGAAGTTTAGTCGTATCGCACTGCGGTTTTTCAGTCAATTGCTTACTATTCATTTTGCAATAATAAGCAGGGTTAGGGATACACTGACAAAAAACATCGCATATTTTAACCGGATCTGTAGGATTAGCCGGATTGCACTCCGCGTCGTTTTGGCACTGCGGTTCTCTATAAGTAGCATTTTTTCTACAAAGATAAGGGGGTGGCGGGCCTTCTGTCTCTGTGATCGCCGGGGGTATTTCGTTTGTCGCTGGAGGAGTCGGAGTAGTGTAGGTTATAGTAATATCCGTCTGGGGCGGCGGACGTAAAGTTTCATTCGACCCCCCGCCAATGACACATTTGAATGCACAAGTATGATAGGCCTTTAACATCAACGGCAGATTTAAATAAAATTTGGTATGCGTGTCCGGCCCGGCAAAAAGATGCTCAGCCTTGCTTCCCTCTACCGGATTATTTTGCGACGGCCCGGAAAGGACTCCGTCGCCGGATTGAAAGTTTGCATCCGTCGTGTACCAATGCACCACCTTAACCGACTCTGGACGTTTATAAGGACCGAATCCATCAGTCACTTCCTGCCATGGTTTAAAAGACAGGAACCAATTGATCATGGTCGTAATGGCGCTGCCCATGGGATACTTATTTCCCAAAGAATTGAATCCATCAAAGGATTTGCCTAAAAGCGGTGTCGCATAGGTGTGCACACGGATAGGCATATTGAATTCTTTGACCACACTGTCTAATTTTGAAGCGGCTTTTGCGGCGACGACACCGCCAAAACTCCATCCGACGACGGCGATTTCTCTATAAGGCCTGATCTGCATCGGGTCTATGTTCTTCAGGCTCTCCCTTATAAATGTGACTAACTTGTCAGAGATCTCGTCCGAAACTTCGTTTCCCTCCCACGGAAACAGGACAAAATCAAAGCACGACATGCTTTCTGTCTGCGTAGCCCATGCGACAAAATCTTTCCAAGCGGTCGCATCGTTGCCTAATCCCGTGATAAAAACAACCAGAACCATGCAATTTTTTCCGTTTGTACCGTAATTAAATTTACCCGGCACGCCAAAAAACGGCACTCTTCCCAAGGTATCCGGGGGCAGTTTAAATTTATTAAGGTCATCGCTATAAATTTTATTGCTTAGCGCAATGCTTCCCGGCGGAAGACCCATAAGCGATTCCAAAGTTTTGAAATGTTCCTGCTCCTTGACCGGAAGCTGACTTGAGGCAACAAAAACCCCCAACCCGTTAGGATGGATGGCCATAAATTTTCCAGGATTACTCACATCGGGAATGATGATGTTTTCCGGGACTATGTAAGCGAGAATCAATGTCCCGGTCACATCGTAAACCACATAATAATTTCCAAATCGTTTTTCGAGCCGATCCCAGCGAAGAGCATTATTATAAGGAAGGGCACAATCCCCCTGGCAAGGACCTACCGCAGGGAACATTTCTACGTGGGCAGGAACCGCCTTCGTAAGATAAGGGCCGGTCGTGATTTTAATGAGCGGCTGGAGGGGTAAATAATCTTTCTTATTCTTAAAACTTATTTCATAAAAATCGCTGAAATATCTGACGGTAACCGTGTCGTCCGGAGATCCGTTAGGGTCCCTGATCTCGACCGTTGTCCCGTAATCGAAAACCCCACCGTTGACCGTTTCTTTCCAGTCATAGCGGTGAACGTAAGGGGTAATATCCCAAGGATTGTCTTTGAGAATGGTTTGTGCGTGGGCGGCGGGAATACTAAGGATAAAAAGAAAACAGGTCAGAACGGTCAATTTCTTAAAATACATGAGGCTCCTTTAGGTATAAATATTTCTTAAAAGATATCACATAAAGTATAGTCTATAAAGGAGCCATTGGATATACAGAAAGGGTGTTTTGGGGAAACCGCTTTCTTCATTCGGTTCAATAAAAAATTCTGCGCCAGAGATGAGGCTCAGGATTATCTTCCGCATAAATCTGGACTAAAAGAAAGAATTGAATATAATAAAGATTATTAAGCAGCAGAATCCCCTGCCATAAATGAGGCAAGTGATAATACTACATTCGCATCGTAAGAAAGGGGAATCGCATTGGCAAAATTGACGCTGGACCTGCATGAGATCTTTAATAAAGGGCGCGACATTGACCGCAGCCTGAACGATATCATCAACGAAGCCGTCGCAAAACGGATCACGCTCCTGGAGATCATCCCGGGCAAGGGAAGCGGCCAGCTCAAGAAGAACGTGCTGCGGTTCTTGGACCAGAAACATATCCGTGCGCTGTATCATCGGATCGAGAAGGACGACAAGAATTTCGGACGTATTTTTGTGCATTTCAGATTTTGAGAGAAAAGGAGAGGGGGGGTATGCGGCTTGGAAAATTGAGTGCGCGTCCCCGGAAATCTGAAACTCAAATTAAAATATGACCCCGAAGAAAGATTTCAGAGCGAATGGTACCGCTATTATAAGACGATGTTTTCGGGATGGATGAGTAAGTTCATTCAGGGGAAGGACTTTAAATAAAAGGAGAAAGAAAATGCTGTATCTTAAGGTAAGAAACATCACTATTTTAATTTTTGTTTTTCTTGTTGCTTCTGGAAATGGCCGGAGCGAGGCTGACCTGTTGATGTCGGATTTGTCCTTAGCCGCTGAAGCGGGCGTGGGGAGCAATTTGCGCGGATTATCTGGGGCAGCGGAAATGTTTGCCAACGCCAATCAAGGCCGCTATCCGGCGAGTATTTCCGATTTGGTCAGTGCCAATCCACCGTATCTTTTTGAAGATTGTTGCGGTAAGACCATCGAAGGGTTTCAATATTCCTGTAATTTTTCGCCGAAAGGATATGAATTCACCGCAACAGCCGTCGATAGTCAAAAGTTCGGTCCAAGAATTTTTAAAGCTGCGACCGGTCAGCAGATGACCGGCCCGGAAATGAAGATGGTCAATGATCCTAAATACGGTTCTAAACCGGCGTACCAATATCTTTTTGTTTCAGACAATAAAAGTTTTACAAAGAAAGCTATGGCTAACGGCGTTGCGATTGTTTATTTTGGGTTTGATGAAAATACTCCCTTTGAAGAAACTCAAAAATATCTTAAGTCCGGAACCATTCAAGACATTTATGATATGGACAATATGATAAGAGAATATGCTAATAAAAACGGCTATGCGTTTATCTATGAGGCCATCCAGTGTCAGTGCAATGAAGAGGATATTACCCATGACCTTAGGGAATATTTATATAAAGCCAAATATAAGAAAGATCGCCCTATTCAGGTAGATGGGGTCCAGGTGAGAAATGACGCTCAGGGGCAAAGGGTCGAGACGTCATTTATGAACAATAAGAAAAACGGGCCGGAAAAGACGTATTATGATACCGGTGAGTTATATGAAGAAAAGAATTATAAGGACGGAAATTATGATGGTATCTTTAAACAATATTATAAGGACGGAACCCTGATGGCTGAGTACCATTTTAAGAATGGCGAATCTGCGGGGGAAACAAGAACGTATTATGAAGATGGAAAATTGCGGTCGGTTACCGGGAGCAGACCTGACGGAGGCACGGTGATATACGACCGTGAAGGCAATGTGCGTCAATAAGGACAATCAAGGACAATCATGGACAATCTTAAAATATCCGTACTATTAGAGCGCGACGATTTTAAAATGGAGATCATCGGCCGCGACGCCAGAAATATACGCTGTTTTGAACAGGAAACAGGCGTTAAGGTTGTCATTGATGATACGCCGCAGCGGGTTTTTCTTGTCGGTACGGATCTGCCGAGCTTAGAGAACGCGCGGCGTATTATGGAGAAACTTGTCCGGGATAAAAAAATAACCGAGGCTAAGATCAAAGAGTATAAGAAATTGTGTAGTGAGTGAAAGGGCAGCTTAGCAGAGACATTACCCTCAAAATATTCCCTTAATATTCCCCTTTTTGTTTCCTCTCTTGAGAACTTTCTTGCAAACGTTTTCTTGTCGGACGCCTTCCCCCCTTGTTACCCTCAATTTTATAGATTAAGCTTTTAATATAGAGACGAAAGGGCAAACCTGTCGAGAGACAGGGACGCAAAGCCACGTGGCCCCGATGTAACGTCGGGGTGGCCGGGCTACCGAAAATAATCAACAAACCAAAGGTAGGCCGGTTTTTTATTTTTGGAGGGTCAGAGTGAAGGATAAATTTCAATATAATGATTTTCGTATTTACGGGTTACTATTTTTTGCTCTCAGCGTTTCTCTTATATTTCTCCCAACCCCTATCTTTGCCGAAGCACAACTTAAAATTACAAACGAAGGAACACTCTATATAAGTGCCGATAACGACGCTGATAAATTTTTTGCTCTGGGATACGGTTATGCTAAGGCCATGCCGGACAGATTGGGGGCCAAGATAGCCCGGGACTGCAACTATAGCCGTCATGAAAATGGACAAAACTACAACATTTTAAATGGGGTGGCCTATCTCTATCGACCCCCGGCGGTCGATTTTGACGAACGTGGAAGGCTATTGCCGATCCCCAGCGGAAAGATGCCCACACCGGTTATGGTTGATATGGCCCGTCATTTTGACGGCACGTGTCAGGATATGGAGGAAGTCTGGAATTCTCTGAGCGTTGAGCAGCGAAATCATTTTAGCAATTTGGCTGCCGGTTATAATTATTATTTCGAAACAAACTGGACTGCAGGAGACGCAGTTGCTGTCAAATACCCATTTTTGCAAAATTTTAAAGGAGCTGAACTTAACCCAAAAATCCTCCCCTTTGAAGGACCAGGCTTTCAATCTCTGTATGAGTGGAAGACATTAATAGAGATTGTACAAAACCCCCCTAAAAATTATAAGGAGGCTGTACAGCTGCAAAATTCTCAGCCGATCTATGCCACGGCTTCTTTTAATTCTCACCTCAATGGCCCGTCTCTGGCCAAGGACACTCTGGCGGTCAATTTTGGGTCAATCCATGTGCCCATGTATAGCCAAGGTCAGGTCGTAACTGTAGCCATTTCTGATGAGGATCCCATTACCGGAGAAGTCAAACGTACAATGGTCGGTGGAGCGGTCGAATTAACTTTACCGACTATCTTTAGTAAATGGGACGAGTTGGGGAAGGGGACATCCTTGAATGTCGTTGCAAAAAATTTGCAAATACCAACCATCTACGCCATCAAAATCCCACGGGGATCGTTGACTCAGTATATTGATCCTCTAAGTGGCCGATCCGTCCCGTATGAAACGAAAATTTATACCTTTAGGACCGGAAATGGAAAGGCCTATACCCGCACGGTTAAAAAAGTTCCTGGTTTCGGTAAAGTCTTTCATATCGGTTCGGATTACGCATTGACCTTTCATAAAGATGTTCAAAAGGATCTCTGGGGGTTATTTACTCATGAACTTTATACTGCTGAAAATACGGCTGCGGCGGTCCGCAAGGCCTTTCAGGATAGACAGGGGAACCCTCTGGTTAGCGGATTTACCTTCACGGCGGTTCATGTTGACTCCCATAATCCTATTTCTTCCAGCACCGGAACAGCGTACAGCGTTGGTTTTGTTCCCCGGTTTAATAATCCTAATAAAGTGACGGAGTTAATTCTGGCTAAGCGCGATAAAATTTTGCCGGCTAATGTGGACACCCAAGCTAAAGGCATCTTGTCTTTAAATGAAATTCAAACGATCCTCGCTCCGGGAGAAGTGGGTCCGATGGTGAATGGGAATACGCCTTTATCAACTGTTTTAGGTCATAAGCAGCAATATTTGCATCCAAAAAATTCCGAGATTTCTTACCCTCTCCATTACGGGGGGGTCACCGAACCTTTTGAAAGAGGACATTCCATAACAGGAAAGGTCCTCACGGAACGATTGGTCAAAAAGGGAGATGTGACCTGCGATGATTACTTTACAGGCGTGGTGGATAGTTACGATAATGTGACCTTAAGGGATTCTTTAAAAATTTATTATTCTGCGATAGAAAAGTATGGCATGGCTCTCGTCAATGATTCAGCGCCCAAGGCATGGATTATGGGGACTTTATTGGATGCCGTTATGCATTATTGGGATTTTCAGGCCAGAGGAGACGATCCCTTGGCGGCGGTGTTCGGGGTTTTTTATTACCTCCTGGATAAAGAAATTTCAAATCTGCAAAACACTGATCCCGCTTTAGCTGCTGAACTGAAAGAATTTCTGGGGGCTTCCGTTATCATGGCAGAGACCGGTTCTGAACCTTCGCTTTCTTTTGAAGCGGCAAAAATTATCACCGATAAAATTATTGATTCCGTTGATACCCTCATTCAATCCGGTTGGAGAAAATTAGCGGACATGCAACAAACTTGCTTTTGGAGTCAAGACGATAAAGGTTATAAGTTAGAATGCTACCCGTTCGACCGAGGTTCCAACGGGCCCAACGCCAATGGTGCGGGTTGGGATCCGGTCGCCAGAAAATTCACCCGTGGCGGCGGCAACCAATTTCCCATCTTTTCTTGCTATACCAAAGATGGGCTCAAAGTGAAATATCAGAACAATATCAGCGGTTGGACCCTGGGCTCCGGCCCGGCGGCCCATACCGCCAGGAATTTCGCTCAAGGCGTCTGGAGTGAATTCAATGAATTTGAGCACGTGCCGCCCGCAGAAGTCATTTTTGAGAAAAACTTTGGGCATTCCCGCCAACCGGTTCTCCCATAGCCGATTTCTATCCTGCCGAAAAAAACATTGCCAAACTGTTTTAGAATAGGTATAATCACACCCTAATAAATCCTGACTGAAATAAATCTTTAAATTATGAATCCCGTAGCTACTCCATCTTCGCTTGAACAATTCCTGCAAAATGTCGGCATTAAGCAGTGGAAAAATCTTTTTTACAATTTATCCTACGATGAACTCTTTAAGCACGAAACCGATCCCGCGTTAGAAGGGTATGAGCGGGGCACGGTTACGACCTCCGGCACGGTGGCTGTCGATACCGGCAAGTTCACCGGCCGTTCTCCCAAAGACAAATATATCGTTGATGAACCGACCTCGCGGACCAATGTGTGGTGGGCGGATGATGCCTGTGCCGGTTCGGACAACAAACACCTTTCCGCTGAGGCCTGGCAGCATCTCAAGGATATTTCCGTCAAACAGCTGAACGGGAAAAAATTGTACGTCATGGACGGTTTTTGCGGGACAAATCTGCAAACGCGGATGAGCGTACGGTTGGTGACGGAAGTGGCCTGGATGGCGCACTTTTTTAAGAACATGTTTATCCGTCCGACGGCCGAAGAGTTGAAGAATTTTAAGCCCGACTGGACGATCCTGAACGCCTGCAAGACATCCTGCCAGGATTTTGCCAAATACGGTCTGCGTTCCGAAGTCTTCGGCGCCTTCCACATCGCCGAGCGGATGACCGTGATCGGCGGCACCTGGTACGGCGGAGAAATCAAAAAAGGTATTTTTTCCATCATGAATTATTTTTTGCCGCTCAAAGGCATCGGCGCCTTCCATTGCTCGGCGAACATGGGCAAAGACGGCGATACGGCGCTCTTTTTCGGCCTTTCCGGGACCGGTAAAACTACGCTTTCAACCGATCCTAAGCGCGCGTTGATCGGTGACGATGAGCACGGTTGGGACAATGACGGTGTTTTTAATTTTGAAGGCGGATGTTATGCCAAATGTATCGGACTGACCCGCGAGCGCGAACCGGACATCTTTGACGCGATCCGCCGCGACGCGCTTTTGGAAAACGTTGAGGTCGATGCGAACGGCCAAGTCGATTTCAATTCCAAGAAAAAAACGGAAAATTCCCGCGTCTCTTATCCGCTGAACCATATTGCCAATATTGTTAAGCCGGTTTCCAAGGGCGGTCATCCGAAGCATATTATTTTTCTTACCTGCGATGCGTTCGGGATCCTGCCGCAAATCTCCAAACTGACCAAAGAACAGGCGATGTATCATTATTTAAGCGGGTACACCGCCAAAGTCGCGGGCACCGAACTCGGCGTCACCGAACCCAAGGCTGCGTTTTCGTCATGTTTCGGGCAGGCGTTCTTGCTGGTGCATCCGACCAAGTATGCGGATATTTTAGGGAAGAAGATGGATGAGCACGGCTCGCAGGCGTATCTGATCAATACCGGCTGGTATAAAGGAAAGTACGGTGTCGGCCAGCGGATCCCCTTAGTTGAGAACCGCCGCGCGATCGATGCGGTCTTTAACGGGGCCTTTGATAAGGCGGAATTCGAAACGCTGCCGATTTTTAATTTGAAATTCCCCAAAACCCTCCCCGGCGTCGATCCGCAAACCCTGCACCCGCGCGATTCCTGGCCCAACAAAGAAGAATATGACCAGATGATCCGCAAACTCGCGCAGATGTTCAGTGACAACTTTAAAAAATTTGAAACGACCGAAGAAGGCCGCATCCTCGCTGCGGCTGCCGGACCCAAATTATAAAAAGCAGAAGACCTTACCAAAAATTATTTTAACCTAAAGAGATCCTATGGCCAGAGCCAGCGCAAGACATATCCTCGTTGCTACCGAAGCAGAATGTTTAAGATTAAAGGATGAAATCGCCGCCGGTAAAAAATTTGCCGATGTGGCCAAGCAGCATTCCAAATGTCCTTCCGGTAAAAAGGGCGGAGAGTTGGGAGAATTCTCGCGCGGCCAAATGGTGCCGGAATTTGACCGGGTGGTTTTTCAGGAGGAAGTCGGCAAAGTTCATGGGCCGATCAAGACACAGTTCGGTTTTCACCTGGTGGAGATCACCAAGCGGGTAGATTGATGTCAGAACGGGATTAAAAATTTTTAAATTATTTATTGACATCAGATAACAATTCGTTTATACTTTTATTAACAATTAAGTAGCAAGTAAGGTAGAAGAAATCACTAGCCGTAAGGTGTGTAGGTCAATCGCCTTGCGGTTTTTTCTTTTATGTGTACTTACTTGCAAATATTATTTAAAGGAGGTTTCAAGAAATGGTTAAAGGAACAGTGAAGTGGTTCAACAATCAAAAAGGCTACGGATTTATTACACCCGAATCAGGCAAAGATGTTTTCGTGCATCATAGCGCGATTCAGGGTGACGGATATAAATCGCTGACCGATGGTCAAGCGGTTGAGTTCGAAATTACCCGTGGACCAAAAGGTGAACAAGCCACCAACGTTGTAAAACTATAACAACGAAGGTAGGTTCATGGTTGATTGATTGGGAAGAGGGGCAGACTCTTTTAGGGTTGCCCCTCTTCTTACGTAAGCTCACCGTTGAGTGAGTATAAAATTTTTTAAGGAGGAAGTTTAATTGAGTTTTTATAATCTAGGTATTGCTCCAAAGCTAATCGAGATGATGGAACGTCTCAAATTTAAGATCGCAACCCCTATTCAGCACAAGGCTATTCCTTTGGCGCTGGAGGGAAAAGATATTATTGGCATCGCCCAGACCGGGACTGGAAAGACCATGGCCTTCGCGATCCCGATGATTCAGCAGCTTGCCCAAAACAAAAATCATGCCTTAGTGCTCGTGCCGACCCGTGAGTTAGCCCTGCAGGTTGAGGAAAGTATTCGTAAGATAGCCACGCCGTTTAATATCCGGACAGTTTCTTTGATCGGCGGAGAGCCGATTCAAAATCAGCTGCGGTCTTTGCAAAAGAGTCCACGTGTGCTGATCGCCACTCCGGGCCGGTTATTGGATTTGATGGAACAAAAGAAAGTGCGTCTCAATGACGTGAATATTTTGGTCCTGGATGAAGCCGATCGTATGTTGGATATGGGATTTGCTCCCCAGATCGATGAAATTTTAAGATCCGTGCCCAAGGACCGGCAGACCATGCTTTTTTCGGCAACGATGCCGGCAGAAATTATGCGGATGGCGACGTCCCATATGAAAATTCCGATTCAGGTGGAAATGGCTCCGACCGGGACAACCGCGGAGCGGGTCACGCACGAATTGTTCATCGTCCAGCAAGAAATGAAAAGGGAATTGTTAGGAAAAATATTGGTCAAATTTCGTGGTTCGGTTCTGCTCTTTTGCCGTACCAAAATGGGCGCTAAACGGATCACCAGTGCCTTGCGCCATTTAGGGCATAGTGCCGCAGAGATCCATTCGGACCGCTCGCTTGCGCAGCGCCGGCAGGCCTTGGAAGGATTCAAATCCGGAAAACACCGCGTGCTTGTCGCGACGGACATTGCTTCCCGCGGGATCGATGTGAAGGGGATTGAATTGGTGGTTAATTATGACCTTCCTGACCAGGCAGAAAATTATGTGCATCGCATCGGCCGTACCGGCCGGGCCGGATCTCCTGGCCACGCGATCTCATTTGCCAGGCCGGATCAGCGCGGTGATGTGAGCAGTATCGAACAGTTGATCAAGACCACGCTGCCGATTTCGCAACATCCGGATCTTCCAGTGATGGATTTTAATAAACCACAAAATGTCTTCAGCTTTAACCGTTACCGCCCGCAACGCGGCGGAAGAAGTAGACGCGGCCGCAGATAAGTCATCCATTAAAGAGCTAGCTGTCATGTCACAGAATCGCAAGGTCACAAGCAAAAGTTTGAAAAGACGCTGCGCCTGGGTGCCGGAGGGCGACGCTCTTTATGCGAAATATCATGACACGGAATGGGGCGTGCCGGTCTATGCCGATCAGACGATTTTTGAATTTCTTGTCTTGGAATCCGCGCAGGCCGGCTTGAGCTGGGTCATCGTTTTACGCAAACGTGAAAATTATCGCAAGGCCTTTGCCAAGTTTGACCCCAAAAAGGTCGCGCGGTTCACGCCCCAACACGTTACCAAACTTTTACAGAATTCCGGGATCATCCGCAACCGCGCCAAGATCGAGGCCACCATCAATAACGCGCGGTGTTTTCTTCAGGTGCAAAAAGAATTCGGAACGTTCGCGAAGTATATTTGGAGTTTTGTCTCCGGTAAGCCGCGGTGTAACCGATTCAAAAGCCTCAAAAATCTTCCCGCCAAGACCCCGCAGGCCGAGGCCTTAAGCCTTGACCTTAAAGCGCGCGGCTTCAAATTCCTTGGGCCCACAGTTATTTATGCCCACATGCAAGCCACCGGCATGGTCAATGACCACACCATAGATTGCTTCCGCTATAAAGAGGTTTAGGGCTGGTTTAGCGATAAATTTAACATAAGATACTGCAGTAAAATGAGTTAAGTAGTAAGTGTTATTACGTAGGTTTCTCCGTATATCCGCGCATAGACTTAACGTCAAAGGGCATCTACACTTTTAATAAGGGAGGTGATAACAATGTCCAATATCATTGCATTTGTGAAAACATATGCTATGCCTAAGAGTATAGGGGAATGGATTTTTGTTATCTTTATGACCTTTGTCTGTATCGCCACAGTCATTTTCTTGATCCAGGGTTATCTTACGGTCAATTAATACCCGTTGAAAGAATTTTTTCTCCTGCGTTAAGACTTTTCCATTTCCTCTCTTTACCAATTCCGCTTTTGTGCTAAAATAAAATCTAAATTAAACCCCTCGTTGTGCTAATCATTTCTGGAGATCAGTATGTCTAAGAAAATTCAGCCGAAGAGAAATTCTAAAAAGATTTTTACCGTTATTTTGATCCTTGCTGTCGTAGCGGTTATCTTAGGGGTGCAGTGGTATTTGCAGTCGTCCCGCTCGCTCTCGCAAGGGGTGTCCTCCCGGGCCAAGGGAACCCCCGGCGCCGCCATTCATATCGTCGAGTATATTGACTTTGAATGTCCGGCATGTGCCACCGGAGCCAAAAAATTAAAAGAATACGTGGCCATGTATCCTGAGAAAATTTATTTGGAAATGCGTTATTATCCTCTTTTGAATATTCACCCGCATGCCCTGCACGCCGCTCGTTACGCCCAATGTGCCGCTCAGCAGGGAAAATTTTGGCCGCTGCACGATCTCTTGATCGAGCGGCAAGGGCAGTGGCAATCTCTTATCAATGCCGACCCGGTTTTTATGCAGATGGCCCAAGAAGTGTCTTTGGACATGAACTCCCTCGAGGTATGCCTGCAGGATGAAAAAACCGTCAAGCTGATCCTTGAGGAGAGGGACAAGGGGAGTTCGTTAGGCGTTCAATCCACCCCGACATATTTTATTAATGAAAAAATGGTCGTTGGGGTTAAATCATTAACCGATATGCTGCAGCCGCTTCTAGAAAATGGACAAAATAAATAACTTCGGTGTTATCGCACGGATCCTGCTCGGGACAATTTTTGTCGTCTCGGGTGCGGAAAAACTTCTTAGTCCCTACCAAAATTTTCTTTATGTCATCCAAAATTATCAGCTAATCGGCCCGCCTCTGGACGAATGGGTCGCCCGGATCTTTCCATGGATCGAATTTTTGCTGGGATTGTTCTGCCTTTTGGGTCTGTGGCTGACGCGGTCTTTGGAAGGGATCCTGGTTATCGTGACGGTTTTTATCGGCGTTGTCGGACAGGCCCTGATCCGCGGCTTGCCGATCGACGAATGCGGTTGCTTTGGCAGCCTTGTTTCGCTTCCCTTGCAGGGAGTGATCATCGTGGATAGCTGCCTGTGGCTGTTAACGTCCTGGCTGCTTTTCCCCGGCGCTAAGGCTTCGCGTTTCAGTCTCGACGAGTATTTTTCAAAAAATTCATAATCTTAAACGATATGGCTTTGAGAGTTAAGAGAACACTGCGGATCCGGGGTTTATTTTTATTTTTCTTGATCGCTATGACTTCTTTTGCCTTTAGCCAGCCGGAAATCAAAGAACCCAATGTCAGCGGGCAGTTTTATGACGCTGATCCTAAGCGTTTGTCCCGCATGGTGGATGAGTTCCTGAGCCTGGCCTCCGTCCCGCAGAAAGACAAAAGAATAGAAATGATCATTGCTCCGCACGCCGGGTATGTGTATTCCGGGGCCGTAGCCGGATACAGTTTTAAGGCGGCCAGTCAAGGAAAATATAAAACAGTGGTGATCGTCGCCCCGAGTCATTTTTACGAATTTGACGGTGTTTCGATCTGGAAAGAGGGGGGATTCAAAACGCCTTTAGGGGTGGTGGCGGTGGATCAAGATTTTACGGAAAAATTGATCGGCCGAAATGCAAAATTTTCTTTTGACGCCGCGGCGTTCGATCGGGAACATTCCCTCGAAGTGGAAATTCCTTTTTTGCAAAGAACGTTTAGTGATTTTAAAATTGTGCCGGTGGTGATGGGCCAGGCGACGTTTCAGACGTGCGAGGCCTTTGCCGCAGCGCTCAAAGAGGTGATCGGTGACCGGGAAGATGTGCTGATTGTCATCAGCACGGATCTGTCCCATTACCACGATTATGACCTTGCCCGGGAGATGGACCATCGCACTTTGGCGGCCGTCAAAATAGGCAATGCCCAAGAATTGTGGAAACAGTGCCGCTTGGGAACAATGGAGATGTGCGGTTTTATTCCGGTGACAACCGCGCTTTTATACGCTCAGCTCAAGGGATTGAACGATGTGGAAATTTTGCGGTATGCCAACTCCGGGGATGTGACCGGAGACCGCGGCCGGGTAGTCGGGTATTCGTCGGTGATCTTTTATGAGGGAACAGAGAAGACCCCTGTGGATAAAAAAGCCGCAGCAGAAGTTCCTGCCCAGGCCGGGTCGTTCACGCAAGAGCAAAAAAAGCGGCTGCTTGAGATCGCGCGCGGCACCATCGAAGAGTATGTGCGCACCGGCAAGAAAGTGGAAGTTTCGGAAACAGACCCGCGCCTTCTCAGGGAAGAAGGGGCGTTCGTGACCATCCATCGGCAAGGCCAGCTGCGCGGCTGCATCGGGAACATTATCGGACAGGGGCCGCTTTATCTCACCGTGCGTAATATGGCCATCGCGGCCGCCTCGGAAGATCCGCGGTTTCCGCCGGTCAGCGAAGCAGAGTTAAAGGATCTTGAGGTGGAAATTTCCGTCTTGTCGCAGCCCAGGCCCGCTAACAGTATTAAGGAGATTACCATGGGAGTACACGGGGTGATCGTCAAGAAAGGATTTCATGGCGGGGTTTTTTTGCCGCAGGTGGCGACCGATACCGGCTGGAGCCGGGACGAATTCCTCTCTCAGCTGTGCGAGCAGAAAGCCGGATTGCCGCGCGATTGCTGGAAAGATCCCAGAACGCGGTTGGAAATTTTTACGGCGGAAGTTTTCTCGGGAAAAGACGTAAAATAAAAATTATCCTTATGAAATTGCGCGATACCGTCATCACGATTTTTGTCATCCTCTGGCTGGCCGTATTCAACTACGAATCTATTCACCGGTATTATCTGGAACCTTGGCTGAAGCGGCCGCTGCCTAAAATGAAACTGCTTTTCCCTCCGGCCGGGTGGATCATGTTTTACAATGTCGAAGATGATTACGGCTATGCGCAAATTTACGGGGTCAATGTCGACGGCGTTCAGGAGATCGATCCGCACGAGATCTTGGCTACGCGGACCATCGGGTTCGACAATATCCACCGGAATGTTCTTTTGGTCGTTTTTGGCGAGGCCATGCCGGGGCAGGTGTGCCGGTTCTTGGAACGCAAATTCCCGGAATTTGATAATTTTTTGATCACGGCGGCGCAGTATCCTTCGCTGACGCAGACCCCGCATAAAAAACTCCAGCGGGTGTTGTATCAGTGCAAGGAAAAGTGAGGCTAAGTCCTATTTATGAATAAAATTTGGCACACATTGTTCCTGGAAGAGCGTCCCTCGGTGAGCCTCTCATTATTCCGGATCGCGGTCGCCATCACCGTCGGCGCCCACGTCATTCCGACATTATGGAACCTGCCGGACAATTATTACGCCACCGCGCTTAAAACTTTTAATTTTGATTTTTTCCCTGTACAGCTCATTGAGCTTGTTCAGCGCAGCTCGGACCAGACGGTCTTGTTCTTTGTTATTGTCTTTTATGTTTTTTGGTTCTTTTTCCTGATCGGATTGTTCAGCCGGTTGAGCTGCATCCTGATGACCCTGGCCGGGTATTATTTTTATGCGTTGAATTCGCTGCATGTCGGGACCTTGTCTTGGGATATCTTGCTGGTCACGCTTTTTCTCATGTGCTTGACACCGTATCACGGCGACTATTTTTCCGTCGATGCCGTGCGGCGGGGGGATGCGGGAAGCTACAAGCGAAAGCGGCCGTTCTTTCTGCAGCGGTTGCTGCAGATCCAGATCGCTTCGACATTTTTTTATACGGCGCTTTATAAGATCACCGGCACCGGCAACTGGATCAGCGGCAATCCTATTTATTATCTGATGAATTATCCGCCGGCGGGTGTCACCAAATGGTTCCTGCTGCGGGATTTTTTTATGGACAAGCCCGGCCTTTGCTATGCGGCGGGCCTCTTGATCCTGATCATTGAAATTTCGATGCCGGTCTTATTGTTCTGGCGACGCACCCGGATGTCGGCGATTTATGTGGGGTGCTTTTTTCATCTCGTCCTCATTTTAACGCTGGATGTGCCGGCGATCTTCTTTTTTCTCTTCCCGCCGCAACTGTTGTTATTCATCAACCCGGAAAATATCGTGCGTTGGATCGAACAGAAGCGCCGGGCTAACGCGCAGGCTCCGCAGAGTCAGCTTATCTACGACGGGCATTGCCAATTTTGCCGGCGCAGCGTACAACAGCTGCAGGTCATGGATTTATTCCATACGCTTAAAATGGTGGACTTCCAGTCGACCAGTCATTTGGAGGCATTGCATCCTGAGCTGAGCAAGGAGCGCTGTGCCAGCCAGCTCCATTTGCTTGAACCCGACCGAACATTGTACGGAGGATTTGCGGTCTTTCGGCGGCTGTGCCTTATCCTGCCGATGCTGTATCCGTTCATATTGCTGTTTTATTTTCCGGGCTCGGGGATCGTCGGTCCGTTCGTCTATCGCTGGGTCGCGCAAAACCGGTATCTTTTTCATTTCAATAAAACCTGCAAAGACAATGCCTGCTTTTTGGGGCATGGAAAATAAAAGAAATTGCTGACGGCTTTTTGTATTGTGATAAGATAGCGGTGTTTAAAAATACGACACAAAATTATGCAAGGTGGGGGTTTTCAATGCGTCTGTTGCGATTATATTCTATTTTTATGATCATTTTTTGCTTGAGCGGGCCTGCCGTCGCCGATGAGGTTCCCGTCGCCGATGAGGTCTCCGAAAAGGCGCTCCAGGAATTTCAACGCTCATATCGTAAAGAAAAAAAACAGCAAGCGAAGGACGTGCGCAAGCAAGAAAAGGCGGAGCACAAAGCGGCTTTGCGGGAGGAGAAACGCGCCCGCAAACAAGAACGCCTGGAGAGTAAAAAAGCTAAAAAAGCAGCCCGGGTTCCGAAAAAACAAAAGCCTCAGGTGACAAAAGTTAAACCGCCAAAAAAAACAAAGGCGTTGGCTAAAAAGAAAATCGCTAATGAGCAAAAGCAGCAGCGCAAGAAAATATCGCAGGGGCGGCAGTCGGAGTGGGACCGGCAGGTAAAGCAAAAACAAAAAGAAATCAGCCAGCAGCGTGCCAAGATCAAGAAGGAAATGACCGATGGGATAGAGCCGCTGTATCAAGACGCGGTGCGGGAATATAAAGCCAAGAATTATGCTATGGCGGAAGAAATATTTTTAGAAATCGATCAGCTCATGCCGGACTACCGGCAGACCAAGGATTATTTGAGCCGCCTGGGATCGCAGCCGGAGCTAGGGGTGTCCCGCGGCCGGCACGGTATTGTTTCCGACGCCCTGGACAGTATCCCTTAAGAGAGTTTATGAAATATTTAAAATTTTTCATTCTTTTGGCAATCTTAAGCACCGCCGGAACGTCTTGGGCTATCCCGGCGTCCAAGATCGAGCTGAGCTATGATCCGGGAAAAAAGATCTTGCATACGAAAGTCAGCCATGTCACCCAGCGCAATCGCAAGCATTATATCCGCTCCATCATTGTTTATAAAAACGATCAGGAAGTCAAATCTTTGCATTATGTCGTGCAGGAAAAGTCTTCCGGGGTGGAGGAGGATATCCCTCTGGAAGCCAATAAAGATGAAGTGATCCGTGTCAAAGCCCAATGCACGGAATCCGGCCCGAAAGAAGAAACGCTCGTCATCCCTTAATGACTCACCCGCACACCAATCGTCTTATTCACGAAAAAAGTCCGTATCTTTTACAGCATGCGCATAATCCGGTGGATTGGTATTCCTGGGCAGCGGAGGCCTTTGCCAAGGCCAAGAAAGAAGATAAACCGATCTTTCTTTCCATCGGATATTCGACTTGCCATTGGTGTCATGTCATGGAACATGAATCCTTTGAGAACGAAGAGATCGCCCAGGTTTTGAATGAACATTTTGTTCCGGTCAAAGTGGACCGGGAAGAGCGGCCGGATTTGGATAATGTGTATATGACGGTCGTCACGGCGTTGACGGGGAGCGGGGGATGGCCGCTGTCGGTTTTTCTTTCACCGGATAAAAAGCCGTTTTACGGCGGAACGTATTTTCCGCCGCAGGCCCGGTGGGGCGCTCCCGGATTTAAAGATGTGTTGCTTTCCATTCACAACAGCTGGCAGACGCAGAAACAAGAAATTTTGAAATCCGGCGAAGCCATCACCCAGGCTTTGCAAGAACGTTCGGGGGCGCGGCGGGTCGAGAAGATTGATTTGAACGCCCAGCTGCTGCGCGGAGGTTATCAGGATTTGGCGGCTAACTATGATCCGCGTTACGGCGGGTTCGGCGAGTCACCGAAGTTTCCGATGGGGCACAGCTTGTCATTTTTGCTGCGGTATGGGAACCGTTTCGCGGAACCGCAGGCGCTTGCGATGGTCGAAAAGACGCTCACGGCTATGGCCCAGGGCGGCATGTATGATCAATTGGGCGGAGGGTTTCACCGGTACTCGACGGATCGCATTTGGCAGGTCCCGCATTTTGAAAAAATGCTTTATGATCAAGCGATCCTGGCAAAAATATATCTGGAAGCGTATCAGGCCACGAGGGATGAATTCTATCGCCGCATTGCCGCAGAGATTTTAGACTATGTCCTGCGGGACATGCATTCGCCCGCGGGGGGATTTTTTTCAGCGGAAGATGCGGACAGTCTTGAATCGGCCGGGGGCACGGAAAAAAAAGAAGGCGTTTTTTATGTGTGGCCCGAAAGCGAGATCAGGACCATCCTGAGCAGCGAGGAAGCGGATATTTTTTGCGCTCATTTTGGGATCGAAAAGAACGGCAATGCGCAGTTTGATCCGCACGGTGAATTTGCCGGAAAGAATATTATTTTTGTCGCGCATTCTCTGGAGGAAGCCGCCCAGAAATTTCAAAAGGTTCCGGCGGATGTCGAGTGGATCATCCGGCAGGCTAAGAAAAAATTATATGCCGTGCAGACTCAGCGGCCGCGGCCGCACCTCGATGATAAAATTCTGGTCGATTGGAATGGTTTGATGATCGCGAGTTTTGCGACGGCGTATTCTCTGCTGGGGGAAAAACGTTATCTGACAGCGGCCCAGCAGGCGGCTGATTTTATTTTGCAGAAATTGGTTAACCGGGAAGGGCGGTTGCTGCACCGGTTTCGCGACGGTGAGGCGGCGATCTTGGGGACGATCGAAGATTATGCCTTTTTTATCCACGGCCTGATCGATCTTTATCAGGCAAATTTTGAAGTGAAATATTTTCAGGAAGCGATGCGTCTAACAGAAGAGATGCTGCGTTTGTTTTGGGATGAGCCGCAGGGAGGATTTTTCTTTACAGCGTTGGACAGTGAGACATTGCTGTTTCGCCAAAAAGAGGTTTATGACGGCGCGATCCCCTCGGGAAATTCCGTGGCGGCGTTAGATTTGATCCGCCTAGCCCGCATGACGGGGAACGGGGATTTTGAAGCAAAGGCCGCGGCGCTTTTTCAATTTTTCGGTGCGGAACTTATGCAGCGGCCCAGCGCGTATACGCAATTGTTCAGTGCTTTAAATTTTGCCTTAGGTCCTTCCCGGGAGATCGTTATTGCGGCGGATCGCCTGGAAGATCCTGCGGCACAGGAGATGCTCAAGGCAAGCCGGGCGGTTTTTTTGCCGAACACCGTGCTTTTGGCCCGCACGACGCATGATAAAAAACTGGCTGATCTCCTGCAGCTGGCCCCTTTTCTTAAAGAACAGCCCCCCATGAACGGCCAGCCGACCGCTTACGTCTGCGAGAATCATGTCTGCCGGCTCCCTACGAATTCGCCTGAGCAGTTTAAAAAACTTTTGCAGAGCGGGCCTTAATCTTTTGCGGTTGACAAAGCCCTGCCCCCCTCTTAAAATAGAAAAAGTTTAGAGGTCCCTTATAATATGATTTCCTACTTTTTTTATATTTTAATTATCGTTGTATTTTGCCTACCGATCGGCGGATTTCTTCTCAATTCTAAAGAAACCGATCCGTTCCAGCTTTATAAAACCATGGTAGGAGATAGAAATTTCTTTAAGGAAAATTCTGAACATCAGCAATCCCTGTCGGAACAGAGGCGGGACACCAGGTATCTGATGGAAAGAGTGAAAGACAGTCAGCGGTTGGCCAGGATGCAGCAGCAAGACCAGGGAAGAAAACTGGAGAGACTGCGGGAAGAGCAGCGCAGCCGGCAGCGGCAGGCGCTTAACAGCAGCCAGGCTGCAGCGCGGCAAGCGCAAGATTTGATACGCCAGCAGCAGGAAAGAAGCCGGGACCTTAATAACCGTTATAAAGATTTGATGGCCGCGCGACGGTCGATGCGCTAAGGCGGAATATGCGAAACCTTATCATAGCTTTATTGATCATATTTATTCTCGCGGTGATTTTTTTTGCTGCGGCTTTTATTTTTTTGAAAACAGTCGATATCAACAAGTTCAAATCGCAGATCATCACGCAATTAGAGACGGCCGTGGGGCGCGAGGTCGGCATTCAAGACATGGCCTTTTCGTTCTCTTTTCGAAAAGGCATTGTCCTGAAGGTGAGCGGTTTGACGATTGCCAACGATCCGGGAGAGACCGAGAAGAATTTTCTGGAGGTTGAACATATCAATATTGATGTGGATTTCATGGTTTTGCTCCGGGAGCGCCGGATTTTAGTTAAAAATGTTGAAGTGAATTCTCCCCGGATCGTCCTCATCCGTTCAGCGGCAGGAGTCCTTAACGTTCAGACCCTCGGTCAGCCGTCCGCTTCGGCCGACCCCTCCACCGATCAGCTTTCCCCAAGCGCGATAGCGGCAAAGGGGGAGGCGTCCGCAAATAAAAAAGATTTTGACCTTGGCGCGTTGCCGGCGGTCTTGGTCAAATCGATCGGTTTGCATGACGGGAAACTCCTTTATATCGACCGGGCTTTAAAGCCGGGACTCTCGGTCGCGATTTCCATGATCGATGTGCAGGTGACAAATTTTTCTCTCAAGGACAAATTTCATTTCTCGGTCGCGGCAGCGGTCTTGGGAAAACAGCAGAACACCAACATCAATGGCAGTGCTCAGCTGGATTTGCGGAATCTGCAGGCCCGCTTGGACGACACCAGGATTGCCGTCAATTTGTCGGCGGTGCTTCCGGAAGAAGTCCTCAAAGTAAGTCCGGCCATGGAGAATTTTAAAATTGTCAGGCAATGGCACGGGATGCTTGATGTGACCTTAAATCAAATGGCCGCTGGAGCTAAGGGGCTGATGGTTTTATCGCTTGATGGGCAGCTGAAAAACGGCGGGGTGAGTGTCGATGTTTTGGCTAAGCCCGTGGAAAATTTTAACGTCATTTTTAATGCCAACGAGTCTGATTTTATAGTCAGAAATTATGCGCTGAATATCGGTACCGGAAAAATTTTCGGAGAAGCAAAGGTCGCTGGTTATCTCAAGGAGGCCAATTTCAGTTTGGCGGTTAATTTAGAAAAAGTCAAAATTGAAGAAGTGCATGATATGTCGACCCTGCCGGTGAAGGGGCAAGGAAATGTTTTTGGTCAGTTTAAAGCCCAGTCGCGCGGGCTGGAACCGCAGGCCTTTTTGCAATCGTTGACGGCGGACGGCTCCGCCGAAGTCCGCGGGGGAAAGTTTTTGGACCTTAATGTGTTGGGTCTGGTTTTGGATAAACTTGGGGTTGTGCCGCCGCTCGCCGATGTGACTGAGAAGATCCAAGCCAACCTTTCCGAAAAATACCGCTGGGTTTTGCGGCAAAAAGATACCAATTTTCAAAAGATCCAATTTGATATCAAAGTGGAAAATCAAACCGCGCACCTCACGCGGGCGGATATTCAGGCAGAGGGATTTGGGATCGCCGCGAGCGGCACGTGCGATTTCAATCAAAACCTCCATCTGGAATCAGCTTTTGCCATGGCCAAAGATTTATCGATGGAGATGGGGACAGCGGTTTCCGAGTTGGAACTGCTGTTTGATAACGAAGGTCAGATTTATATTCCTTTCACCACGTACGATGGGCCGGCCGCGCAGGTGAAGATGTTCCCGGACCCGGCTTATTTGACAAAGCGGATCGTCGTCAATAGGGGGAAAGAGGAACTGCAAAAATTGATTGATAAAGCCCTCGGCAATGACGAGACGGACGGTCAGCCTTCCTCTGGCGAAGAGAAGCCGGCGGAGGAAAAAATCATCGGGGATATTCTCGATGCCATTTTTCATTAAATTTTTTTATGAAGAATTTTAAATTCAAAGGTAAAATTATTACTGTTACGCGAAAGCGGACGCGCCTGCCCAACGGTTATATGGCGGATATGGATTTCGTCGTGCACCCCGGGGCGGTCTTGATCGTGCCTTTTGTAAATCCGCAGGAAATTTTGATGCTGCGGCAGTATCGGCCGGTCATTGGAAAATATCTTTATGAACTACCGGCCGGGACTTTAAAGATAAAGGAAAATGTCCTCTCCTGCGCCCGGCGGGAATTGAATGAAGAAACAGGGTACACGGCTAAAAAACTCTCCTTGCTGGGAAAAATTTATCCGGTCCCCGGGTATTCGACCGAGATCATTTCTATCTACGAAGCTTTTGAACTCAAGGAAAAGGCGATGCCAAAAGAGCCGGACGAAGTGATCCAAGTGCATCGTTTTAAAAAATCACGCGTGCTAAAAATGTTTAAACGCGGCCATATCCGCGATGCCAAAACGATCTGTGCCTTGGCCTTCTGCGGCTGGCTGAACTAATTTAAGAATATCAAATGAGGGAACGTTGAAATGAAAGAACAGTATCTCTGTTTAGCGGATGATGTCAAATTGGGAAAGAACGTGAAACTTTCCAAGTTTATCAATTTGTACGGCTGTACCATCCAGGACAATACCAAAATTGGGGCTTTTGTAGAAATTCAAAAGGGTGCGGTTATCGGGAAAAATTGTAAAATTTCTTCGCATACGTTTATTTGCGAGGGGGTCATCATCGCGGACGGGTGCTTTATCGGGCATTCGGTGGTTTTTATCAATGACAATAGCCCCCAGGCGGTCAACGAAAAAGGGATTTTAGAGAACGAAAAAGAGTGGAAACCGCGGTTTGTCAAAACAAAAGTAGGGCAGCGCGTCTCTATCGGAAGCAATGTTACGATTTTGGGGGATATCACGATCGGGGACGGTGCGATGATAGGAGCCGGGAGCGTTGTTACGAAACATGTTCCTGCCAAAGAGGTTTGGGTCGGGAATCCGGCCCGATTTTTGCGTAAAATCACCGAAAAATAGAGCTTTTTTCCAGCCAAAATCTCCAGAAGGCCATTTTAGAAAATTTCTTGTCATTTTAACTTGAGCGGGGTATACTTATGTCCCAAGTGAAATTCTGCAAGAGTTTATTGACTCATCCGGGCTTTTGCTATTCGCCTGCGCAGGAAATACATATTGAAGAAAAGGAGTAACTGAAAATGAACTGGGATTCAAAAAGTGCCGTCAGTGAACTGCGGCGAGCCTTAAGAGTTAAAGAAAATTTGCCGGTCCGTTGGTCCACTGATGATGGTGAAAAAGGCGAGGGCAAGGTATTAAATATCAGCGCGTCAGGTCTGCTTTTGGATACCAATCGGGATTTTTCTCCCATCGAGCAAGCTGCCTTTTCCCTGGAATCGATAGCCTACGACAACGGTCAATTTCTTCCTAAAGCAGGGCGACTTGTTTGGTCCAAGAGTCAGGGGGCCCGCAATAACCGTTTATGCGGGATCGAATTTGTTCAGCCGGAAGAAAAAGTTATTTCTCATTTACGGGAAAGAGTCCAAGCGGGTATTACCAAGACCGCCAATGCCCGCCGGACAAGAAGTCTTGTCGGAAGTATTTTATTCGTTATCATGGCGGGTTTAACCATCTTTGCCGCCTATCAGTACAATGAAAATTACCGCAACATTGAAAACATCAATCAAGTTTTAACCTCGGCTTACGAACAACAGGCGTCATTGTCCAAGCATTATGCCGATGAATTGGGTATTACCAAGACATTATTGGCCGATGCCGAAAGAGATCTGGAAGCAGCCAGGCAGGAAAACGCCCAGCTTCAGGAATTGATCGGTGCTAAAGACGGTGAAATCGCTCAGAATAAAGTTATGATCGATCAGTTGACTGCCGAAGTCAAAACGATCAAAGAGCGTTTGCGCATTCTGGAAGGCGATGTGGTCAGCATGCAAGAAGGACGATCCACGATTGCTATCTATAAAGAGAAAGTCCATAAAGTTAAAGTAAAGATCCATGAATTCAAACAGCAGGCGCAGGCCGTTAAGGTCGCCGCACAAAAAGAGCGGGATCGGATCGCCATGGCGTTGGGGAATAACGGGTATTTTACAAAAGGCGGAAAACCTTACAATCCAAATTATTCCGCACCGGCGAAAGGCGTTGAAATCAACGTTGAGTTCGTTAAATAATTCCTTGTGACATTCGTTTTAATAGAAAAAAGGCAACTGGAAACGGTTGCCTTTTTTATTTCTGCCCATATAATGGATTTGTGCCTTCCTTTGAGAAATCTAACCGGACACTTTCGTTTTTAGGAACAGACATTCCTTATACGCTGACCCGCTCGGCGGAGCGCCGGAGCCTGGTGGTGAAAATTGAGGAAACCGGCCAGGTGCGCGTTTTGGCGCCGGCTAGGTTAGCCGAAGCGGTCATTTTCCGTTTTCTTAAGCAAAAGGCACATTGGATCCGCCGCAAGACCATTGAGGTCAAAGACCGGCAGCAGTATCTCAGTCAGCGGGTTTTTGCTGCCGGGCAAGAGTTTTTATTTTTAGGGCAAAAATTCAGGATCGAGATCGAAGAAACGGCTGCTTCCCGGGCGAAAGTGACATTTGACGGAAACCGGTGGACAGTGCGCTTACCGGAGACGGTGTCAGCGGAAGGACAGCAGCATCACATCCGTTCTCAAATGATCCGCTGGTATAGAGAGCAAGCCAAAGAAATTTTGGGCGGCCGAGTTTGGCACTACGGCCGGATCATGGCTGTGCAGCCTCAGACTATTGCTATCCGGACCCAGCGCCGGATCTGGGGAAGCTGTGATTACCGCCAAAAAAGTGTTCGTTTGAATTGGCAGATCGTTATGGCGCCGCTTGCGGTGATCGACTATGTCGTTGTCCACGAATTATGCCACCTTACGGTTCCGAATCATTCCCGGCGTTTTTGGCAGAAGGTCGCCCAGGTGATGCCGGATTATCAAAAGCGGCAGAAATGGCTCAAAGACAATGCCTTGGATTTGGTGCTCCCCCGATGATTACTGAGGTCAAAGTGATCCCACAAGCTAAGAAAAATTCCATCAAGCAAGAAGCCGGACTTTGGAAAGTTTATCTGACCGCCCCGGCGTTGGAGGGTAAGGCGAATGCGGCCTTAGTGGAATCTTTGGCGGAACATTTTTGTGTCAAAAAGAGCCGGATTCAGATAATAAAAGGATTGAAATCGCGTAAAAAAACAATTATGATAAATGCCTAATTATTGACCTTTGTACAACCAAGGATATAAGGAAGTCAATACCAGGTCTTTTCTTCTAGATGACAAAGGTCTAATACTGGTTTCCACAATTGTTATTGGTAAGGAAAAGACCAGTAAGACTATAGGGGAGGTTTCTATGCTGCAAGATCAAATTGATAATGATTATAAAAAAGCGATGCTTGAGAAAAATCAGGTCAAATCTTCGACCGTGAGCTTTTTGCGGGCGCAGATAAAGAATGTGATCATTGATAAAAAAACGGACAAACTGCCGGATGTCGAGGTGATCGCCATTATCAAAAAACAGGTCAAGCAGCGTCAGGATTCTATCGAACAGTTCGGGAAAGGCGGACGCACGGACTTGGTGGAAAAGGAAAAGGCCGAATTAAATATTTTACTGAGTTATCTGCCGGCTGAAATGTTGGAGACGGATTTAAAGGGTATCGTTGAGGCCGCGGTGAAAGAAGCTCAGGCGACCGGCGTGAAGGACATGGGTAAGGTCATGAAAGTCCTGTTGCCTCAAGTCGCCGGGAAAGCGGACAGCAAGCGCGTCAGTGACCTCGTCAAAGAAATATTGTCTCGCATGTAACAGGGAAGCATTTGCCCCGCCCGCCTTTAGTGAAAATATAAGGGAATAATCATGCTAAAAAAGAAGCGGTTATGGGTTGCTTTACTTTTGGCGGCCCTTCTGGTCGGCGGTTTATTGCTTTGGACATCGCAGCGTTATGTCGTTCCGATTGTTATGTATCATAGTATCCAGGATACCGCCCAGCTTCAATTGCAGAATGCGGTGACCACCAGCCCCAAATTTTTCAGATACCATTTGGATTTTTTGAAGAAAAATAAATATAATGTTATCACGGTTGACGAGCTGGTGAGCGGTATCCAGGCCGGAAAACACTTCCCGCGCCGTACGGTCGTGATTACTTTTGACGATGGGTTCCTGGATAATTACACGCAGGCCTTTCCCATCCTTAAAGAATACCGGTATCCGGCCGCGATGTTTGTGATCGCTAAATATATCGGCAAAAAAGAACACGTGCGCTGGAACCAGGTCGTGGAAATGGTACAAAGCGGGCTTATCACGATCGGCAGTCACTCGTATACGCATGCGTACTTGCCGGAAATCCCGCCGGAACAGCAGTCAGAAGAGATCGTTAAGAGTAAAGAAGTTTTAGAGGCAAGAATAGGCCGGCCGGTGGATTATTTTACCTATCCCGTCGGAGGGTTCAACGCGCAGATCAGCGAGTTAACGGCTCAGGCCGGGTATAAGGGCGCGTTCACCACCAACCGGGGATATAACCGTTACAATAAAAATGTTTACGCTTTAAAGCGCATCCGTCTCTCGGATAAGGATAATTCGGATACGATCCTCTGGTTTAAACTTTCCGGATTTTATAATCTTTTCCGGTCCGAGAAGCCGTCCGAATAAACGGACGTATTGATTGGTAAGTCATGGCTAAGACCGCAAAAATAAAATATTCTCTCGATGGACAAGGCTGCTTTGTCATCGAAAATTATAATCAAGCCAAACCTTTCAGCAATTTTTTCCCAGGGATCGCCGGTTTGTGGGGCATTCCGATGTGGGTGTTTTATGTTAATCGCGGCCAAGGCATTGCCAGTTTCGGTACCCATGGAAAGGACAAATCGCTGGTCGAGTTTCAACCCGCCAATAAAGCCTACCGCTTGACCTCGCTGCAGGGCTTTCGAACGTTTTTAAAATTAACCTCCGGCAGTAAAAAAATATTCTGGGAACCTTTTCAGAATCATTCCGGCGTTTCCGGTTTCAAGACGAAACAGGTCATGCGCATCACTTCGCATGATTTGACGATCGAAGAGGAGAATGCTTTCTTAGGTATCGGGGTCCGGGTGAATTATTTTACTCTGCCCCAAGAACCGTTGGCCGCGCTTATCCGGCGCGTGACGATCATTAATTTGGGAAGAAAAAAATGGAATGTTGAGCTGGTTGACGGGTTGCCCGTCTTTTTTCCCTATGGGCTCAATGACTGGGCGGCCAAGAATATGTCCCGGACCGTTGAGGCCTGGGTCAATGTGCGCGGGGTGGACAAGAAAACTCCCTATTATCATTTGCGGGCCGAGGTCGCCGATACCCCGCAGGTCAAACACATCAAAGAAGGAAATTTTTATTTTAGTTTTGAAAAAGACGGCGCCAAGGCCAAACTGCTTGAGCCCATTGTTGAGGCGGCCTGTGTTTTTGGCAGCGTCTTGGATTTTGTTCAGCCGGAAACTTTTATGAATGCCGCAAAATTTCAGGTGCCGCGCACCCAGCAGACCAGCAACCGGACCCCTGCAGCGATGAGTTTCAGCCGTTTTTCATTAGGGGGCCGTGAAGAAAAGACTTTTATCGCGGCGGCGGGGTTTGCTCACAGCGAGGCGCAGTTGAGCCAATTTGCCGCCCAGGCCCTCCGGCAGGATTTTGTCGCCCAAAAGGCCGCAGAGAATAAAGCGGTCGTCGAAGAAGTAAAACATTTTGCTTTCACCCGGAGTTCTTCCCCGGAGTTCGATCTGTATTGCCAGCAGACATTCTTGGACAATGTCTTGCGCGGCGGGCTGCCGGTTTCTTTGAAAACAGGAGAAGGGGTGGCGGCCTTTAATGTTTTTAGCCGTAAGCACGGTGACCTGGAACGGGATTATAATTGGTTTGTCCTGGCGCCGACCTATTTCTCGCAAGGCAACGGCAACTACCGCGACGTCAACCAAAACCGGCGCAATGATGTTTGGTTCAACGCCGATGTGAAAGAAAATCATATCGTCAATTTCCTCAGCCTGATCCAGGCGGATGGATATAATCCGCTGGTGGTCAAGGGAATGACTTTTTCCGTGGGCCAGGCGTCCCGGGCCGAGGCAGTGCTCAAAGAATTGTGTGCCGGTGAGGTTTCGGCGCATCTTAAAGAAATGTTGGTGAAAGGTTTTCAGCCCGGAGAATTGCTGCAGGCCGTTGAGCAGGAGGGGATCAAGCTTAAGATTTCGTTAAAAGATTTTTTGAGCAAGATCTTGGGCGTATCGCAGAAACATGAATCCGCGGATCACGGTGAGGGTTTTTGGACAGACCATTGGACGTATAATACCGATCTTTTGGAAAGTTTTGTGGCGGTTTATCCGGATCAGTTCGCCGCTCTCTTGCTGGAGAAGAAAGTTTTTAGTTTTTATTTTAATTCCCATTATGTCCTGCCCCGCGACCATCGGTATATCCTGACCGCTCACGGTGTCCGGCAGTATCATTCGGTGCACAACGATCCCAAAACAACCAAAGCCGCCGAGCGCGGGCACAAACTGCACACTAAGCACGGGGAGGGTGAGGTTTACCACACGCATCTCTTGGCCAAGTTGGTGTGCTTGTTGGCCAACAAGGCCGCCACCCTTGATCCCAGCGGTATCGGGGTTGAGATGGAAGCGGATAAACCCAATTGGTATGATGCCTTAAACGGCCTGCCCGGCCTGGTCGGTTCTTCCATTTCCGAGACATTCGAGATCAAGCGTCTTGCGGTATTTTTGCTCAATGCGTTGGAGCAGGCGGCGTTCAGCGAAAAACAAAAGATCTCTATTTTTATTGAATTATATAATTTTGTGACGGAATTGAAAAATGTTTTGGCTTCGGCCACAGAGCCTTTGGATTATTGGTCGCGAGCGAATGAAGCCAAAGAGCATTACCGTTTTCATACCCGTGCCGGCATCGAAGGCGCGGAAAAAGACATGACCATCGCCGAGTTGAAAGAATTTTTGAAATTGATCGTCCAAAGAACAAGCCAGGGCACTGCCGCGGCCAAAGACCGGGCGGGCCTGTATCCGACCTATTTTTATCATGAGATAACGGATTATCAGAAAATGGACCGTCTGCATGCGCCGGGTGTGCCGTATGTTAAGCCGCTCAAATTTCGTCGGCAGCAGTTGCCTTTATTCCTGGAAGGGTTTGTGCATGCGTTGCGGGTGGCGGAGAATGTTCCTGAGGCCCGCGCGCTTTACCAGGGTGTCCGGCGGAGCCCGCTTTTTGATAAAAAATTGGCGATGTATAAAGTGAATGCCCAGCTGGCGGAGGCGACGGAAGAAATCGGGCGCGCGCGTATTTTTCCGCCCGGATGGCTGGAGAATGAGTCGATCTGGCTGCACATGGAATACAAATTTTTATTGGAACTTCTGCGTTGCGGTTTGTACGAAGAGTTTTATGAAAATTTCAATAAAGCGCTGATCCCTTTTTTAAAGCCGGAACAGTACGGCCGCAGCACCCTGGAGAGCTCTTCGTTCATTGTGAGCAGCATCCATGAAGACGCGTCGCTGCATGGGCAGGGGTTTGTCGCGCGCCTCTCGGGTAGCACGGCAGAATTCTTGCATATGTGGCTCTGGATGAACCTCGGGAAACAACCGTTCCGCCTGAGCCGCGACGGCCAATTGACCTTAACGCTCGCACCGGCACTGCCGGGCTGGCTGTTCAGCGAGAAAGCGGTTAAGGAATTCCCTAAAAATTCTTATGCCTTTAATCTTTTCGGCACGACGCGGGTCGTTTATCACAATCCTAAACGAAAAAATACTTTCGGTCAAAACAGCGGCGTGATCAAACGCATCAGTCTTACGTATCCGGGGCGGAAAAATCCGGTCATGCTCTCTTCCGCGACGATCCCTGCTCCGTATTCCCACGAGATCCGCGATCGAAAAGTCGAGCGGATCGATGTGGAATGGGAATAGTTTTTTTGCGATGGCAAACGGTTAAATATATTTAAAAAATTTCTACAAAAGGCTATTTATGTTCGACGGAAAATCGATTTTTGAAATTATTCATAAAGGCGGTTTTGTGATGTATGTTTTGATCGCTTGCTCGGTCGTGTCTTTGACCGTGGTGGTGGACCGGCTGATGTATTACAGCAAAAAATCGAAAGTAAAGCTGGCGGACTTTATGCAAAGGATCCGTTCCGAGCTGCAAAAAAACCGGCTCCCGCACGCGATTGAAATTTGCCATAAGACCGATACCCCGTTTGCTAAGGTGGCCCGCGCGGGGTTGCATCTGCATGGCCACAGTGAAAAAATGATCTCGGAAGCCATGCAGCGTGAAATTCTTATCGAGAGCATCAAACTGGAACGCTTCACCAGCATTATCGGCACCATCGGCAGCACTGCGGTTTATATCGGCCTCTTGGGGACGGTGCTTGGGATCATGCGCGCGTTCCATGACATCACGCTCAAAGGGAGCGGCGGCATCAGCGTGGTGATCGGCGGGATTTCCGAGGCGTTGATTTCAACGGCCGCCGGTCTTGTGGTGGCGATCCCCGCGGTCATTTTTTACAATTTTTTTATCCGCAAGATTGATAATTTTGTCGCCGAGATGGAACTGTGCGCTTCGGAATTAGTTGATCTTTTGTGCGTGAGTACACATGAAAAGACGCTCTAGAAGCCAAAGATTAGTCGCGGAAATCAATATTACCCCCTTCACGGATGTTATCCTGGTTATCTTGATCATCTTTATGGGGGCGACACCCTTATTGGTCGAATCAAGTCTCGCGATCAACCTTCCCAAATCCTCGACCCTGCAGCAGCCTCCGCAGGATGTGTATTTAATGATCAATGCCAGCGGTGATGCGGTTCTGGAAAATACCCAATATAGCCTGCGCTTCGATTTAGGCGTCCTTAAGTTCAAGCTGGCTGATCTTGCCAAGCGATCTCCGGATCTTTCGATTGTGATCCATGGGGATAAAGATGTGAAATATGATTTTGTTATCAAGGTCATAGACCTGGCCTCCCAAGCCGGGATCAAACATATTGTTTTGGCGACCGAATTCGTCCCTGGAAAAAAATAAACAACACCACCCCTAACGAAAGGATCATGAAATGTTAACGAAATTATGCTTAATCAACTTAGTCGCGCTCAATTTGATGGCGTTTTTTTGCGGGAGTATATCGGCCGACGAGAAAACGACGGTCGTCTTAGAAACGAATCAGGGTAAGATTGAGATCGAATTATTTCCCGCTGTTGCGCCCAAGGCGTGTGAAAATTTTCTGGGCCTTATCAAAAAAGGGTATTACGACGGGATTGTATTTCATCGCGTTATTAAAAATTTCATGATTCAGGGCGGCGACCCGACCGCGACCGGCATGGGCGGAGACAGCCTGTGGGGAAAACCGTTTGAAGATGAGGTCTCCTCCAGCCTGGGATTCGATCAGCCGGGAATTTTGGCCATGGCCAATGCCGGCCCCAGCACCAACGGCAGCCAATTCTTTATTACCACGGCCGCGACCCCCTGGCTCAATATGAAGCATACGATTTTTGGAAAAGTGGTCAGCGGTTATGATGTTGTGCAGAAAATTGAAAATGCAAAGACCGGGTATGGCGATAAACCCGTCGAAGACCAAAGAATCATCAAGGCTTATTTAAAGAAATAACTGCCTATGTCCGAATCCGAACAGTCGCTGCAAAAAATTCATCCGCGGTATCTTGATGTTCCTATTCTTTTGGCAGTTTCGCTGGTACTGCTGGGGTTTGGATTGTTCTTGCCGGTCATCACGCTCAAGGAACTGGTCTTCTGGAAACATACGTTTTCGGTCTTAAGCGGGATCAGCAGCCTGGTCGATGAGGGACATTATTTTTTGGGTATCGTTATATTTTTGTTCTCCATTGTTTTTCCTTTTATCAAGCTTGGAATGCTTTTTGCTTTATGGTTCGGCAGATTGGCACAGTGGCAGCGGGAGAAATATATTCATTGGTTAGGAGCGATAGGGAAATGGTCGATGCTGGATGTTTTTGTGGTGGCCATCACCATTGTGATCGCCAAACTTTCAGGTTTCGCCAGTGCCCAACCGCAGATAGGGCTGTATTTTTTTGGATCCTCGATCTTGTTGGCCATGTTGGTCACCGTGAGGATAGAAAGGCTTATTGCAGAAGAGCATTAAGAAAGCCAGCCGCATGTCGTTGTGCAGCCGAAAATTTTTATATCAGGTCCTGGGTATTTTGTTTTGTTCCTTGGCGCTCACCAGTGCTTTTGCCGAGGAGCCGCCGCCTCTGAGTTCCAATTGCCCGCAGACTTTTGCCGCAACCGGGAAGTGCCCGAGAGAGATTTGCGATTACGGTTGTTTCACCGTGACGGAAGACGGCGCAGGATGTTTGATGGCGTGCAGAGAGAAGCCGTGTATTTTTATTAAGAATCAGTTTTGTCCGGCGGACCGCTGCCAAATCCTAAAAAGCTGCGACGATACGGAAATTTGTTATTATAAATTTAAAGGTGATTCGCCGGCCTGCGGCACCATCGGTTATAACGGCCAAGACGCGCAGTGCTGTTCCGGCCTTGTCAAACGCTGCGGCGTGGATCTGCTGGACGGCAGCTGCAACATGTCCGGCAAGAATTCCATCTACGCCGTTCCTTCCTGTATTCCCTGCGGAAACCGTATCTGTGATCAATTCGAAAATAAATGCAATTGCCCGGAAGATTGCGGGTAGGTGTTAGGGCAGCAGTTTTAGAATGCACAGCGCGGCGCGATTGATGGCGCCCGGCCCGCCGAGAGAATTTTTGACTTTCAACAATTCCGCTTTCATTTCCGCGACACGGAGCTCATTGGTGAAAATATTTTTTAATTCTTGGGCGATCTTGGGGCCGGTGGCTTCGTGCTGAATGCATTCGGGGACAATTTTTTTGCCGGCGACGACATTGGCCATGGCAATGTGGGGGATCTTGACAAGTTGTTTGGCGAGCCAATAGGTCAAAGGCGCGGTTTTATAAACAACCACCATCGGCTTGTTGAGGATGGCGGTCTCCAGCGTGGCGGTCCCGGAGGCCACCATGCACACTTCCGCGGCATTGATGCCGTCATAGGTCTGGTTGTCGACGATCTTCAGCGGCAGCGAGACGGCACGTAACGAGGTCATCAAATTCTTTCTGAAATATTTTTGGAGCGATTCGGAAGAAATGGTCGGCGCCTTAAGAAGCAAGAATTGGATCCTGCCGGAAAATTCTCGGTTCAAGATGTCGGCCGCTTCGAGCATGGGCGGTAAAAGGTTCTCGATCTCTTTGGGCCGGGACCCGGGGAGGATGCCGATGGTGAGCTTATCGGCGGGCAGCCCCAAGGATCGTAAGAATTCCTGTTTTGGTTTTTGAACTTTTATCGTATCGATCAGCGGATGGCCGACGAATTCCACATCCAGCCCGCGTTCGGCGTAGAATTTTTTTTCGAATTCGAAGAGCACCAGCATTTTATCAACATGCGTTTTGATAAATTCCACGCGGTTTTCTTTCCAGGCCCAGACCTGGGGGCTCACGTAGTAAATCACCTGCACGTTATGTTTTTTCAGTTCCCGGGTGAGGCGTAAATTAAAACCGGGATAATCGACGAGGATCACGGTGCGCGCCTTTGTTTCTTTCACTTTAGCCAGGATCAAGTGAAAGATCCGGCGGAATTCGCTGAAATGTTTTAAAACTTCAACAAAACCTACCACGGCGATCTTGGTTAGATCTTCATAAAGCTTCACCCCGGCTCTTTGCATTTGCGGTCCGCCGACACCCGAAAAAATCAGCCGGGGGTCGCGTTCGCGCAGGGTTGCCACGAGGTGGGCCGCATGCATATCGCCGGAGGCTTCACCGGCGACGATGATGATATGTTGAGGAGAAGACATAATTAAAATTCAAAATTTAGAAATCAAAAGGTAAAATTGCGGAGTCGCTGTGCGACACATTAGTTTTGACTTTTTATTTTTGACTTTTGCGTTATTTTTTTATCGTCATCTTCCGGTGTTCTTCCATTAATCGCGTGATGTCCAGCGCGACCTTGAGGGCTTCACGGCCTTCGATCCCGGAGACGAGAGGTTTTTTATTGTCGCGCACACAATCGATGAAAGCTTCCAACTCTTTTTTGAGGGGTTCCTCTTTTTCAATAGGGAGGGCATGTTTAAGAATCATCGGGCCGACCCGCTTGTAGATCTTGGCTTCCTGGTTCATATAATCGAGAGAAATGTAGGAATTTTTTGTAAAAATGCGGATCTTGCGCATCGGATCTTCCGAAACCCGGCTGGCGGTCAAATTGCACACGCAGCCGTTCTCCAGAACGATACGGACACTGGCGATATCCTCGAGTTTCGTGAGCACCTGAATGCCGACGGCGTGAATGCTTTTGATCGGTGCGGAGTTGAGCCCCAGGATGATATCGATATCGTGGATCATCAGGTCCATGACGACGCCGATATCGAGAGAGCGGTTGGGGAACTTGTTGAGGCGGTGGCATTCGATAAACAGCGGATCGCGGGCAAAATGCTTGATGCTTTCAAAGGCGGAATTGAAGCGTTCCACGTGGCCGACCTGTAATTTTAAATTTTTGGGGCGCGCGAGGTCGATCAGCTGGTCGGCCTCCGCCAGCGTGTAGGTGATCGGCTTTTCGACAAAGGTATGCACATTGTTTTCTAAAAAGAATTTGGCGATGGCAAAATGCGCCACCGTCGGAACGCAGATATTGACGGCTTCGACTTTGCCGAGGAGGTCTTTATAATTTTTGTAAAAGGGGATATGGTAATGGCTGGCGAGCCGCTGGGTGCGATCGGCCTGAATATCGCAAACCCCCACCAGGTTGACCTTGGCAGAGATCTGTTCGGTATAAACCTTAAGATGCCGGGCCCCCAGATGGCCGATACCGATGATGGCGGTGTTTATTCTTTTCATAATGTCACCAGGGCACCAGGACACAAAGTCACCCGTAGTAAAAACTGGTGACTCGGTGACATTGTGGCTTGGTGACCTTTGCAATAGTAACAAAGACCTCGACAAAAGTCAATCGCTATGCTAATATCCGCCTACGCTAAATGCTTAAAATATGCGTTTAGCTTCGGCGGATTATTCGGCGAAGTTGAACGTTAAAACACTTCAACGAAGACGAATATCCGCTTTACTCTTTTAATATTAATAGTCTATTATGCAGAATTATCTCAGACTGCTCAGTTTTTTGAAACACCATAAAAGGATCTTCCTCCCGGCGGTCTTTTTTATGGGCATTTCGTCATTGTTTGAAGGCATTCAATTTTCTCTCTTGGTGCCTTTGACCGATATCCTTTTTACCCACAAGAAAGTCGTTGTCCCCCCCGAAGCCCCGGCCTTTATCGGGACCATCGTCGGTTATGTCAACAGCATTGATTCTGAAACTCTTTTCAAATTCCTTATCGCCGCGGTGGCGGGACTGATCCTGGTCAAAAATTTTGTGACGTTTTGGTATGGTTACCTGATGAACGACCTTTCCCAGCGGATCATGCGGGATATCCGCGACCAGCTTTATGCCAAGATCCAGAATCTTTCTCTGGATTATTTCAGCAAAAAGCGGGGCGGAGAATTGATCTCGCGGATCACCAACGATGTCTTGCTGATCGAAAATGCCACGTCCTACGGTGTCACCGATCTGTTCCGGCAGACCTTTACGGTATTGGTTTTTGTCATCATTGCTTTTGCTATTCATCCCAAAGCGGCTTTTATTGTTTTCTTTATTTTGCCTTTAGTGGCGGTGCCGATGAGCCAGATCGGCCGGCGGCTGCGCAAATTGGCGAAGAGCTCTCAGGAGAGGATGGCGGATATCAATACGCTTTTGCTGGAGACGATCTCCGGGGTCAAGGTGGTGAAGGCGTTCTGTACCGAGGATTATGAGATCGACCGGTTCAAAAGGCAAAATTTTGATTTTTATAAGATCCGCATGAAATCCATCAAGCGTATCCTCTTAATTTCGCCGGCGACGGAGATCTTGGGGTTCTTCTGCGGGATCGTGATCATTTTATGGCTGGGCCGTCAGGTCATGGACCAGCATCTTTCCTTCGGTGTTTTTACCCTTTTTATGGGGTCCATCATGTCGATCATCAGCCCGATAAAAAAATTGGGCAATGTGAACGCTATTACCCAGCAGGCGTTGGCGGCGAGTGAACGCATTTATGATGTTTTGGATGCCAAGATCACGGTCATGGAAAAACCGAAAGCGTCATTCTTGCCGGTCTTAAGGAATAAGATCACTATCGAAAATGTTTCTTTCCAATACGACGAGGAATCGGGAGGGGTTCTGCAGGATATCAATTTAGAAATAAAATGCGGCGAGCTGGTGGCGGTGGTCGGCCCGACGGGGACCGGGAAATCAACGCTGGTGAATCTTATCCCGCGTTTTTATGACTCGACCCAGGGGGCGGTCCGGTTTGACGGGGTAAACGTGCGGGATGTCACCTTTGCGTCGCTGCGGGGGCAGATCGGGATTGTGACTCAGGAAAATATTCTTTTTAATGACACGGTGCAGGCCAACATCAGTTACGGGTACCGCAAAGCCACCCAAGCAGAGATTGAGGAGGCGGCGCGGAAGGCCTTCGCGCACCAATTTATCATTAAAATGCCGCAAGGTTATGAAACATTTATCGGCGACCGGGGCTTTAGGCTTTCCGGCGGCGAAAAGCAGCGCATTGCGATCGCCCGGGCGATCCTTAAGAATCCGCCGATCTTAATCCTGGATGAAGCCACGTCCCAATTGGATTCGGAGTCGGAAAAATTTGTGCAAGAGGCCTTGGATAAACTGATGCAGGGGCGCACCGTCATTGCCATCGCCCACCGGCTTTCGACGATCAAAAAGGCCAATAAAATTGTCGTTTTAGAGCATGGGCGTATTGTCGGTTTGGGAACCCATGATGAACTGTTGGAGACGTGTGCGCTTTATCAGCGATTGTACGAAACGCAGTTCAATATGTAAGAGAGTTCTTTGAGCTTATTGGGTTCGTTGCGTTTATTGAGTTTGTGGTCTTCAACTCAATGAACCCAACAAACGCTATAAACCCTGTCGAAAATAGGGGTTGCAAAAAAAAAGATTATTGGGTATACTACTGCAACAATTTGGCTGGTTGGTTATAACTTTTGGAAAAGTGGAAGGGTTTAACCGCCGGTTCCTCTTCTTCTGACAAGGGTTAGGAGCGGAGCTGAAATTAAGACTGTAAAATACTTATGTTCACTTGGCGAAGGTATTCCCATAAGTGTCGGAGTAGTAGGGAGGAAAGATGGTTGATGAGTTAATAAAGAAGTTGTTGGAAGCGGGTGTCCATTTCGGCCACCAGACAAAGCGTTGGAATCCAAAAATGAAGCGGTTCATTTTTGGGCAAAGAAGCGGGATTTATATTATCGACCTGGAAAAAACGGTCGACCACCTCAATAGAGCCCGTGATTTTATCTACGAAGTTGCCTCCAAGGGCGGAAAAATCCTTTTCGTCGGAACCAAAAAGCAAGCTCAGGGTGTCATCGAAGAAGAAGCCAAAAGAGTCGGCATGTATTATGTCAACAACCGTTGGATGGGCGGGCTTCTCACGAATTTGCAGACTGTCAAGAAATCCATCGAGCGATTAAAGTCCATCGAGCGCATGAAACAGGACGGGATCTTCGAGCAGATAACCAAAAAAGAAGTCGCCCGCTTGACGAAGGAACACGGAAAATTAATGCATGGTCTCGGGGGGATTTTAGATATGGTCAGCCTGCCACAGGCCATTTTTATTGTGGATACGAAAAAAGAAGAAATCGCCGTCAAGGAAGCCAGACGGTTAAAGATTCCGATCATCGGTCTCATTGATACGAACTGCGATCCGGATGTCGTTGATTATCCTGTCCCGGGCAATGACGATGCCCTCAAGTCTGTCAAATTTATCACTGCTTTGATCGCGGACAGCGTGGCCGAAGGACGCAAGGCTTATCTGACCAGTGAAACCGTTGCTAAGCAGAAGGAACCTGGCAAAGAAGCCGGCCAGGAAAGCGCCGTCTTGCAGGGATTACCCACAGGACAAGATAACACAACGAAAGAAACTGTTTAATTTTTTTTAGAAAGGATCAATATGATGGCTTCAGTGGATGCGATTAAAGAATTGCGCGAAATGACCTCATGCGGGGTTATTGAATGCAAAAAAGCTTTGGAAGAAGCTAAAGGAGATATTGAAAAGGCCAAACAGATTTTGCAAAAACGCGGTTTGGAAATTGCCGCCAAAAAAGGCAGCCGTACGGCCAAAGAAGGCCGGGTCGAATCCTATATTCATCTTGGGAATAAGATCGGCGTGATCGTCGAGGTCAATTGCGAGACCGATTTTGTGGCCAAGAACGAAGATTTTTGCGCGTTTACAAAAGACGTGGCGATGCATATTGCCGCCATGGCCCCGAAATATATCAAACAAGCGGATATCCCGGCCGATGTCTTAGCGGCGCAAAAAGATCAGGCGACGTTCATTAAAGAAAATTGTCTCCTGGACCAGCCGTTTGTCAGAGATCCTAAAATGACGATCCAGGATTGTTTGAATTTGCTGATTGCTAAGATCGGCGAGAATATTTTAGTCAGCCGGTTTATCCGTTATAAAGTCGGTGTGGAATAAATTTCAAGTCAGGGTTAGGCGTGTTGACCAAAAAACCAATCTATAAGCGTATTGTCTTAAAATTAAGCGGCGAAGCCATGATGGGAAGACAAGAGCATGGCATCGACGCGGAAATGTGCGCTTCTTTGGCGGCCCAGATCAAGGAAGTCCGTGACCTGGGAGTAAAAGTCGCGCTGGTTGTCGGTGGCGGAAATATCTTCCGCGGACAGGTCGCCTCCAAGGCGTTCGGCCTGGACCGGTCGGTCGCGGATTATATGGGGATGCTCGCTACCGTCCTCAACGGACTTGCCCTGCAGAATGCCTTAGAAAAAATCAGTGTTCCTACCCGGGTGATGACCGCGATCGATATGCATGCCGTGGCCGAACCCTATATCCGCCGGCGGGCGATGCGCCATTTGGAAAAAGAGCGCGTCGTTATTTTTGTGGCGGGGACCGGGAATCCGTATTTTACGACCGATACGGCGGCGGCCCTGCGGGCCAACGAAATCAACGCCGATGTGATTTTTAAAGCGACCAAAGTCGACGGTGTTTATACCGCTGATCCAATGAAAGATAAAACCGCCAAGAAATTTTCCAAGCTCCGCTTTATCGATGTTCTAAAGAAAAATTTGAAGGTGATGGACGCAACCGCGATCAGTATGTGCATGGACAATAACTTGCCCATTGTTGTTTTTAATTTAATCAAAGAAGGAAATATCAAAAAAGCTGTGTTGGGTGAAAATATAGGAACCGTTGTTCGATAACAGGGAAAAAACTATGAATTCTAAAGAGATCGTCAGCCAAACGGAAATAAAAATGAAAAAAGCTATTGAGTCGATGCGCCGCGAATTTATGGAAGTGCGGACCGGCCGGGCTCATCCGGGCCTCATTGAAGGGATGCATGTGGACTACTTTGGGACGCTCACGCTCGTCAAGCAATTGGCCTCGATTTCCATCCCGGATCCGCGCACGGTGATGATTCAGCCGTGGGACGTGTCGGTGATCCCGGAAATTGAAAAAGCTATCAATAATTCCAAGCTGGGGGTTATGCCCTCGAATGACGGGAAGATTGTCCGTTTGTCTATTCCGCCGTTGTCCGAAGAACGCAGAAAAGAATTGGCTAAAATGGTGAAAGATATGGCGGAGAACGGACGTGTTTCCATGCGTTCCATCCGTCGGGACGCTAATGAAAAAATTAAGAAATTACAGGCAGATAGCGTGGTCTCGGAAGACGAAGTTTTCAAGAGTCAGGACGCAATTCAGAAATTGACCGATAGATTTGTTAAAGAAATCGACACGGTTCTTGAAGAGAAAAGCCGAGAATTGGTTGAGTTTAAATAAGTCATTGGCATTGTTCTTTATATACTGTTTTAGTTTTCGACCCACTAGCTCATCTGGTAGAGCACAGCCCTTTTAAGGCTGGTGTGCCGCGTTCGAGTCGCGGGTGGGTCATTTAATTTTGTAGGACAAATAGATTACTTGAGGGAAAGCTGCCGCGGTGAACTTTTCCTTTAAAATAAGCTCTCGCCTCGAAGTCATGGGGGGGCAGCATTTGTTCGCCTATAAGCAAGGGGCGGATGGCGGAATGGCAGACGCGCATGCCTTAGGAGCATGTGAGGAAACTCATGGAGGTTCAAGTCCTCTTCCGCCCATTTTCGTTCGCCCTGGGAAAAAACTATTTGTTCGAAGATTTTAATGTGTTGGAATTCTGCGTCGGTCCCACAAAAAATGTGGGACTGCCGCAAATTTTTCTAAATAATTTTTGAGGTAATTTGCGGCGGTAATTCAGTTGGCTAGAATGCCACCTTGCCAAGGTGGATGTCGTGGGTTCAAATCCCATCCGCCGCTCTGATTCATTTCGACACCGTTTACGAATTTATGACAACTTTGAAGCTTGCCTACCGGCAGGCAGGGAGGATTTTTATGAAGATCAGTGATTTTTTGCAGGTCAAATCCATTGCCGCTGATCTTAAAGGTTCAACGAAAGAAGAAGTCATCGAAGAATTGGTGGGGCTTCTTGTCACGGCCGGCTCGATCGAAAAAAAACATAAGAGTAAAGTGGTTGAAGTTTTGCTGGCGCGCGAGGCGTTAGGATCGACGGCGATTGGTCAGGGGATTGCCATTCCCCACGGGAAATGTGATTCTGTATCAAAACTGACTGGTGCGTTAGGGGTCAGTAAAAAAGGGATTGACTTCGACTCCTTGGACGGAGAACCAGCCTATATCTTCTTCTTATTAGTTGCCCCCATTGACTCCGCTGGCCCTCATCTCAAAGCCTTGGCTCGGATCTCGCGTTTTCTAAAAGATAAATATATCAGAGAGAACCTCAAAAGCCTTAAAGACGAAAAAGCAATCTGGAAATTAGTGTCGCAAGAAGACGGTCGATCCGCCTAAATTTCGATCATGTCCAAAAATCTTCTTAAATGGTTATACCCCGGTATTAAGATCAAGCGGTGGTTATTTACGACCTTGATAGGTGTCGTCATTGTCGGTGTCGGCGCCGTTTTAACGTCTGAACCTTACCGTTTTGTCAGCACGCTAGGCGTTGTGTGGATCATTTGCGGGGTCATTCTCATTGTCATGGGAATCGGCAAGATGATTATTTCCTTGCTCACCATATTTTTGCCTAAGGGTGAGCGGGATTTGGTCAATATTCTCTACCAAAGACGTTATCTGGAACGCGGTCCCAAAATTGTTGCGATCGGCGGCGGGCATGGTTTATCGTATTTGCTTTTGGGTCTCAAGGAGTACAGCTCGAACATCACGGCGGTGGTCACGGTCGCCGACAGCGGCGGATCGTCGGGACGATTGCGCGAAGAATTCAACATTGTCGCTCCGGGGGATATCCGCAACTGTTTGGTGGCGTTAGCCGATGCCCCGGCCTTGATGGGTGAGCTTTTTCAATTTCGTTTTTCTAAAGAATCACAATTGCAGGGCCACAATTTCGGGAATCTTTTTTTGACCGCCATGGTGCAGCTGACCGGAGGAGATTTTGAAAAAGCGGTAGAAGAATCGAGCAAGGTCCTGGCCATCCGCGGTAAAGTTGTTCCTTCGACGGTGACGAACGTTCATTTGGTGGCGGAATATATCGACGGGACACGGAAAGAAGGCGAGGCGCAGATCCCGAAGGCCAATATCCGCATTAAAAGATTATTGCTGAATCCGCCGGACGCCAAACCGACCGCCGAGGCTATCCGGGCGATCGCGGAGGCCGATATTGTTGTCTTGGGGCCGGGGA
>MHGP01000074.1:0-2753 GCA_001805615.1 Omnitrophica WOR_2 bacterium RIFCSPHIGHO2_02_FULL_48_11
CGGGTTTAAAACCGCAGGACATTTCTTACATCAACGCGCATGGAACTTCGACCGAGCTCAATGACAAGGTTGAAACTCTGGCGATCAAAAAAATCTTTGGCGAATTTGCCAAAAAAGTTCCGGTCAGTTCCACAAAATCCATGACCGGCCATCTCCTGGGTGCTGCCGGCGGGGTGGAGTTCGCCGCTTCTGTTTTGGCCATCCGCGACAGCATTATTCCGCCCACGATCAACTATGAAACCCCTGATCCGGAATGCGATCTTGACTACGTCCCCAATGTTTCCCGAAAAGCCAGCCTGACGACGGTTATGTCCAATTCCCTGGGATTTGGCGGCCATAACGCGTGTATTGTCGTAAAAAAATTTAAAGAATAACCCTCGCGCACCTTCCTAGGAAATAATTTATTGAAGATTTATTTTGTGCTATACTTGTGAACTATATCAAAGGAAAAAATAATTATGAAAACTTATAAAATTGCAGTCATCCCCGGAGACGGAACCGGCCCGGAAGTCGTCGCGGAAGGATTGAAGGTCTTGCAGGCGGTTTCGCAGAAACGCCAATTCAAATATGAAACCGTGCATTTTGATTTTGGGGGTAAGCGGTATTTAAGGACCAAGGAAGTTCTGCCTGATTCCGCCATTCCCGAATTAAAAAAATTTGACGCCATGTTTTTGGGGGCTATCGGCCATCCGGACGTCAAACCCGGGATTCTCGAGAAGGGGATCCTGCTGCGTTTGCGATTTGATCTTGACCAATATATCAATTTGCGTCCGATCCAACTTTTTGACGAACGCTTTTGCCCGCTCAAAAATAAAAAACCCGAAGATATCGATTTCGTCGTCGTGCGCGAAAATTCCGAAGGCCTTTATAAAGGCATGGGCGAGTTCCAGGACAAGGGAACAGCCGGGGAAGTTGCCATTCAAATTTCTTATAACACCCGCAAAGGCGTGGAACGCTGTCTGCGCTATGCTTTTGAGTACACCAAAAAATACGGCAAGAAAAAACAGCTGACTTTGTGCGGCAAGACCAATGTTTTGACTTTTGCCTGGGATCTGTGGGAAAGAACTTTTCATGAATTGGCCAAGGAATATCCCGACGTCAAAACGAGTTACACGCATGTGGATGCGACCACGATGTGGTTCGTCAAAAACCCGGAATGGTTCGATGTCATTGTGACCGACAACATGTTCGGGGATATCATTACCGATCTCGGCGCCATGCTCCAAGGGGGAATGGGGATCGCCGCCGGAGGCAATATCAACCCGCAGGGCGTTTCCATGTTTGAACCGATCGGCGGCTCAGCACCCAAATACACCGGGCAGAAGGTCATCAATCCGCTGGCCGCGATCTGTGCGATGGGGATGCTGCTGCGCCAAATCGGAGAGACCGCCGCGGCAGAATCCATTGAAGATTCCGTCAAAACAGTGGTGAAAACAAAGCTCAAAGATCTTGCTGCCGGGAAGATGGGATATTCCACGACAGAAGTGGGAGATCTGGTCGTAAAGAATTTATAAGGGATTCATTATGAAAAAATATAACGTTGCCATTTTAGGCATCCGCGGCGCGGTTGGCCAGGAATTCTATAAAATTCTCAAACAGCGGAATTTCCCGGTCAATAAACTGCGCCTTTTGTCGACGAGCGATGTCAGCGACAAGATCGACGGCATTCCGATCGAAAAAGTCAATGAACATTCCTTCGACGACATGCAGATCGGTCTGTTCTCGCCGGGAGCGGAGATCAGCAAGCTCTGGGCGCCGATCGCTGCCAAGGCCGGATGCGTGGTGATCGACAACACCAGCCAATTCCGCATGGACAAAAATGTTCCCTTGGTCGTCCCGGAAGTGAACCCGCAGGACATCAAAAAACACAAAGGCATTATTGCCAACCCGAATTGTTCGACCATTCAAATGGTCGTGGCCCTCAAACCGCTGCATGATTATGCCAAGATCAAGCGGGTCGTGGTCTCGACGTATCAATCGGTTTCCGGGGCCGGCTCGGAGGCGATCGCCGAATTGCAGGAACAGTCGAAGAATCCCAGCCTACCGCCTAAAAAATTCCTGCATCCGATCGCATTCAATCTGATCCCGCAAATTGATGTTGCTCAATCCAATCATTACACCAAAGAAGAAATGAAAATGGTGAATGAAACAAAAAAAATCATGGGGGACAATTCCATCAAAGTAACGGCGACCTGCGTGCGCGTTCCGGTTTTTTTTGCGCACAGCGAATCGGTCAATATCGAGACCAAGAAAAAGATCACGCGCGCCAAGGCCATTCAACTGTTGCGCAAAGCGCCCGGGGTCGCGGTCGTCGATGATCTGGCCAAAAGCGAATACCCCTTACCGTTGCAAGCCGCCGGAAAAGATGACACCTTTGTCGGCCGAATACGCGAAGATGAAACCATCAAGAATGGTCTCAACTTGTGGATCGTTTCGGACAATATTCGCAAAGGTGCCGCACTCAACGCTATCCAAATCGCCGAGATATTAATCAAAAAACTGTGAAGCGCAACATCAAACTCACCATTGAATACGACGGCACGGATTTTGAAGGCTGGCAGATTCAAAAAAAGGGGCACCGCACTGTTCAGGGGGAAATAGAAAAAGCCCTGCGGCAAATCTTTAAAAAATCCACCCGTTTAATCGGCGCCGGCCGGACCGACAGCGGGGTGCATGCCTTCGGACAAGTCGCCCATTTCAAAGTTCATTCAAAAATGGAACTTGCCGAGATCCAACGCGCCTTAAATGCCAAT
>MHGP01000074.1:2787-2980 GCA_001805615.1 Omnitrophica WOR_2 bacterium RIFCSPHIGHO2_02_FULL_48_11
CGGTTCCGTTAAACTTCCATGCGCAGTACAAGGTCAAAACAAAAACTTACCGCTACACGATTTTAAACCGCTGGGAACCGTCGGCACAGCTGCGGAATTTTTGCTGGCATGTTCCGCGGCCGGTCAATGTGGCGCTGCTCCGCCGGGAGGCCAAAGAGCTTATCGGCCGCAAAAATTTCCGGTCCTTTATGGC
>MHGP01000074.1:3007-21453 GCA_001805615.1 Omnitrophica WOR_2 bacterium RIFCSPHIGHO2_02_FULL_48_11
TACCGTACGCACCGTGCAAAGCCTCACCATAAGAAAAAAAGCGGATTTCATTTATATCGATATCACCGGTGATGGGTTTCTCTATAAAATGGTGCGGACCATCACGGGGACTTTGGTGCAGATCGGGCAGGGCCGGTTGCCGCCGGGAAGCATAAAAAACATCCTCCGTAAAAAAGACCGCCGCTTTGCCGGATATACGGCCAAACCCCAGGGATTGTGCCTGCTTGAGATAAAATACTAAGCAGAAAAATTAGTTGACTTTTTTTGAGAAGATGTTATATTTTACAAACATTTACGTAACTCTGTCATTCTAAACAAATTGGATAAAGCCATGATTAAGAAAACATTCACTCCCAAAGCGGAAGATATTCAAAAAAAGTATTACGTGATCGACGCGAAAGACAAGATCCTCGGCCGCATCGCAACCCGGGCCGCAGCTATTTTGCGCGGTAAACATAAGGTAACCTTTGCGCCGCATATGGATACCGGGGATATGGTCATCATCGTTAATGCAGAAAAATTTCGCGTTACCGGCAAAAAATTAACCGATAAGAAATATCAGACTTATTCGGGTTATCCGGCCGGACGCAAGGTGACAAGCCTGGAAAGTCTATTAGCCCGACGGCCGACTCAGGCCTTACGCCTGGCAGTGAATCGCATGATTCCTAAAGGTGCCTTGGGCAACAAGATCCGCACACGATTACGCGTTTATGCCGGTGACAAGCATCCGCATGAAGCGCAGCAACCGATTCTTTTAGAAATTTAAGTTTTTCATAAAAAGGAAAAGAACACAATGGTAGAAATGGTCAAATATGCTGGCACGGGTCGACGCAAATGTTCGATTGCACGGGTCAATGTCACTCCAGGAACGGGAAAAATCACCGTCAATGATCGTGCTTTTGAGAAATATTTCGTTCGCGAGACGGATCGCATTCAGATCTTGACTCCTTTGCGACTCACCAATGCCGAAACTAAATTTGATATCAGCGCTCACGTTACGGGCGGCGGACTTTCTGGACAGGCCGGAGCCTTTCGTTTAGGCCTTTCCCGGGCTCTGTCCTCATCCGACCCAGAAAGCAAAACCGTGATCAATAAAGCTACATTGCTCAGACGCGACCCCAGAATGAAGGAAAGAAAAAAGCCGGGGATGAAGGGAGCAAGGAAGAGATTCCAGTGGGTCAAGCGTTAAGCCAGTAAATTTTACAATCTTCAGACGGAAAATAAACCTATCTCCCTCGATAAAAGAGTTGACGAGATAGGTTTTTTATTTTAAGATAGGCCATTATTATTTTGTCACAACTACTGTCTTATGAAGCAGTTAAGACATTTACAGAATTCAAAGGAGCAAGCCATGATAAAGGTTGGAATTATTGGAATCAGCGGTTATTCCGGGTTTACTGCTTTTGAGTTACTTTTAAAGCATCCCGGGGTACGCGTGACATACATAAGCGCCAATAACACAACCGGCGCGGCAGAAGAAATCTGGCCCAAACTCAAAGGGCACACCAATCTGGTCTGTAACAAATTTGACGCCCAAAAAGCGATCGAAAAATGTGATGTTTTTATTTTGGCTGTTCCGCACACGGTCGCCATGGACCTCGCCCCGCAGCTGCTGAGCAAGCCCGCCAAAGGCGGATCCCTGGCCGTCCGGCAGGCGGGCGCCTCAGGTGGAAAAAAAGTCATCGACTTAAGCGCCGATTATCGCCTGGAATCAGCCGCCAGTTTTACCAAATGGTACGGCACGGAACATAAAGACAAGACGAATCTAAAGAATGCCGTTTACGGCTTGCCGGAACTCTATCGTGAAAAAATTAAAAAAGCGAATCTAGTCGCCAATCCGGGATGCTATCCGACGGCAGCGATCTTAGCGCTCGCCCCACTTGTTTCAACAAAGACCGATCTCATCCAATCCATCATCATCGACGCAAAATCCGGAGTGAGCGGCGCCGGACGAAAAGTGGCGCTCGGCTTTATGTTCTCGGAAGTTAACGAAAATTTTAAAGCGTACAAGGTGCTCAACCATCAGCATACGCCGGAGATCAACCAATACCTATCGAAGATCGCCGGGAATAATGTTGAAGTCACTTTTGTCCCGCATCTTTTACCGATCAACCGCGGCATTCAGGAAACGATTTATGTGCAGTTTAAAGAAAAAATCAAGGCGGAAAATATTCACACGATTTATAAAAAATTTTATAAGACAGAACCGTTTGTGCGCATCCTGCCTTTGGGAAAGCAACCGGAGATCAAAGACGTGGCCTATACGAATTATTGCGACATCGGGGTGGCAGCGAATAAGAATCTCGCCGTCATTACCTGCACCATCGATAATCTTTTAAAGGGCGCTTCCGGTCAGGCGGTGCAAAATCTTAATCTTATGTGCAACTTTAAAGAAACTGAAGGGCTTGTATGAAGATCATTAAAGGCGGGGTCACCGCTGCCACAGGGTTTAAAGCCAATGGATTGTCGGCCGGAATAAAACGTTCCGGGAAAACCGACCTGGCACTGATTTTTTCTGAAAAATCTGCGGTCGCGGCCGGCGTGTTTACGAAAAATTCGGTCAAGGCAGCGCCCCTGGTTGTCAGCCAAGCCCATCTGCGCGACGGCCAGGCTCAGGCGATCATCACCAACAGCGGCAATGCCAATTGTTTCACCGGTCATTTCGGTTATGTTTATGCCAAACGGACGACCAAACTCATCGCTAAATTGTTAGGCATCAAAGAAACCGCGGTGGTTGTGGCTTCAACCGGAATTATCGGCAAGCCGTTACCATATACAAAAATTGAAAAGGCCGCCCCGGCACTGGTCGGCGGACTGGGGAAAAATACCCAACACGGACACAAAGCAGCGATGGCTATCTTGACCACCGATTTAGCGGTCAAAGAAATTGCCGTACAGGTTTCCATCAACGGAAAAAAAATAACGCTGGGGGGCTGCGCCAAAGGCTCAGGCATGATCCAGCCCAACATGGCGACGATGCTCGCGTACATTATGACGGATGCCGCCATCAGCGCGCCGCTTTTAAAAGCCGCGCTCAAAGAAGCCGTAGAGCCCACATTCAATTGCATAACAGTGGACGGCTGCATGAGCACCAATGACATGGTGGTCGTTTTGGCGAACGGCTTGGCCGGCAACAAAAAGATTACAACCATAGGGACGGCTTATAAAATTTTTTGTGCGGCGCTGACACATGTCTGTTTGGATCTGGCCAAAAAGATCGTGCTCGACGGCGAAGGCGCGACCAAATTTCTAGAAATAAACGTGGTGGGAGCGAAAACAAAGGGTCAAGCCCGTCAGGCAGCCTTTGCCGTCGCCAATTCCAATTTAGTGAAAACCGCGGCCTTCGGCAGCAATCCGAACTGGGGGCGCGTGGCCGGCGCGGTCGGGTCTTTGGCGATCCCGGCGGTGAATGAAAAAAATCTCAAGATCAAATTCAGCCCTTTTACCAAGAAGAACATTGATATCACGGTGGACCTGAATTACGGCAAAGAAACCGCGACGGTGTACACCTGCGATCTGTCTTATGATTACGTAAAAATCAACGGGGATTATTCCTAAAATGGAAGATATCATAAAAAAAGCCGGAGTTCTCGTCGAAGCGATCCCATACATTCACCAGTTCCGGCAAAAAGTTTTTGTCATCAAATACGGCGGCAGCATCTTGGATGATGAAAAGATCCGCCGGCAGGTTTTTGAAGACATTGTTTTCTTAAGTTATGTCGGAATCCGCACGATCATTGTTCACGGAGGAGGGCCGCACATCACGTCACGGCTCAAGGCCAACGGCAAAGAAGCGGTTTTTCATGAAGGGATCCGCATTACGGATAAAGAAACGCTCAAGATCGTGCGGGAAGAACTCGAGAATCTTAATAAACAGATTGTTACGGAAATCAAAAAGTTAAAGGGCGATGTGACCGGCCTCAAAGGCCACGAAAATATTGTCTATGTGGAAAAAAAGAAGGCCTCGCTCGACTTAGGGTTTGTCGGCACGATCACTTCGATCGAACGGCGCGTCATCGAAGACCATTTAAAAATGGGGCGCATCACGGTCGTATCCCCGATGGGGATCAGTGTTGAGCAGCAGCCGCACAACGTCAACGCCGATGAAGTCGCCGGCGCGATCGCCACGTCCCTGGAAGCAGAGAAACTGGTCCTTTTAACGGATGTGCCGGGTGTCATGAAAAATCCACATGATTCCACTTCGCTTTTTTCGACCCTGACGATTGCGGAAGCCGAAGAGCTTATTCACAAAGGCATCATTCAAAAGGGAATGATCCCCAAAGTTCAATCGTGCGTTGAAGTCTTGCACGGCGGCGTGCACAAAGCGCATATCATCGATGCCCGCATGCGGCACGCGCTTCTTCTCGAAATTTTTACCGACAAGGGTATCGGAACGCAGATCATAAAGGAATAAATGAACAAGGCAGAAATATTTAAAGCTTACGACGACCACATCCTCTCGACCTACACCCGGATCCCGGCGATCTTTGTGAAGGGCAAGGGAATGACGCTCATTGATATCACCGGAAAAAAATACCTCGATTTCTTTCCCGGCTGGGGGGTCAACAACGTGGGGCATTGTCATCCGAAAGTCATGTCGGCCGTGCGTGACCAGATCGGCAAGCTCATTCACATTCCGAATAATTTGTATCATCCCCAACAGGCAAAGTTAGCCAAGGAGATCATCCAAAATTCCTTTCCGGGGAAAGTATTTTTCTGTAACAGCGGGGCTGAGGCTTGCGAGGCCGCCATCAAATTCGCCCGGGCTTACGGAAAAGGCGAACGCTTTGAAATTATCACGATGGAGAATTCCTTCCACGGCCGTACGCTCGGCGCATTAACCGCGACCGGACAACCGAAATATCAGGAAGGTTTTGCACCGTTGGTCCCGGGATTTAAGACAGTCCCTTTCAATGATCTCACGGCACTCAAAGCCGCGATAATGGATAAAACCGTCGCCATTATGTTCGAATTGATCCAGGGAGAAGGCGGCATCAACGTCGCACAACAAGATTTTGTGCAAGAAGTCCGCAAAATTTGCACCGAGAAGAATATTTTACTGATCCTGGATGAAGTGCAGACCGGGATGGGACGCACCGGCGAAATGTTTGGGTTCAAACATTACAAAGTCACGCCGGATCTCATGCTGTTGGCAAAAGCCTTAGGCGGCGGACTGCCCATCGGCACATTAGTTGTCAAAAAGGAAATTGCCGACACATTCAAGCCGGGCATGCATGCTTCGACATTCGGCGGAAGTCCGTTAGTTTGCAAGGCGGCACTCGGGGCTTTCAAAGCGATCAAATCGGAGAAAATGCTGCCCAATACGAAAAAAATGGGGGCCTATCTCCTCGAGCAGTTAGGGGAATTACAAAAAAAATTCCATTGCATAAAAGAAGTCCGAGGACTAGGATTAATGATCGGTGTCGAGTTGACCGGCGAAGGCAAAGGGATCGTCGAGGCCTGTTTCGAACGCGGCCTGATCATCAATTGCACGCACGGCAATGTTTTGCGTATCATGCCGGCCTTAAATGTTACAAGGAAACAGATCAACCGGGCTTTACATATCCTAGAAGAATCGATAAAGTCAAATAACTTATAATGTATATCGTATATAGTATTTCGAAAAATCTTGACGACATACGATGTACAACATACGCAAGACGAAACTCATGAAACGCGATTTTCCATCCATACAAAGTTTATCGAACAAAGAGCTTGAATCTCTTTTAACACTGACCAAGACACTCAAAACCAATCGTAAAAAATACGGTCAAGATCTAAAAGGGAAGACGATCGGCTTGGTCTTTCAAAAGCCGTCCAACCGTACGCGCGTTTCCTTTGAAGTGGCGATCTGGCAGCTCGGCGGAAACTGTATTTATCTTGGCCCTGACGAGATCAATTTGGGCAAACGCGAAACGACTCACGATGTCGCGAAGACACTTTCCCGATATCTGGATGCCATTGTGGCGCGAACGTTCACCCATGGAGACATCGTCGAATTAGGAAAACATGCTTCGGTGCCGGTCATTAACGGGCTTTCTGATTTGGCGCATCCCTGCCAGGCCTTGGCTGATGTTTTTTCGATCCGTGAGAAATTCGGCAAACAAAAAAATATTACTGTGGCCTACGTTGGCGACGGGAACAATGTCTGCCATTCGCTGATGTTGGCTTGTGTGAAACTTGGTTACAATATTCACATCGCTTCGCCCAAAGGATTTGAACCCAAGGACAGTGTGGTTCAATTAACTCAAAAAAGTGCGCACGCAACCGGCGCAAAAATTTTAATCACCAATTCACCGCAGGAAGCGGTGCAGGGTGCGCAGGTCATTTATTCCGATGTTTTTATCAGCATGGGGGAAGAGACGCAGGGCGCGGCAAAGGCCAATCAATTTACCGGATTTCAGGTGAACTCCGGTCTGGCAAAATTGGCGGACAAAAATTATATCTACATGCATTGTTTGCCGGCGCATCGCGGGGAAGAAGTCACGGCGGATATTATTGATGGGCCGCATTCAATTGTTTTTGACCAGGCCGAAAATCGCCTACATGTACAAAAAGCGGTCTTATTGTTTTTATTGAACAAAAAATAAGAGGTAATCCCGCGTCCGCCTAAGGCGGACTGGGACGACAAAGGAGTCGTAAGATGAAAAAGGTTGTTTTAGCTTACTCGGGTGGATTAGACACCTCCTGCGCGATTAAATGGTTACAAGATAAAGGTTATGACGTCGTGGCTTTTATCGCTAACGTCGGTCAACAGGAAGATTTTGCCGAGATCGAGAAGCGTGCCATGAAGACCGGTGCCTCCAAAGTGTATGTGGAAGATCTGCAAAAAGAATTCGTGGACGATTATGTGTTCCCAACGATCCGCGCCGGTGCGATTTATGAAAATAAATATTTGTTAGCGACCGCTCTTTCGCGGCCGCTCATTGCCAAACATCAAGTTTATATAGCGCATAAAGAAAAAGCCAAGACCCTTGCGCACGGCTGCACAGGCAAGGGCAACGACCAAGTCCGCTTTGAGGTCACCGCGAAATTGCTTGATCCGAGTTTAGAGCAGATTGCGCCCTTACGTATTTGGGAATTTAAAACACGCGAAGAAGAAATCGATTACGCCCAGGCGAAAAAAATTCCAATTAATGTGACGAAAAAAAGTCCGTACAGCATTGATAAAAATTTATACGGCCGTAGTATCGAAGCAGGCGTTCTCGAAGATCCTTGGGTCGAACCGCCGGAAGAGATTTATGATATAACCGTGAGCGTAGAAAAAGCACCGAATAAACCGACCTATATTGAGTTGGAATTTCTGGAAGGACGACCGACGAAGATTGACGAAAAATCTCTCAATTCTGTGGACATCATTCATGAACTTAACAAAATCGGCGGCGCCAATGGCGTGGGCCGGGTCGATGCGATTGAAAACCGTTTGGTCGGAATTAAATCGCGCGAGATTTATGAAAATCCTGCTGCCACGATCCTCTATCTAGCGCATCAGGAATTGGAAGGTTTGGTCCTGGATCGCGAGACCCTGCACTACAAGCAGGCGATCGCGCAAAAGTATGCTGAGCTGACCTATTATGGATTGTGGGAAACACCGCTCAAGCATCAGCTCGATGCCTACGTCAATCAAACGCAGGAGCGCGTGACCGGAACGATCCGTTTACGTTTATACAAAGGCAATTGCGTGCCCGTGGGCCGCAAATCAAAATTCTCGCGCTATAAAGAAGAACTCGCGACCTACGGTAAAAAAGACGTCTTCGACCAAAAACTGGCCGAAGGATTTATAAAATTATGGGGCATGCCATTCTAGCTAACAGCCTTCAGACATCAGCTTTCAGCGAAAGGTTTTAACTGAAGGCTGATAGCTGAAAACTGAAAGCTTACAAAGGAACAAAAAATGACCAAATTATGGGGTGGACGATTCAGTAAACCGACGGATAAACTCGTGGAAGAATTCACGAAGTCGATCCATTTTGATTATAAATTGGCGGAGTATGATGTGTTAGGATCTATTCACCACATCCATGTCCTAAAACGTCAAGGTTTACTCAATAACGCTGAACATAAAAAATTAAAAAATGGATTGATGTCAATTCTCGTTTCAATTGCAGATGAATCTTTTAAGCCCAACGATTCTTTTGAAGATATCCATTCCTATATACAATATCTCCTGGAGAAAAAAACAGGGAAGGTGGCACTAAAACTTCATACATGTCGTTCTCGCAATGATCAAATAGTATTTGATACCAAGTATTACTGCCTACGAAATATTAATAAAACAAAAAAACTACTGGAATCATTTAACGTATCATTGTTTGACCTAGCAATACAAAACGGTGAAATGCAAATTCCTGGATATACACATTTGCAACGAGCTATGCCAATAAAATTATTTAACTACTTTAACGCATATATTGAGATGCTTACTCGAGATATCAAAAGACTAAAAAATGCTTTTAGTAATATAAAACTCACACTGGGAGCCGGGGCACTGGCAGGAACATTTATCCAGTCATCAAAATATAATCAAAAAGCAAAGGAATATCTCGAAGAACGCGGGCTCTTTATTCGACCATCTAGCAATGCACTAGATACAGTTAGCGACCGAGACTTTGTTATTGAAATTTTAAGCGCTTTGGCTATTACTGGCATGCACTTATCACGTTTGTCCGAGGACATGATTCTCTGGGCATCCAAAGAATTTGATTTTATCGATATCGATGACGCGTTTTGCACCGGCAGTTCTCTGATGCCACAGAAGAAGAATCCGGATGTCCTCGAACTCGTCCGCGGCTACAGCGGCCGATTATACGGCAACCTGGTTAACGTGTTGGTGATGATGAAAGGTCTTCCGTTGAGTTACAATCGTGATATGCAACTGGACAAAGAACCTCTATTTGACTCTTTTAAAATTGTTCAGGATGAATTAGAAGTTCTTACCAAGTTATTTAAAAACGTCAAATTCAAAAAAGAGAATATCGCCAAACAACTTGGGGATGAGACCCTTTATGCAACGGACTTGGCCGATCATCTTGTTAAAAATAAAGTTGCATTTAAGGACGCGCATACTATCATAGGGAAATTGATCCGTCACAAGCTGACGAGTAAAAAAGATATTGTAAATATGGGTGCGGATGAATTAAAGTCGTTTCATCCTTTATTGACTCCGGCGATCGTGAAAAAAATCATTAACCCGGAATATTCCGTTAAATCAAAAAAATCGGTAAAAAAACGAGTATTGAGATAATGCACGACTTTTTATTTAAAAACGGTGAGTTGCATTGTGAGGATGTGAAGGTCTCGGCCATTGCCAAAGAGGTCGGCACGCCGTTTTACCTCTACAGCCATCATACGCTCGTTGATCATTTCACCAAGATCCAAAAGGCTTTTGCCACGGTCAATCCGCTGATCTGTTTTGCCATGAAGGCCAACGATAATTTGGCGGTCTTAAAAACACTGGCGGACCACGGAGCGGGTTTTGACATTGTCTCGGTGGGGGAATTGAAGAAAGCTCTGAAGATCGGCGCGGACCCCAAAAAGATCGTTTTTGCCTCGGTCGGCAAGACCGAGGAAGAGATCGCCTATGCGCTCGAGGCCGGTATTTTGTTTTTCAATGTGGAGTCGGTGCACGAACTCGCCGAGATCAACCGCATTGCCAAGAAAATGGGGAAGAAAACCCAGGCCGCCTTGCGGATCAACCCGGATATTGAGGCCACGACGCATTCGCACATTGCGACCGGGACCTTAAAAAATAAATTCGGGATCGACCTGACGTCCACGCGTAAAATTTTTAAAACACAGAAAAAATATTCGCATGTCAAGATCAACGGGCTGCATATCCACATCGGCTCGCAGATCATTACCGGCGCGCCGTTTATCAGCGCCATCAAGCGGGTCATGGAATTCCTGGAAGTCTTAAAAAAAGATAAGATCACTGTCGAATATCTCGATATCGGCGGCGGTCTGGGGATCATTTACAAAGATGAAAAGCCACAATCTGCTCAGGACTTTGCCGATGCTGTTTTGCCCTATCTTGAGAAAATCAATTTGAAGATCGTGATGGAGCCGGGGCGTTTCATCGTTGGCAACGCCGGTATTTTTGTCACTAAAGTTTTGTATCTTAAGGATAACGGCCTCAAAAAATTTGTTATCGTGGACGGGGGAATGAACGATCTGATCCGGCCTTCGCTCTATAACGCCTACCACGAGATCGTGCCGGTCAAAACCAATAAAAGCAAACCGGTCAAAGTCGATGTGGTGGGCCCGATCTGTGAGAGTGGTGATTTTTTTGCCAAGGACCGGGAAATCCCTAAAATGAAAAAGAATGACCTTTTGGCGGTGATGAGCGCCGGCTCCTACGGCTATGTGATGTCGAGCAATTACAACGTCCGCTGCCGCGTTCCGGAAGTGATGGTGAGAGAAAAGAAATTTGCCATTACCAAAGAGCGGGAAACATTTGAAGATCTGATCCGCGGGGAACACGTCCCGGCATTTTTAAAATAAAATTTAATCCATGAAAACACTTTCCTTTACGAAAATGGCCGGGGCAGGCAATGACTTTGTGGTGATCGATGCCCACAACGGCCTCAATTACAAAAAGCTTACCGCGCAGGTCTGTGACCGCAACAACGGCATCGGTGCGGACGGACTTTTGGTTTTAGACAGATCCAAAAAGGCGGATTACCGGATGCGGATCATTAACGCCGACGGCTCGGAAGCGGAGATGTGCGGCAACGGCGCCCGCTGCATGGCGGCTTATATCGTCCGGCATCGCCATCCCAAGAAAAAATTATTTTCTTTGGAAACGTTAGCCGGGACCATTCTCGCCGAGGCCAAAGGAGAAGTGGCGAACGTGCGCTTGAGCGACCCCAAAGATTACCGCCCGAACATCCCGTTGGACGTAAACGGCCGCACCATTCATGTCCATTACATCGATACCGGCGTACCGCACACCATTATTTATGTGGATGGGCTCAAAGATATGGCCGTAAAAAATCTCGGACAGACTGTCCGTTTTCATGAAAATTTTAAACCGCGGGGAACCAATGCCAATTTTGTGGAGCAGTTGAGCGATGACCTGGTGGCCGTGCGGACCTATGAACGCGGTGTTGAAGACGAGACCAAGGCCTGCGGAACAGGAGCGGTGGCCACCGGGATCGTGACCTATTTAAAAATGAACCCTGACCTGCGTCAGGCTAAAAATGCCCGGATGAAAGTTAAAACCGTCAGCGGAGAAATCTTGAACGTCACCTTTGACTTACAGAATGAAAAGATCACAAATGTCTGGTTGAAAGGCAGCGCAAAATTTATTGCTAAAGGAGAATACTATGTTTAAAGGCTCCATCGTGGCCATCGCAACGCCTTTCAAAAAAGGAAAGGTGGATGAGACAAAACTCAAAGAGTTGGTCGAATTTCAAATCAAGAACGGCACGCAGGGTATTGTGCCGTGCGGCACGACCGGTGAATCGCCGACGTTGTCGCATATTGAGCACACCCGCGTGATCGAAACTTGCATCGACGCCGTGGCCGGCCGCGTGCCGGTTATTGCCGGAACCGGTTCAAATTCCACGAGCGAAGCCATTGAATTGACTCAGCATGCCGCGGATGCCGGAGCCAGCGGTGCGCTGATCGTCAGTCCTTATTACAATAAACCGACGCAAGAGGGATTATACCGGCATTTTAAGGCCATTGCCGATAACGTAAAAATTCCCATCATTCTTTACAATATTGCCGGCCGCACAGCGGTGAATATCGAACCCGCGACAATTGCCCGCTTAGCCAAAGATTGCAAAAATATCATCGGGGTCAAAGAGGCATCCGGATCCCTGGATCAAATGCAGGTCATCAAACACGCCTGTCCTAAGGATTTCGTGCTGCTTTCCGGGGATGATATCCTCACGCTGCCTATTTTGGGCATCGGGGGAGCAGGCGTTATTTCGGTCGCTGCCAACATCGTTCCGCAGGATGTCGTAAAAGTGGTCAACTTTTTTAAAGAAGGCCAATTGGAAAAAGCCCGGGAGTTGCATTACAAACTTTTACCTTTGTATAAAGCTTTATTTATCGAAACCAACCCTATTCCGGTTAAAGAGGCCATGGGAATGATGGATCTTTGCTCATCGGAAGTACGACTCCCGTTGTGCCCTATGTCCGACGCCAACCGTGCCAAACTCAAATCAGCCCTGCAAGACTACGGGCTGCTCAAAGGATAAAATGGTCAAACTTGTTATCAGCGGCTGTTATGGAAGAATGGGGCAAAGGATCACGCATCTGGCCTGTGAAGATAAGGTGTTCCAGATCGCGGCGCTTTTAGAAAATCCCAATCATCCCAGCATCAATGAGGAATTTCACGGCGTCAAGATCAACTCCGATGCCAATGCCATCAAGGGCAGTGATGTGCTTATCGAATTCACCACCCCGGAGGCGACCCTGGAGAATCTCCGCGCGTGCGTCAGGAACAAGGTCAATATGGTGATCGGCACAACGGGTCTTTTGCCGGAACAAATTGCCGAGATCGAAAAAGCCTCCAAAAAGATCGCCGTTGTTTTTTCTTCGAATATGTCGGTGGGCGTCAACATTCTCTTTGGGCTGGCCAAAGAAGCGGCGGCCAAAGCCGGTCCGCAATACAAAGTCAAGATCATTGAAGCGCATCATATTCATAAAAAAGACAAACCTTCCGGAACTGCCAAGACCCTTGCGGAATTTGTGCAGCAAGGGTCCGGGGTTCCTGTCACTGACATTGATTCCATCCGGGAAGGGGAGATCATCGGCGACCACGAAGTTATTTTGGAAAGCCCGGAAGACACGATCAAAATTTATCACAGCGCCAAAACGCGCGACATCTTTGCCAAAGGGGCTCTGGTGGCCGCCAAATTTTTAGCCAAAAAAGAAAAAGGCTTGTTCAATATGCAGGATGTTCTGGGATTAAAATAAATACGATTTTGGGTCACGGTAACGAAGCCCGTATCGTTTTTCGGCAACGTTATACGTCACCAAATAACGAAACGGGTATCGCAACCTTAACCGTTACCAAAATTTATAGGAGTTACTAATGATGGCGACCGACTTTAACATCGAATTTTCCGAACGTTTAAAAGCCCTTCCACCGTATTTATTCGTTGAGATCGATAAGGCCAAACGCGCGGCCAAGGCCGCCGGACGGGATATCATCGATCTCGGTGTTGGTGATCCGGACCTACCGACTCCGCAGCATATTATCGATGCCTTAAACAAAGCCGCCCAGAGTCCGGCCAACCATCATTATGCTTTTGACGCGGGACTCCCGCAATTGCGCACCGACATCGCCCAATGGTTCAACAAGCGTTTCGGGGTCAGCCTCGATCCGGATTCGGAAATTTATCCTTTGGTCGGTTCCAAAGAAGGCCTGGCCCATTTGCCTTTAGGCATTATTAACCCCGGTGAGAAAGTGATCCTCACCGACCCGGCGTATCCGGCGTACCGTGCCTCGATCAACTTTGCCGGAGGAAAGATCATTAATCTTCCTTTAAAAGAAAGCCATGATTTTGTGCCGGATCTGAAAAGAGTTGAACAGATCAAGGATGCCAAATTTATGTATGTCAATTATCCCAACAATCCCACGTCGGCAACAGCCACCAAAGAATTTTACCAGGAGCTCGTTGCCATCGCCCGGGCCAAAGGGATCATTCTTATCTCCGACATGGCTTATTCAGAGATTTATTTTGACGGCATCAAGCCGCCCAGTATTTTAGAGGTCGAAGGGGCCAAGGATATCGCAATCGAGTTCCATTCATTTTCAAAAACTTATAACATGACCGGCTGGCGGATCGGCTGGGCCTGCGGAAATCGCACCCTCATCGCCGCTCTCGCTAAAGTGAAATCAAATTTCGACTCCGGGATTTTTCAAGCGATCCAGCTGGCGGCCATTGCAGCGCTTAAAACAGACCCGCGGGATTTGGACGATTTGCGGAACCTTTATCAGGAACGCCGGGATTGTCTGATCAACGGACTGCGCAGCATCGGCTGGAAAATTCCCCCGCCCAAAGCCGCTTTCTATGTTTGGGCAAAAATCCCTAAAAGTTTTAACGATTCCATGGAAACCGCCAAGGCTTTCTTAGAAAAAACTGATATCGTCGCGACCCCGGGAGTTGGTTTTGGCGAAGCCGGGGAAGGATATATCCGCATGACGATCACCGTCCCCAAAGATCGCATTGCCCTGGCCGTTGAACGGCTGCGTAAAGTTTTATAGTTAAGGAGCTCTTCTTGGCCATTGTGTATTTGGGACTGGGCAGCAATATCGGCGACCGTAAAAGATACATCCTCCAGGCCATGGCACACCTTAAAAGCAAGGAAGTCCTTATCACCAAAATTTCCCGCATCATTGAAACCGAAGCGTGCGGCGGTCCGTCCCAAAGCAAATTCTTGAACGCGGTCATCCAAACGACGACCGAACTTTCTCCGGAGCAATTGCTCAACCTCGTTAAAAAGATCGAAAAAATACTCGGCCGCAAACCGGCCGGCCGTAACGGGCCGCGGGTCATTGACATCGATATTCTTTTATACGATAATCTCAAAATAAAAAATCCCGATCTGAAGATCCCGCATCCCCGAATGCACGAGAGGAATTTTGTCATGCAACCTTTGTCAGAAATCGCGCCGGATATTTTTCGAAAAGTAAAATATGCAAATCATCACGGACATTAAAAAAATCCGCACAATTATTGCGCAGGCCAAACGCCGCGGCCAGTCGATCGGCTTTGTCCCGACGATGGGGGCGCTGCACACCGGGCACGCCTCGTTGATCCAAAAATCTCGTCGAGAAAATGCCGTCACGGTCCTCAGCGTTTTCGTGAATCCCAAACAATTCGGCGCCCGCGAAGATTTTGCCGCCTATCCTCGAGAGAAAAACAAAGATTGTTTGTTTGCAAAAAAACAAAAGGTTGATATAATATTTTATCCGTCGGTAAATAAAATTTATCCGAGGAGCTTTTTGACATCAATCAAAGTTGACCGGATCACAAAGACACTGTGCGGGAGATTTCGTCCGGGACATTTCGACGGGGTGGCCCTGGTGGTCACCAAGTTGCTCAATATTGTCACCCCGGATGTTTTATACCTGGGACAAAAAGACGCACAGCAGTGCGCGGTGCTTAAACAACTGGTCCGCGATTTGGATATCCCGGTCAAAATCAATATCTGTCCAACGGTCCGCGAGAATGACGGTCTGGCCATGAGTTCACGGAATCAATATTTGACCCCAAAACAACGCCGCGAAGCGCCGGTCCTTTACCGGGCCTTGCGCGATGCCCGGCAAAAAATCCAGAACGGCGAACGCCGGACCGCAAGGGTCATAAAGCATATAGCGGCCTTGATCCGTCACAACAGCTCAGGCCGGATTCAATACATCGAATGCGTCAACGCTGATACACTGCAACCGCTGCAAGGACTCCGGGGAGAAGTTCTGATCGCCCTGGCCGTTTGGTTTGGGAAAGCCCGTTTGATTGATAACATCATTGTTAAAATTTAAAGGGTATTCTTTTATTTTCACATTAAACTTAAGTATTTCATGACGTTGCAAAATAAAAAAATTCGTATCGGCATTTTAGGTTGTGGTGCAATCGGATCGCGCATCGCTAAGAGTGTCAAAAAAGAACTTAAAGCGACCTACCGGCTTAATGGTTTATATGACATCACCCACGAAAAAGCTTATCAACTGGAAAAAAGTCTTAAAATCAACAATCTGATCAAACCATCTTTTAAAAAATTTTTAAGCAGTGTGGATATCGTAGTGGAGGCTGTCAACTCACCGGATACGGCCTGGATTATTAAACAAGCCATAAAAGCAAGAAAACATGTGCTTTCGATGAGCGTTGGAAAACTTTTAAAGTCATCCGATATTTTTCGACTTGCCACCAAAAACCGCTGCTGCGTTCTACTTCCGTCGGGTGCCGTAGCCGGAATCGATGCGATCAAGGCCGCAAGTTTAGGAAACATCTCAAGCATCACTCTGACAACCCGCAAACCCCCGGGGGGATTCGGTCATAATCCGCATCTTATCTCACGAGGAATTAATTTAGCAAAAATCACCGAAGAAACAGTCCTTTTTCAAGGGACGGTCGATGAGGCGGTAAAATATTTTCCCCAAAATATTAACGTGGCCGCAACGGTTGCCCTGGCTGCCCATGATAAAAGCAAAGTCATTATTCGCATCATTACCTCGCCAAATTTCAAAGTAAATTCACACGAATTGGAAGTGCTCGGTGATTTCGGCCGTATCGTTACGCGGACCGACAATGTGGTCTGCCCGGACAATCCTAAGACCAGTTATCTGGCGGTCTTATCCGGGATCCAAACGCTGAAACAATTTTCACAAGGTCTTAAAATTGGAACCTAAGGAAGGAGGTGAGAAGCATGGCACAGAAAGTCGCTAAAGTTGGAGTAAAGAAAGAAAAAGGGTATCTCTATTTCGTCGATAAACGTGGGGATGTCTCTTGCGCCAAAATGGCTCGCGGCAACAAAAAAGGCGGTAGCGCCAAAAAAGTTGCTAAAGTCGGTATCAAAAAGCAAAAGGGGTATCTCTATTTCATCGATAAACACGGTGATATCTCCTGCGCAAAGATGGTCCGCGGAGGAAAAAAGAAAAAAGCTGCTAAACGCAAGTAAATCGTTTTTTCGATTTAAAACAACCCCTGCCGTTTGCTTCGAAAACGAAGCGCAGGGGTTGTTTTAAATTGAGAAACTCTTCTCACCCAAAAAACATCAACCATTTCTGCTGGTTACTCCAGGTTCCAATATGAGTTCAGAATACATCATCATCCGTGGGGCTAAAGAACACAACCTCAAAAATATCAACCTGGAAATCCCGCGCAATAAACTCGTGGTTGTCACCGGTTTAAGCGGGTCCGGGAAATCCTCTCTGGCCTTTGACACGATCTACGCGGAAGGGCAGCGCCGTTATGTCGAAAGCCTTTCAGCGTACGCCCGGCAATTCCTGGAACAATTGCAAAAACCCGATGTCGAGTCCATCGAAGGCCTTTCCCCGACGATCTCGATCGAACAGAAAACCACCAGCCACAACCCGCGCTCCACCGTGGCGACCCAAACAGAGATCTATGATTATCTGCGGCTTTTATTTGCCCGCATCGGCATCCCTTACTGCTATCAATGCGGCCGCAAGATCGAACGCCAGAGCGCCCAAGAAATGGCGCAGCAAATTTTGGATTTTGAAGAAGGCACAAAGATCAATCTCCTGGCCCCGCTCATCCGGGGACGCAAAGGGGAGTACCGCGGCATCCAGCAACAGGTGTCCAAGGCCGGTTTTGCGCGGCTGCGGGTGGATGGAAAAATTCACGAAGTTAATGACAAGATCAAACTCGACAAATTTAAAATCCATAACATCGAAGTGGTCATTGACCGCCTGGTCGTCAAGGCCGACATCCGTAAGCGCCTGACCGATTCCATCGAAACAGCCCTCAAGACCGGAGACGGGATCCTCATTATTGATTCCAACGGTAAATATCCCGAAAAAACTTTCAGCGAACGTTACGCCTGTATCCACTGCGGCATTAACCTGACGGAATTGGAACCGCGGATTTTTTCTTTTAATTCTCCCTATGGCGCGTGTCCCAGCTGCAACGGCTTGGGCACCAAAATGGAGATTGATCCCGAACGCTTGGTCCCAGATCCCTCCAAGGCCTGGGTCAATGCCATTGCCCCCTGGAAAAAAGGACAGCGCGGCTACATGATGTATTACCGTGCGGTCCTGCGCGAGATCGCCGATATCTACGACGTGGACCTGCAATTGTCCTTTCAAGAGTTGTCCGCCAAACATAAAAAATTCATCAAAACCCTTTTTTACGGTTCAACTGACGAGATCTGGGGGAGAACCTTTGAAGGTGTTGTCAAATATTTGGAACGGCTCTTCCGCGAAAGCGACAGCGATTGGCTCAAAGATGAGATTTCCAAATATATGTCGATCCTGCCGTGTCCGGACTGTCAGGGCGCCCGTCTTAAAAAAGAATCACTGTCCGTAAAAGTCGGCGAGCGCAATATTCAGCAGGTCACAACTTTTTCCATCAAAGAAGCCAAGAATTATTTTCATAATTTAAAACTCAGCAAAGATCAGGCCAAGATCAGCGAAGCCATTTTAAAAGAAATACTCCGCCGGTTGGACTTCTGCGTCAACGTCGGGCTGGATTATCTGACCCTGGACCGCAAAAGTTCCACGCTCTCCGGCGGCGAGGCCGAACGGATCCGTCTGGCCACCCAGGTGGGATCAGGACTGGTCGGGGTTGTTTACATCCTCGATGAGCCGAGCATCGGATTGCACCAAAAAGATAATGAACACCTGCTCTCAACGCTGCATTCGCTGCGGGATTTGGGCAACACCCTGGTCGTCGTGGAACACGATGAAGAAACCATCCGCCGGGCGGACTTTGTCATCGACCTGGGGCCCGGCGCCGGAGAATACGGCG
>MHGP01000074.1:21481-22086 GCA_001805615.1 Omnitrophica WOR_2 bacterium RIFCSPHIGHO2_02_FULL_48_11
AAGCATAAAGCATCGCTGACCGGCCAGTATTTGAGCGGCCAATTAAAGATCCCCGTTCCCGATAAGCGCCGCGAGACAAACCATTCCCGCCAACTCAAAATCACTGGGGCCAAAGAACACAATTTAAAAAATATCAATGTCTCTATTCCTCTGGGAACTTTTGTGTGCATCACCGGGGTCTCCGGCTCAGGAAAGTCCACGCTGGTGGATGACATCCTCTACAAAGCCTTATCGCAAAGGTTGTATCAGTCGCGGGACAAAGCCGGCGAGCACAAAAAGATCGAAGGCATCGAACATATCGATAAAGTCATTGTGGTGGATCAATCACCGATTGGACGCACCCCGCGCTCCAACCCTGCCACGTACACGGGGGTTTTTGGCGATATCCGGGATATCTTTAGTCAACTTCCGGAATCCAAAATCCGCGGATACAAACCCGGGCGGTTCAGTTTTAACGTCAAAGGAGGGCGCTGCGAGGCCTGCCGCGGCGACGGCATTAAAAAGATCGAAATGCATTTTCTCCCAGATGTGTATGTGACCTGCGAGGTCTGCCACGGCAAACGCTTCACCGAACAGACACTCGATCTACAGTTTAAAGGAAAAAA
>MHGP01000075.1:0-13108 GCA_001805615.1 Omnitrophica WOR_2 bacterium RIFCSPHIGHO2_02_FULL_48_11
TGCTGCTCAGTCCGATGTGCGCGAGCTTTGATATGTTCTTGAATTTTGAAGAACGGGGAAAAATCTTTAAAAGTATCGTGAATAAATTATGAAAAATATTCTGATATCATTTTTTTTAGGATATTGTTTTGTGCCGTTGGTTTTTTACGCGGTGGATATGCTGTGCCAGGAGACATTTTTTGACGGCGAGGTCCAATGGCTTTTTCCTTTAAGTTTGATTTTAGTACTTGCCGCAGTACTGAGTTTTCGTCTGCTGCTGCGCCAGACGATGGTCAAAGTCAACTCCGCGGTCAGCGCTGCGGTGGGAGCTTCGTTGGGATTGCTGCACGGCTTTAATATTTATTTGATCATTGGTTCTTTTTGGGTTTGGAAGACGATGCCGGTGGAGAACCTGACCTTTGCCGAGGATGATTTTAAACAAATCGTATCGCTTTTTATCAATCCTTTCCAGCAAGCAGAATATTTCTTGTGCGACGGATCCGCCTTTGCCATTGTTTTTAGTATCGCGATATTTTTTCTCATTGTTTTGAAAATGAAACAAAATAAAATAAAGGTTTCTTAGGATGCGCGACATAAGAATTTCTCTGGCGACCGTGGTCATGATTTTGATCTGCGTGGGCATCGTCATGATCTATAGTTCGAGCGGTATTTATGCCCTGCAAGAATTGGGAGACAGTGCTTATTTCTTGCACCGGCATTTATTATTTTTGTTCGCCGGAACGATCTGCGCGGCCATTGCCATGTCGCTCGATTATCGAGAGTTGCAGAAATGGTCCAAGCTGCTGGCGGCGATCTCCATCATCGTGCTTATTTTGGTTTTGATCCCCGGGATCGGCAAGGCCAGTTATGGGGCCCGACGGTGGTTTCAGGTCGCCGGATTCAGTTTTCAGCCTTCGGAATTTGCCAAATTGGCTTTATTGATCTATGTTGCGGATTTTTTGGCCCGCAAACAGATCAAGATCAAGAATTTTAAAGAAGGGTTCCTGCCGGTTATGATCGTGCTGGGAATGTTTTGTCTGCCGATCTTGAAGCAGCCGGATTTAGGAACGCCGATCTTGATGGTGATGATCACCCTGGTTCTGCTTTTTATTGCCGGGGCGCGTGTTTGGCACATTGGTATGCTCGGGGTCATGACGCTGCCGCTCCTTTATCTTTTGATCGTGAAATATCCCTATCGCCTGGCGCGTATTATGGCATTTCTCGATCCCTGGCAGGACAGCCGGGGGGTGGGCTTTCAGCTGGCACAGTCCCAGATCGCGCTCGGCTCCGGCGGTTTTTGGGGTGTTGGCCTGGGAAAAAGTATGCAGAAACTTTTTTATCTTCCGGCGGCGCACACGGATTTTATTTTATCTATTATCGGGGAGGAATTGGGATTTTTGGGAACCCTGGCGGTCATCCTGCTTTTTGTCGTTTTTATTTGGCAGGGGGCGCGGATCGCCAAAAGAACGACGGATGCTTTTGGATATTTTTTAAGTGCCGGGATCGTTGCGATGATCGGCATGCAGGCGGTGATCAATGTCGGTGTAAGTATCGGCGCTCTACCTACGAAAGGATTGCCGCTGCCTTTTATCAGTTACGGGGGATCGGCTTTGATTTTTAATATGGTCGCGGTCGGTTTGCTTTTGAATATTTCGCGCACTCAAGATTTATGAAAATTATCATTGCGACAGGCGGAACAGGGGGGCATGTCTTTCCGGCCCTGAAGGTCGGTGGAGAATTAAAACGCCAGGGCCACAATGTTCTTTTTGTCGGTGCCTTGGGCCAGTGGCAGAAAAAGATCGAAGAGGCGGGCTTTGTCACGCAGCAGTTGTGCGCCAAGGGGGTGAGCCGCACTTCCATCTTTGCGTTCCTTGCTTCGCTTATTTTAATGGCAAAATCATTTTTTGATTCTTTGGGGATCGTCCGGCGTTTTCGGCCGGACTCGGTGGTGGGATTCGGCGGTTACGGGGCGTTTGCGGTTGTCTTGGCGGCAGCCTTGTTGCGTTACCCGACGATGATCCATGAACAGAATGTTGTGCCGGGCCGGGCCAATGCGATTTTGGCAAAATTTGTCCGTAAGATCACCCTCAGCTTTGCGGAAAGTGAAGAGTATTTTAAATCGTCCAAGACCATTCTGACCGGCTGTCCCTGCCATGTTGATACCCAACTCGTGGATCAAAAATCTGTTTTAGCCAGATTTGGGCTGACGGCCCAGCGCCAGACAGTTCTGGTCATTGGGGGAAGTCAGGGGAGCCATCGTATCAATGCGGAATTTTTGCCGGCGATCGGCCTGTTGAGCCAGACGATCCCTCTGCAGGTCATTCACATTTCCGGTAAGCAAGATTATCAGGATTTAAAATCAAAGTATGAAGCAATGGGAATCCCTTTTGCCCTGTATTCTTTTTTGGAAGGGATCAATGACGCGTACAAAGTGGCGGATGTGGTGATCTCTCGGGCCGGGGCGCTGACCACAACGGAAATCGCCATGGCCGGAATTCCCTCGATCCTTATCCCGTATCCTTACGCCGGTGGGCATCAAAAAGAGAACGCAGCTGTTTTGGGAAAAGCCGGGGCCGCCCAAGTGATCGAGGAGAAAAACTTAACCTCCGGCAGGCTGGCCGAAGCGATGAAGGAAATCCTGTTTAATACAACAACGGCGAAAGATTTGAAAGGACGCCTGCAGGGTATCCGTTTTCCGGATGCCGCAGAGCGGTTGGCTTATGAAGCAGTGCGCATTTAAGGCCTTGCGGAAAGTTTTTCTTATCACAAGCGGAGTGCTGAGCATCCTGAGCTTTCCCATCGATGGCCAGGCAAAGAACGATTGGGAAAAATTGCAAAGCACGCACTTTATTATTTACTATAAAGAGGCGCCGTTGGATTTTGTGCAAGGTGTTGAAAAAGCCGCCGAACAATATTATGGTGAGATTGCGGACAACTTGGGGTATACCCGTTACGAAAGCTGGACGTATGATAAGCGGGCGAAGATTTATATTTATAACGATCAAGAAGATTATGTTGTTTCCGCCAGGCAATTCAAATGGTCGCACGGTTCAGCATCGGTGAAGACCAAGGAGATCCGGACTTTTCCATCGGCGCATGGATTCTTTGACTCCACGTTGCCGCATGAGTTGGGGCATATTATTTTCCGGGAGTTTATCGGTTTCAGCGGTCAAGTTCCGGGGTGGATGGATGAAGGTGTCGCGATGTATCAGGAAAAGGCGAAGCGCTGGGGCGCCAATAAAGCCGTCAAACAAGCGATCGCGGCAAAAAAATTTATGCCCCTGCATGAGTTGACCTATATGACTTTGTACAGCGAAACTCCGCAAGAGACGGTGGATTTGTTTTATTCCGAGGCGGCCAGCGTCACGTATTATATTATTACGGAATTAGGAAAAGTCCGTTTTGGTTATTTTTGTGAAAAATTGAAACAGGGGAGTTCGCTCGATAATGCGCTGAACTATGCGTTCCCGCGCATTAAAGATCTGGATGCCCTTAATAAAGCTTGGCTGGAGTATTTAAAAGAATGAAAGAACATTATCACTTTATAGGAATCGGCGGTTCCGGGATGGGGCCGTTGGCTTCGCTCATGTTGGCGAAAGGTTATCGCGTGAGCGGCTCGGATATGAAAGACAATCCGACGATCGCGAAATTAAAAGACCAGGGGGCGCACATCATTATCGGTCACAATGCCAAGAATATCACGGATCCGCAGTATGTCGTTTATTCTTCCGCCATCACCCCGGAGAATCCCGAGATGGTCGAGGCCAAAAGCAAAAATATTCCGATCTTACGGCGGGCCCAGCTTTTGGCGCAGCTGATGAACGCGCAGATCGGCGTGGCAGTCGCCGGGGCCCACGGGAAGACGACCACGACGTCGATGGTTTCCAATCTGCTCATTCACGCCGGGCTTAACCCCACGACCGCGGTGGGAGGGATTGTTAACGCAACAGATTCGCAGGCGGCGCTGGGGGACGGGCGGTATTTTGTTGCGGAGATGGATGAGAGTGACGGATCGTTCCTTTATTTTTATCCCATGCATGCGGCGATCACCAATATTGATTTTGAACACGTCGACTATTATCACAACTGGGAAAATATTTTGCAGGCTTACCGGTGTTTTATCGACCAAGTCTCTCCCCAGGGGCAGGTGGTGATCTGCGGTGAGGATGCGCGATTGCTGAAGGTCGCCAAAGAGAGCGGGCGTTTGTTTCTGACGTACGGCTTTTATTCTAAATTTGACATTCATGCCGAGAACGCTACGCTGACGCACACCGCATCCGCTTTTGACTGTTATTTTCATAAAGAAAAAATAGGTCGAATTGAGCTTGTGATTCCCGGCAGACATAATATATTAAATGCACTGGCTTGTGTCGGGATCGGGCATAGCCTTGGGATCGATTTTGAGACCATGCGCCAGAGCTTGAGCGCTTACCGCGGTGTCCAGCGCCGGTTTCAGATCAAAGCGGACACAAATAATATCATGGTGGTGGACGATTACGGTCATCACCCGACGGAAATCAAGGCGGTCATTGATACGGCGCGGTTGTTCCCGGGGAAACGGTTGGTGGTGGTCTTTCAGCCGCACCGGTATACACGGACGAAATTTTTGATGGATGAATTTGCCGGCTGCCTGGCCTTGGCCGATTATACGGTCTTGACCGACATTTATGCCGCCAGCGAAAAAGCCATCGAAGGAGTTTCGGCGCAGAAGCTTTTTGATAAAATTCAGCACGGCCATCCCGGGAAAGCCGTCTATCTTAAGAAGGAAGAAATCATCCGCCATCTTTTGAACGCCGTGCGGCCCGGTGATCTGGTTTTGATGCTGGGGGCCGGGGATATCAATCAAATTTCGGAGCAGTTCGTCAATGCTTTGAAAGAGCACGCGAGCAGCCGTAGATGAAGATGAAAAAAGATTTTGGACACATCGGCGTCCTGCTGGGAGGTTATTCTTCGGAGCGGGAAATTTCTTTGAAGTCAGGAAAGGCCGTCTATGCAGCGTTGCAGGAGGCCGGATATCAAGTCAGTAAGATCGACATCAGTTCGCCGGATGATGATATCCTGAAGATGCTGCGGTCCGCAGGGATTGCTGTGGTCTTCATCGCTTTGCACGGAATGCTCGGAGAAGACGGAACGGTCCAGGCCCTTTTAGAGAAAGCGGGAATCCCTTATACGGGCCCGGGAGTTGACGCCAGCCGGATCGCGATCAATAAAATTTCTACCCAGAAGGCACTGCAGAAGAAAAATATTCCGGTGCCGGCTTTTACCGTTGTGGCGCGGGAGGAGCAATCTCAGGAAGAGGCCATTTTATCGCGTCTCGGCGGACTGCCGGTCGTGGTGAAGCCTCCGGCGGAAGGATCGAGCATCGGGGTCGCGATCGTTCATAAGAAAGAAGATTTTAAAAAGGCCATGGAAGAAGCTTTTCGCTACGGCTCGCCGATCTTGGTGGATCAATATATTGCCGGAAGAGAATTGACCGTCGGTGTCCTGGCCGATCAAGCGCTTCCGGTCGTGGAGATCCGGCCGACGCATGATTTTTTTGATTTCACGGCCAAGTATCAGAAAGGGCTGACCGATTACATTGTACCGGCGCCTTTGCCACCTCCAGTAACGGCCAAGGTTCAAGCCGTAGCCTTGGCGGCCTACCAGGCGCTGGGGTGCAGGGATTTTTCCCGGGTCGATGTGATGCTGGATAAAAATATGAATCCCTATGTTTTGGAGATCAATACCATTCCCGGATTTACAGCGACGAGCCTGCTGCCGATGGCAGCACGGGAGGCGGGATACAATTTTACTCAACTCTGTGAAAAACTTATCGTCTTAGCCTATGAAAAGAAGAAATAGAAAAAATACACGTACGGTCCCGTACCTGAAATATTTGATCCTCGGAGGGATCATTGTGGTCATTACCGTTGTGATCACTCAGGCGGCTATCGATCATTTGAAGACCGCCCGGCTTTTTATTGTCAAAAGTATTGTCGTTGATACCGCTTCTGTGTTGAACAACGCCCCCGAGATCCTGCAGCTCAAGGGGAAAAATATTTTTCAGGTCGAGGTGGATGCCCTGCAGAACCGGCTGATCCGCCGCTATCCGGAAATTGTGTATTTGAAAGTGGTCAAACGTTTTCCGGATCAGATCATCATTGTCACCAAAAAGCGCAATCCCTTTGCTCAGGTGATGGTGCGCAACCGGACGGTCGTGGTGGATAAGGAAGCAACGGTTCTGGCCGATTACGGGATGCCCGAAGATAGGAAGCTGCCCTTGATCCGCGGGACGGGCCTTGCTCCTTCGGCAATAAAAGTCGGTTATCCATTGACAGGAGAAAATTTGTCTATTAGTCTAAATATTATCAAGGCTTTTCAGGAAAGTCCGTTCTTGGCGGCGTATCCTATCCAGCGGATCGAGGTTGAAAATTTATCCAAGATCAATGTCCATGTCCTCGGCAGCATTATCGTGATCCTGGATGAAGAGGACATTAAGGAAAAATTAAAAAAGTTGGAAATTGTTTTTACTCAGGGGAAGCCGGATTTGTCAAAGGTCAAGTATATTGATCTGCGTTTTAAAGAACCTATCCTCGGGAAACGTTAAAGTATCGGAAAGGATTGTTGCTGATGGCTTGGAAAGAAAGAGTGCAGCTCTTAGGAAAACTTAAGAGTGAAAAAGTTTTTTGCGGACTGGATGTCGGCTCGCAGCGGATCAAGATCAGTTTGCTCAAAGCCCCGGAGCCGCAGCTGGTGCAGCTCTTGGATCTGTATGAAACCAAAACCACCGGCTTTAAAGATTCCTCGGTGAGCGACCTGGGGGAATTGACCGAGTCGATCCAGCTGGCGCTCAACGCTGTCATGAAGAAGAACGGTTTACGCATCAATGAGGTTTATCTCGGCGTGGGCGGGGATTTGATCGACGTGCGGCAGACCCAGTCCACGGTTCCCTTGATCGAGCGGGGCAGCAAGGTGATCGCGAATGTGGACATCAAAAAAGTGAATACCCAGGCGCGCTTGCTGGGAACAAAGATGGACGAAGAAATTTTGCATGATTTTCCGCAATCGTACCGGGTGGACGACGCCAATACGGCGTTGAATCCGCTGGGATTGTACGGCCGCAAACTCGCCGTGGAAACCATGCTGGTTGTGGCCAACGGCGCGCGTCTACGCAATGTGATCAAAGCGATCCATGATGCTGGGTATGAAGTCGCGGGTTCCTATTTTACAACGTATGCTGCCGCAGAAGTGATCCTGACGGAAAAAGACAAGCACGAGGGATGCATCCTGCTCGATATCGGTTCCCGGGTGAGCAGCGTGCTCATTTTTAAAGATGGTATTTTAAAATATATCGGAAAGATCCCCTGGGGCGGAAATAATATCACGCAGCGCATCGCTACGGATTTGAATCTGTCGTTGGATCTGGCGGAAGAGATCAAGAAATCTTATGCCGTTGCGCTGAAATCCGATCGCCGCAACGAAGAAGAGATCCTCGTCAAGCGGGAAGCGGCTTATAGCCCGGTCAAACGGGAAGCGATCTGCACGGCCTTAGACCCGGAGATCGAAAATTTTGTGCTGGCGATCAAAGATACGATTTATGGGTCCGGCCTTTTTCATCAGATCAATGTCGGGGTGGTCCTGATCGGCGGAGGAGCGGTGTTGCCGGGGCTTCTCGAGCGCCTTGAGGAATCGATCAATTTTCCTGTTGCGGCGGGAAAAATGAAAGCTACCAATAACAGCCCGCACAGTGTCGCGGTTTATTCTCCGGCCGTGGGCCTTGCTCAACTGGGGGCGCACAACTCTTTTGCCACGGGTCTTCCCACCAACGGCCAGCTGGCCGATCGCAATCCCTTTATCAATAAAGTCAAAGAATTCTATCAGGAATATTTTTAATCCGGTTTTTGGAAGGATTGCGGCGCGTGCTGATCTCGACGACGGCTGAGGCTGAAGCTTATGTCTTTGAGGACATTTTGCATGCGCAGAATGTAGTTGAAGATATAAAGGATCCAGAAGGAATTGAGCAGCATCAAAAGCACGACCACCAGCATATACACCGATTGGGTCAGCAGCAGGCGTTGGACAATATCATCCCGAGCAACATCAAAGCTGAAATCTATGAACTGAATGGTGTTGAAGAAGCCGATCAAAAAAATCATGACCAGCACAAACTCAAAGAACAATAAATAAAAATGCCGCATCATCCATTTTGCGGATTGGTTGTCCCACTGCCGGACCCTATTCATGAAATCTCTGAAAGCCATCTTTTCCTCCGTAAAATAATTTTACAGTATTCTTATCCGAACGCAATAAGAATTAACATTTTTCATCCGCCTACGCCGGATACCCCAAGACAGGGCAATAACAGAATGAAGAAAAATATCTGTCTTTTGGGATTTTTAATATTTTTTTGGCAAACGTGCGCGTGCAGCCAGGGTCAACTCTTGAAAGTTCATTTTATCGAGGTGGGATACGGTGATGCTATTCTTATCGAACACCCCGCGCTGGCTTCTGTGCTGATCGATACTGGTCCGGAGGCATCCGGCGAGAAATTGCTGGATTATTTATCGTCTGCCGGAGTCAAAGAGATCGGCAGTGTTATTCTGACCCATCCTCATGAAAATCATTTTGGCGGGCTTCAACGGCTTGCCGGGTCGATCCCTACCCGTCAAGTTTTTATCAACGGAGATCTTAATGCCGAGGCAGGGTACGAGCCTCTTCTGGAGCTGCTTAAGGAAAAGGAAATTCCCGTGACCATATTAAAGAAAAATGATCTGGTGCCGCTTGCGGTGCCGGGGATGCGTTTTTTGATCCTGCATCCTACGGAATTGTCGGATGATGTGAACGCGAATTCGATCGTATCCTGGTTAAGTTATGGGCAAACGTCATTTCTTTTTACCTCGGATATCAATGAGCCGGTGCAGGATCAGTTGATCCAAGAATTTCCGGAAGTGAAAACTGCCGATTGCCTGCAGGTGCCGCACCACGGAGGCAAGGTGAGTGACGGGTTTGCCGGGCATTTTTCAGAGGCGTTTTGGGTTGTTTCCACCGGGACTAATCCCTGGGGCAAACCCCACAAAGAAAACCTCCGGAAATTAAAAGGAAAAATTGTGCGAACCGATATCCACGGCACGGTTGTCGTCGAGAGTGACGGTCAAAACGTTAAGCTGGTGCAGCCCCGTTCATCAAAAGATCAAAATGAATAGTTTGCGGAAACACTATTGGAGTTGGGTCGTCGGCTGGGTCCTGCTCATTTATGTGACGTTGCCGGTGGTCCGGCCTATCTGTGAATTCTTAAAAAAGACGACGCCTTTTGAGGCGCTGGTGAATATCCTGTTGGGGAGCCTTGCCGGGCTTATCGTGTTTTTCCTTTTTACCAAAAAGTTTCATCCGCCTTCGCAGGAGATCACCCCGCTAAAGCGGGGTGGGGAAGAAATGGCTACGGCGGATTTCACCAATAATATTGAGGCGGATGAACCCGGCGAAGCCAAAAGCGAAAGCATTTTGGCGAAGACGGGTCATATACAGCTACCACGGGCTTTGCCCGTGGGGTTTCATTTTTCAGCCGGCACTGTCCTTCTCTTAATATTATTAGGGAGTGCCTATGGGTATGGGATGATGATTATGAAAATCCCAGAAGAAAAGATCCATTTTCTGGAGTATGGGTTTTTAGCCTTTTTGATCTGCCGGGCCCTGCGCTTGGATTGGGGTGATTTGAAATCCTATTCAGGCGCTTTTTTCTTAACATTCCTTTTAGGATGGCTTGATGAGGGGATCCAGGCCATTTTACCCAATCGTTATTATCAGCTCAGTGATGTCGGATTAAACGGCATAAGTGCCGGTTTAGGGCTTTTGTTGACTTTTGCTTTGTCCAGAGGGAAAAAATAAGCTATTACGAAAAGAATCTGCTTTGCATAAAACGGCAAAAATGATATAGTTTTACGCATCTTAAGACATTCTGCGCCCACACTGGCTTATCTAATTTTTAGGGAAGATGGGTAGTAGTTTAAATGAGCGCCCACACTTTTGCTATTGGCAAAAGGACTAGCACAAACCGCCCATCCTTTTTGCTGTTGGCAAAAGGATTGGCTTGGATATTTCCAGAATAAAAACTGCGCCCACACTGATTTTTCTTTACATTTTTGAGGTAATCAGTATTGGCGCATCAATAATCTGAAAAAAATATTGTGGTATGATGCGCCCATAGCTCAATGGATAGAGCATTTGGCTTCGGACCAAAGGGTTGGGGGTTCGACTCCCTCTGGGCGCGTTCTTCCATAAGAACACAGAAATACGTTTAGAAAAGAACGCGGCAATACTGACAACAACTAAAAATGTTTTAGAAAGGTCAGTATGGGCGCGCTAATTTTGACGGTAGTCGAACTCGCACATAGAGAGTAGCAGGACAAGAGAAAAATGATGAAATATTTTGGAGTTTTATTTATATCAATGATGTTGCTTGTTGGTTGTGATGTGCCATCTAATTCTCGCTCGAGCGGTAGAAATTTTTCAATAAGTAAAAATTTTGAAGATTTAACGCTTAGAATGAGCGAGGAACAGCTTAAATCTCAATTTTCCTGTCGTCCTTTAAAAGAAATCCCAGAAATTTCAGTTAGAACATATTTGGTTTATACAAAAGAGCCTTATCTAAAAGAATATATATGCAGTAATTTCGAGGATGGTAGATCAAAAAATCTTGAGGATATTTACATGATTCAGTGCTCTTTTTTTGATGGAAGTCTTTATGCTATCCATATAACCTATTCAAATTACTATAAGCCCGGCTGGGATAACTTTATTTCTAAAACAATACAAAAATATGGGGAAGGGAAGAAATTGCCCAATGGTATTCAATGGAACGATAAAGAAACGATCTTGATTATAGAAAAAGAGAATGGAAAACAATGGCAGAATTACGGAGAACATTATATGGTAACTTATTTAGATAATCTGCTGTATTCAAAGATGGATAAAAAAAGTAAAGAAAAATCGCCTGATTTTTAATTACATTTGCATTCTTAAAGAAGTGAGGATCAGGATATGAAAAAGATAAGCGATTCTGAACGAATATTGATAGGATGGGGTAAGGATGGGAAAAGGATTTGTTATTTCTTATCCCATAAAATTCTTGAGGGGCCAATCCCCTGTAATCCTGAAGACCTGCAGAGCAAAATAAATAAATTGGTTGATACGATAGACAGACGCAATCATAAAAAAAATAAATAGTAACAGTGGATTAATTATTTCGGCTTTATAAAAGATGTTTTTGCGTAATGATGTTGATTAAAACGGCCACCCCAAAGACAGTAAAACTTTTCGTTCTTCTCTTTACTATGCTTCCTTTATCCCACATCAAACCCAAACACCTCACCTACGCGGTTATTGTTTTTTCCTGCCTGCTCGGGTTCAGTCTCGCCTTGGCCACGTGGCATATTAACTTTTGGCCGTCGGATACGGAGACGTATTTCATCGAACCGGCTTTGAAGCTGCACAGCCTGAACCATATTTCCCAAATTCATGAATCATTCGACGAGGAGCGCGTGCGCTGGCTGCATGGAAAGGAAATGTTCATTCTGAGCGCTTCTTTTATGCAGAGTGTCATGAACGATTTTGAGTCGCTGCGCCCTTTTATTTTGGTGTGTATCCTTTCGGTTTGCTTTTCCGGGATCCTGATTTTTCTCATTGCCCAGCGGTACTGGGGGGCAGGGATCGGTTTGCTGGCTTTTGGGATCTTCAGCAGTTCGTTCTGGCCTTATATTTATATCCTTTTTGCCAAGCATCAGCCGCTGGGATTGTTTTTTTTCTTGTTAGCTTTACTTTTGCTGCAACAGGCTGACCCATCCAGAAAGGGAAAGACCTTTTTGTTTCTCTCCGGAGCGGCGCTGGCCACGGCCTTGTATTCTTCGTCGGTTTCTACGCTCTATCTTCCTTATTATCTTGCCGGATTTCTTTATCACTACGGAAAAAGCCGGAAGGGGTGGGCCCCGGCCGTCGGATTGGTGGCCGCAGGGGGATTGGCTGTCATCCTGTATTTTAATTATCCGAATATCGGGCACAATATCCAAAGCTACTTTGAGTATGTTCAGATCAGCTGTCAGTATAATCATTTCTTTTATAATCAGCGGATCTTGGAGCAGTGGTTCCCGGCGCATGAATTAACAACGCGGGGGGGCTGGCTGTGGATCTTTAGATATTTTCAATTGATCATGCCGGTGGTTTTTCCCGTCTTTGTTGCCGCTGCGGGGTATCTGCTGGTGCGCGGTCTTAAAAAACGTAAAAATAGCCTGCTCCTTGTCTTGGCGGTGATCCTGCTCGGCTGGTCGTCGCCGGTCTTGGCGGAGATCCGCCAGGTCGCGCAATATGGGGCAAACTATTTCACTTCGTTCGTGGGGATCATTTTTTTGATCTCTTTTGCGGCGGCCGTCTTTTTAAAAGAAGATTGGCCTAAAATTCCTTCCCGTTTTAAAAAAGCAATGATAGCCGCTGCGCTCGCCCTCGGCCTGCTGCACGTCGGGATGAACGCCTATATTTTTGCGGACGACATTTATCCTTCGCGGATGGCGACAACGCTGATCTCGGATGAAATTAAAAAACTGGGAGTGGATCACATCTATACGTATAAACGGCATCCGCATCGCGTCAATATCGCGGAGAATTTAAGCCCGGAGCTGCTCAAGCAGGTCAAGCTGAAGGGCATCGACTATTTATTTCAGGCTAAGGAAGGGTATATCTTGGTCCCGCCGATCACGGGGGATTCGATCTATTATGCGGCCAATAGTTTTTATGTGGACTTTGACGACGATATCTCGCTCAATGAACTGTGGAAAAAAGGGAATTTTAAGGACTATGTCGTGGCGTCTTTCAAGACGCTGGCCTCGAGCCGGATCTGGCCGCACGAAGAAGAAATTTTGACTTACCGGTATTTGATGCTCAATCATTTTTCCAAAAATATTATAGAAAAAGGCCACGCCTGGATCGTGGACGCGAAGAAATTTCAGCAGGATTTTCCCAATAATCAGCCTTCCTATGATTACGCTTATATCGCAACGAAAAATATCCGCAATATCGGCACGCAGGCCAGGGTGTATATTTACCGCGGGTATATCTGGAACATGAAAACGTCCACCACGGTCACGCGGGTCGCTGCCAAAAT
>MHGP01000075.1:13119-18839 GCA_001805615.1 Omnitrophica WOR_2 bacterium RIFCSPHIGHO2_02_FULL_48_11
GTGCCGGTGGGAAAAAGTTTCAAGTCCGAGCCGGTGGATGGACGGATTTTAAAGGAATCTCCGGAAGGGCAGACCGTCCGGTTTCATTTTCCGGAACCCATCACCCTGCAGGCCGGGAATGATTATTACTTTGTGATTTACCGCACCGGGCCTCCCAGCGATCAAGATTTCTACCGCGTTTACCGTTTTGAGCTAGGCATTCTCTAAGTCAACCCATTCGACTGTCCCCGGGTTAAAGCCCGGGGCCTGCTCAGGGTTGACACTGAGCGGCCTAATCTTACCGCGTCTGAAGGGCGCGGCTGAAGGTCGTCGAAGTGTCAAAAATTTATCTGGGAATTATCTTTACAACGCTAAAAGATTTTTATAAGATAGGGCAGTAATTCAATTTATTTTTTAATTTTGCTCGATGCTTGTGGAAGAAACACTCAAACAAACTCCTCTTTTTGCGGTTCATCGTTCTTTGAATGCGCGGATGGTGCCTTTCGGCGGCTGGGACATGCCCCTGCAGTACGAAGGGATCCTGGCGGAATACGAGACAACTCGACGAGCTTGCGCGGTCTTTGATACTTCGCACATGGGAGAATTTTTGGTTGAAGGGGATCATGCTCAAAGCGGGTTGGATGGTTTGATCACCTGTTCGCTCAAAGACATGCCGCTAAAAACCTGCCGCTACGCGACGCTGTTGAATGCCGAGGGCGGGGTCATGGATGACTTGATCGTTTTTCGTTTGGCGCAGGAACGGTGGTTCATTGTAGTGAACGGTGCCACGACCGCAAAAGACGCCAATCAATTTCAGGCCCACATCAGCAAACAAGCCGTGTTTCGCAACATTTCTCAAGATCTAGGAAAACTTGATGTGCAAGGTCCGCTGGCGCGGGAGGTCCTTAAGTCCCTGGTGCCGCAGATCGAAAAATTAAGTTATTATACCTTTGATGAATTTGTTGTCCTGGGAGAAAAGGTCATTGTCAGCCGTACCGGTTATACGGGTGAGTTGGGTTATGAAATTTATTTTCCCTGGCAGAAAACACCGGAACTTTGGAACAGCATCTTCAAAGACAAGCGCGTCAAACCGGCCGGGTTAGGAGCGCGCGATGTCCTGCGGCTCGAGATGGGATACAGCCTCTACGGTCATGAATTAGACGAGACCATCTCCCCTCTGGAAGCGGGATTGGAAAAGTTTGTTGATTTTAATAAAGATTTTATCGGGAAAGCTGCTTTGCTGAAACAAAAACAAGCGGGCGTAAAACGCAAATTGGTTTGTTTCAGCTCCGAAAGCCGGCGCTCGCCGCGCACCGGGCATAAAATTTATAATGCCGATCAACAGGAAATAGGATTGGTGACCAGCGGAACATTTTCACCGAGCCTGGCCAAAGGGATCGGGATGGGATTGGTGGTCGCGGGCAGCGGCGCCAAGGGAGAAAAAATCCTCTTCGGTGATGCGCATAATACAATTTCAGGGGAAATCACGGCGCGGCCTTTTTACAAAAATAGTTCATTAAAGAATTAAGGCCGCCATTAAATTTTTGAAAAGGCGAGCCTCGTCATTCCTGCTTAAAGGAAATGACGAAAATGACGGGAGTCAATTATGGAAATTGTGGACCATTATCTTTATACCAAAGAACACGAGTGGGTCAATTTCGAGGACAATATTGTCACCGTGGGGATCACCGATTATGCCCAATCGGCCCTCGGGGATATTACCTTTATTGAATTGCCCGACGCTGATACGGAAGTGGAACAGTTCGAGGAATTTGTCTCGGTGGAATCGGTCAAGGCTGCCAGCGATATCTATGCTCCCATGTCGGGCCGGGTCGTGGAAGTGAATCATCATTTGGAAGCCCATCCGGAGCTGCTTAACAAGTCGTGCTACACGAAAGGCTGGATCGCCAAGATCGAGATCAGCGAACCGGAAGAAAAATCCAACCTCATGACGGCCGAAGAATACGGAAGCTTTTTGGAAACTTTGGAAGAGAAGGAAAGTTGATACACTATTCACCAGCCCTCAGAGATAACCCGTTGTTCAGACAGTAATCTATGAATCCCTACATTGCCAATACGCAAAATGACGTTGCCGAGATGCTGAAGACGATCGGTGTCAAAAACATCGACGGCCTTTTTGTTGATATCCGCAAAGATCAGCGTCCGCGGTCTTTTGATCTTCCGGCCGGAAAGTCAGAGATGGAGGTCGTGCAGCACATCACCCGGCTCGCGGCCAAGAACGCGCATGACCTGACGTTATTTATCGGCGGAGGATATTATGATCATTATATTCCGGCGGCGGTGAATGCCTTGATCTCTCGGGGAGAATTTTATACCGCCTACACACCTTACCAGCCGGAATGTGCGCAAGGGACCCTGCAGGCCTTATATGAATATCAGAGCTCCATTTGCACGTTGACGGAAATGGATGTCGCCAACGCTTCGCTTTACGACGGGGGCACGGCGCTGTATGAGGCGGCGCTCATGGCCATCCGTGTCACCGGGCGCCATAAGATCCTGATGGACGGCGGGGTGAGCCCGATCTATCGAAAAATTTTACGCAGCTACACCATTAATTTGAACATCGAATTCGTCGAAACTCCGGTGGCGCACGGCCAGAGCGACCGCGCAGAGATCAACAAATTGATCGATGACAAAACCGCGGCGGTGATTCTGCAGAACCCGAATTTTTTTGGCGCGATCGATGATCATTCCGACATTATTGCCACGGCGCATAAGTTTGGGGCGCTGGCCATTGAAAGTGTCTATCCGATCTCGCTGGGGATTTTAAAAACCCCAGGAGAAATGGGCGCGGATATCGTGACCGGGGAAGGACAGAGCTTAGGATTGCCGCTCAATTTCGGCGGGCCTTATCTGGGATTTATGGCGACCCGCAAAGAGTTCATCCGCAAAATGCCGGGACGCATCGTCGGACAAACGACGGACCTTAACGGACGGCGGTGTTTTGTCAACACTTTGCAGGCGCGGGAACAGCATATCCGTCGGGAAAAAGCGACATCCAATATTTGCACCAATGTTTCGTTGTGCGCTTTGCAGGCGTTGATCTATATGACGCTTTTAGGAAAAGAAGGGCTTAAAGAACTGGCCCAATTGAACCTGGACAAGGCCGAATTCGCCAAGAAAAATTTGGAGAAGATCAAAGGCGTGCATGTCAAACGCAGCGCGCCGACGTTCAATGAGTTCACGGTCTATTTGCCCAAGGACGCCAATGCCGTGGTCGAGGCCATGGTGAAAAAAGGTTTTGCCGCCGGCTTTCCGCTGGGGCGTTATTATAAAGGAATGGAAAATTATTTGACGATCGCGGTGACCGAGAAGCGCACGCAGGAAGAAATTGTGCAGTTTACCAAAAGTTTGGAAGAGGTTTTATGGAATTAATTTTTGAAAAGAGTGTTACCGGCCGACGGGGCGTGCGGGCTCCGCAAAGCGATGTCCCCGTCAAGGCCGAAATTCCCCGTCAATACCGACGGGCCAAGGATTCCAAGCTTCCGGAAGTGAGCGAGCTTGATGCGGTCCGTCATTTTACGACGCTTTCGCAGCGCAATTTTTCGGTGGATACAAATTTTTATCCTTTAGGTTCGTGCACCATGAAATACAATCCCAAATTTACCGAAAGTTTGGCCCGCTTGCCGGGATTTATGGATCTGCATCCGCTTTTGCCGCAGCTGCCGCACGGAGAAAAGCTGACCCAAGGGGCTCTGGAAGTGCTTTATGAAATGGATCAGATCTTGTGCGAAATCACCGGCATGGATGCCTTCACGATGCAGCCTTTGGCCGGCGCGCATGGAGAGCTCACCGGAGTGATGATGATGGCGGCGTATCATAAATCCAAAGGCAACAAGAAAAAATATATTATTATCCCTGATTCGGCGCATGGGACCAATCCGGCGAGTGCGGCCATTGCCGGTTATGAAACGATCTCCATTCCTTCCAATGATCAGGGCGGGATGGATGTGGATAAATTAAAAGAAAAACTCAACGACGAGGTGGCGGGCCTGATGATCACCTGTCCCAGCACGTTGGGGATCTTTAATTCTGAGATCAGCGAAATTTCCGAAATGGTGCACGCGGTCGACGGCATCATGTATTGCGACGGAGCTAATCTCAATGCGGTCTTGGGGCGCTGCCGGCCGGGCGATCTAGGATTTGATGTGATGCATATCAATACCCATAAAACTTTTACCACAACGCACGGCGGCGGCGGGCCCGGCGCTGGACCGGTCGGTGTCACCGAGAAGTTGCTGAAGTTCTTGCCGATCTCGCGGGTGATGAAACGCAAGAGCGGGGCATTTTATCTGGACTATAATTTTGCCGATTCGATCGGTTATGTGGCGTCGTTCTACGGAAATTTTGCGCTGCTGTTGCGGGCGTATGCTTATATTCTGATGTTGGGGAAGGAAGGCCTGATCGAAACGAGCAACCATGCGGTTTTAAATGCCAATTATGTGATGCAGCGGTTAAAAAAATATTTTCTGCTGCGCTACGACCGGATCTGTATGCACGAGGCGGTTTTTTCAGCCGCCTGGCAGGCAGAAAAGGGCGTGCATGCGACTGATATCGCCAAATTCCTCATCGATCAGGGCATGCATCCTCCGACGGTATATTTCCCGCTCACGGTGAAAGAGTCGATCATGATCGAGCCGACCGAAACAGAATCGAAGCAGATTTTGGACCAGTTCGTGGACGTGATGGTGCAGGCCGCGGCCTTGGCAGAACGCCATCCGGAAACATTCAAAGATTTGCCCAAGACAACGCCCATCACTCGCCCTGATGAAGTCAAAGCCGCCCGCGATCTGGACACCAATTATTTTTTGCAGCGCTCCATAGTTGCTGCGGGCGAATTGAATCCGCTCCCGTCAAAAATTTAACAGCAAATCATTTTTCCTAAGCCGATGGTTTTAAAAGACATCTCTTTTCCTTCGCCGCAAGAAAATATTCTGTTCGATGAAGCCCTTTTGGCTTTGGCGGAACAGGGAAAAGGGGGAGAGGTCTTGCGCTTCTGGGAGTCTTTGACCACGTTTATCGTTTTGGGACGGATTGGAAAAGTCGAAGAGGACCTTTATATAGAGAACGTGGCGCGGGATGAGGTGATGGTGCTGCGCCGGTCTTCCGGTGGCGGAACAGTGGTGCAAGGCAAAGGGTGTCTCAATTTTTCTTTGATTTTAGTCAAAGACCGCGACCCCTCGCTTAATGATTTGCGGAAATCTTACCGGTATATCCTGGAAAAAATCATCGCGGCCTTAAAATCTTTAGGGTGCGAGACGGTTTTTCGCCCGATCTCTGATCTGGCCTTGGCCGCAGGGGAAAAGAAAATCTCCGGCAATGCCCAGCGCCGCGGTAAAAAATTTATTCTTCATCACGGCACCATTTTGTACGATTTTGATCTCGCGGTTATCGGGAAATATTTGCGTTTGCCCAAGGATATCCCGGAATACCGTCGGGCGAGAGAACATTCGTCCTTTGTGGCCAATGTCCCTCTGCCGGTTGAGCTAATCAAAAAAGCCATCCAAGCAGCCTATCAAGTCCATCAGAAAGCGGCTGTTTTGACCGCGCCGGAAAAGGAATGCCTCTCACATCTCTTAAAAACGCACGAACCGGTGATCCCGTTAAAGGATTTTTTCGTTTAACTTTTATGCAAAGGTTAATAAAAGCTTTTAATTTATTGACACGTTGGATGACCGTTGTATAATGAAAACACATCCAAAAGAAATATCTTTTTTCTG
>MHGP01000075.1:18854-31479 GCA_001805615.1 Omnitrophica WOR_2 bacterium RIFCSPHIGHO2_02_FULL_48_11
AGGTTAGGAAATAATGAAAAAAATAATCGTCTGGTCAGGCATCGTGCTATTGATGTTTTTGCTGGTGGATATCGGTCGCGCCGGCCTCATTGATTATGAGCGCCTTAATAATAAGCGCCGCGGAGATAAAGGTGCTGCTGCTCCCCGTTTGGGAGTGACCAAGCCGGTCGCCCCGGTCGGTCCGGTCTGGGCGATTCAAACGCCCAAAGCTATGGCTGTCATTGAGAAGCGTTATGACACTAACCGCGACGGTCTCCTGCAAACTTCGGAGATTAAGATTTTTTTGCGTTATGTCATCACTATCGTTGAAGAAAAAGGCGGCTATACGGTGGATTCCGATATTTTAAAGTCTTACGATAAAAACAGAGATGGTGTTATTAACCGCTATGAACTTGCGGAGGTTAAAGCCGACGCTGTCAGTTAGTGTTAGAATGCTATTAGTTTAAATATGGCCCCCACTGTTTCGTTTTGTTCTAGAAATTTATAACGAAACAAAACAGTGGGGGGTTTTTATTGCTAAAAATAATTCGTTAAAAATAAATTTGTTTTTAAGCTGTGTTATAATATCTCAATGTTTAAGGCAATCTATAAGAAACGAGTCGGATTTTTTTATTTTTTTTTCTTATTTTTATTTTTTTTCTCCGGTTTTTTGGGTATTTCTCACTCAGCCCGGGAAGTCGAAGACCCCGCGGAAGAAACAACCCCCAGCAAACCTCTGAGCCATCAGGATTATCTGGATTATTTTGAAAAAGTTTACGAAACCATGGAGAAAAATTATTATTTGCCGGTTTTGCGGGACCGCTATAACAGCTTTATTAAGCGGTTCGACGCTAAAATTTTTTCTGAGTTGAATGATGCCGGCAAATCGAATAATTATATCAAATGGCGCAGCGCGGCCTTTTTGGTGGATGAATTAAAGTCCTCAGATGATATTTTTTCCGCGCTTTATCCTCCCAAGCCGGCCAAAAAATATGAGCAGACAGCGCTCGGTAAACGGGTCGATATCGGTATTGAAGGAAAATTGGGTCCCGCAGGTTATCAAGTGAGCCAGGTGGAGCCGCGGTCGGATTCTTACAAGAAGGGGCTGCGGGTCCAAGACAGTATCTTGAAGATCAATCAGCATGATGTGCTTTCTTCGACGGAGAAAGATGTTGAAGCCTGGCTGAATCCTCTTGAGGGAGAAACGGTGGAGATCGTTTTTTTAAGTTTCCAGGAAAATCTGGAAAAAACGATCCAAGTGATCAGCGAAGAATATTTCAAGCAAACGATTTTTTTGGTGCCGGTACCGGTCAAGGGGGTTTATTGTTTACAGATGCAGCGGTTTAACCGGAAAACCTTCGAGGACATGTTCAATTATTTGACGTATATCCAAAAGCAGGGCGATGACATCGGGCTCATTTTAGATCTGCGCGGGAATCCCGGCGGCCCGCCGCTCGCGGCACGGGAGATCGCCGCGTTCTTTTTAACTCCGGGAGAAGATTTTGCCTATTTTCAAAAACGAGGGTATGATAAATCCATGCTGGATGTGCCGCGCATCCCGGCGCAATATTATTACAGCAAACCTATTGTGATTTTGGTCAATAAAGAAAGCGGCAGCGCGTCCGAACTTTTTACCGGGGTTATGCAGCACCGGAAACGGGCGGTCGTGATGGGTACCAATAGCGCCGGGCAGGTTTTTTTAAAAAGCATGTTCAATCTTGATGATGAATCCATGGTATTATTGGTGACGGGACGCGGTTATTATCCGGATGGATCAATTTTTAGCTTTAACGGTGTCGAGCCGGACCGGATGATGGCTGACGCTCAAGAGGAGGAGCTGCTGCGGGCCGCCGCCGCATACCTTGTGTCAACGGCCGCACCCAAGGGCTAAATTGAGGGAGTTTATAAAATGGTCGGTGTCGTAGGCATCATTTTAATTATTCAAACTATCTTGGGAATCATTGTTTTTTTCGTTTTAAGGAAAATTTTAGAAGATAAGTTGATTGAATCGACCATCCATGAGTTGGATTTATTTTTGATGAAGAATGAAAGTGGCGCGGTCGGGGAAGTTGTGGTGGTCGGGAACGGCGAGTTTGCCCCGGAGAAAAAATCACGTATTCAAGCCGCCCTGCAAAAAAGATTCTCTCCTCAGGTGCGGGTTGTTTATCAGACGGACAAGAATTTTATGGGCGGTATGGTGCTCAAGTTTGGGACATCCGTCATCGGCAAGAGTCTTAAGGATCGCCTTCGGGAAAGTGGTTTTGTTAAAGGTTGATGAGTAACAGCAAGTTTTTTTATGGACACAAAGAAAATATTGGTCATCATCCCTGCTTACAATGAGGCAGGGAATATTAAAAAAACCATAGATGAAATATTGGCCCTAAAATCTGCCGTAGATATTTTGGTGGTCAACGATGGTTCGAAGGATGGGACGGCGCAAGAGGCGGGTCGAACCCCCGTAGCGGTGATCTCCCTGCCGTTTAATTTAGGGGTCGGCGGGGCGGTGCAGACCGGATTTCAATTTGCTCTGCAGAACCATTATGACGTGGCTGTCCAGGTAGACGGCGACAATCAGCACGATGTGAGTTTTCTTCCCGCGTTGCTTTCGCCTGTTTTGCAGAATGGATCAGACATCGCCATCGGCAGCCGTTTTATTCAACCGTTCTTAGGATACCGGTCTTCGCTCATCCGGCGCGTCGGAATTCATTTTTTTGCTCATTTGATCAGTTTTTTGACGCAGTACAGCATCAGCGACCCGACCTCGGGGTTCCGGGCGTATAACCGCCGGGCGATCCAGGCCTTTGCCGCTGATTATCCGCATGATTTTCCCGAACCGGAGGCTATCGTGACGGCGAAACGGTTAGGTTTAAAGGTTGTTGAGGTGCCGGTGCAGATGCGAAAACGGATGGCCGGCAACAGTTCTATCCGTTATTTGAACACGCTGTATTATATGATCAAAGTGACCTTTGCGATCCTGTTGAACATGATCAAAAAGCGGAAGGTGATGGAAGCATGATATCTATCAAGATCCTGGTCGTGGGGTTGGCCGCCTTGGTTTTGGTCATGGCGATTGAGCTGGTCCGTCGGGAAAGACTGACGTTCAAATACGCGTCAGGATGGATCTTGGCAGCGGTCGTATCGATCTTTTTAGCTATTTTTGAGCAATTTCTTTTTAAAATTTCCCAATGGCTGGGGTTCCAGCTCGCCAGCAATTTTGTTTTTTTTACTTTGCTGAGCGTTTTTGTCTTTTTGGGACTGGTGATGACAATCTTCCTCTGCCAGCAGGACAGCCGCAACGATGCGATGGCGCAGAAAATAGGAATTTTAGAATTTGAATTAAAAAAAATGAAAGATCAACTGAAATCGCAGGGCAAATCCGATGCCAAGCACCCAGAATAAACTTACTACACCGCGCGACGAGGATTGGAATAATTTTTGGACCCGCGAACAGTCGCAGCAATTCTGCCATGTGAGCTGGTCCAAGCGCCGTATCCTGCAGCTGCTTACGCCTTATGTGCATGCGGGCGATCGGGCTTTGGATGCCGGTTGCGGCAGCGGATTTTTTTCGAAATATTTCGTCGACCAGGGGATGGCGGTCACCGCCCTGGACTATTCCTGGGCGGCGTTAGACATCACCAAACATATGACCCAGCGACGGGTACGGGCCGTGCAGGGGGATCTTTTGGTGGAACCGTTGCCGCCGCTTTTAAATGACAAGTTCGATGTGATCTTTTCGGACGGTCTGCTGGAACATTTTTCTAAACCGGACCAAGACAAGATCGTGCAGAACCTCATTTCGGTGTTGAATGAAAAAGGGTTTTTGATCACCGTTGTGCCTAATCGTTGGTCTCCGTGGGAAATTATCCGGCCGATCTTTATGCCGGGCATCGATGAGAAGCCGTTTGTTTTAGGTCAACTGCAAGATTTGAATACGCGTAACGGACTGAAAATCGTTCAGCAGGGAGGCTTGAACACTTTGCCTTTTGCCTTTTCTCCGGAAGGAATGGCGGCCAAATATTTTGGCATGCTGCTCTATACTGTCGCGCAGCAAAAATAAAAACTCAAAACTCAGAAGTCAAAATTGTAGAGCCGCTGCGCGGCACCTTAATTTTAAATTTTGCCTTTTAATTTTTTATGACTCCATCCATCTCAGTTGTGATTCCGGTCTTCAACGGCGAGACAACGATTGGCCAATCCCTCCAGGCCGTCACCCAGCAGAGATTCCATCAGCACATCCAAATCATCGTCGTCGACGACGGATCCACCGACAAAACCGCCGACATTATCAAATCTTATCCGACGGTAAAATATATTTATCAGAAAAATTCCGGTCCGGCCGCGACGCGCAACCGGGGCGCTCAGGAAGCGTCCGGAGATTTTATTTTTTTTACGGATGCGGATTGCTTGCCGCAACCGGAGTGGGTGGTTCGGATGATGTCGCGTTTTTCTGATCCGCAAATCGGCGTGGTGGCGGGGAGTTACGGCATCGCCAACTCGCAGAATCCGCTGGCCAATTGTATCCAACAGGAAATTTTATTCCGCCATCATAAACTTATGCCGGATTTTCCTAAGTCTTTTGGAAGCTATAACTTTTGTGCCAGAAAAAAAGTTTTTTTTGAGGCCGGGGGGTTCGATCCCGGTTATCGCTTCGCGAGCGGGGAAGACAACGACTTAAGTTATAAAATCCTCAAGGCAGGATACAAAATCTATTTTGAAAGAACGGCACTGGTGGACCACTATCATACGGAAGACCTTGACCGGTACTTGAGAGAACAATTCCGGCATGGCTTTTGGCGGGCTAAAATGTACCGCAATCATCCCGACATGATGCGCGGGGACGATTACACTTTTTGGAAGGACATCGTCGAGGTGCCGCTGGTTTTGCTGAGTTTTTTGAACTCATTGTTTTTTTTGCCGCCCCTGTTATGGCTGCAGTTCGCGGCAGGGATTTCCATTTTTTTGCTTATTTTTTTAGAATTATTTTACGGATTTTATATGTTAAAAAATTTTAAAATGGGTCTTTTCTTCGGTTTTGTCATGCTTTTAAGAGCCTTTAGTCGCACCCTCGGTTTCTGCTCCGGAATCCTGCAGTTTGTCCCCCAAAAACCATTTAAAATAAGCAAATAAGTATTTGATATCATTAGCACTTATGATAAAATCTATCATAAGTAAATGATATTTTTTTCCATATTATTATATTTATCAAGATTACTCTATATATTCTTGTTATTTAAATAAACATTAGATTAATTATATGTCCTACCACACCCTACTCGGCTTTAGCAAAGAACCTTTCTCCACCAGTCCGGATCCGGACTTTTTTTACCTTACCAAAGAACATGACATGGCCTTAACCAGCATCCTCATCGAGATCCGTCTCAAGCGCGGCTTGAACGTGGTGTTCGGCGATGTGGGAACCGGCAAGACGTCTTTGTCTCGCAAGTTGATCCAGGAATTAAAGCGCCGCGGCAACATGATTTTCCATATCATTCTTAACCCATCTTTTGTGGATGAACGCCAGTTTCTGACCTCGCTGGTGAAAAATTTTAATGTGGATCTTCCTTCCCATGTGGATCTCAGCAAAGAGGATATTTTAAATCTGCGCGATGTTATTCAGAAATTTTTGATTGAAAAAGCCGTGACCGAAAAACAAACGGTTGTGTTGGTCATCGACGAGGCGCAAAAATTGAACTTGTCGACCCTGGAGACCTTGCGTATCCTTTTGAACTTTGAAACCAATGAATACAAATTGCTGCAATTGGTTTTGCTGGGGCAGGTCGAATTGTATCCCAAGATTATGCAGATGCCGAATTTTTTGGACCGCATCAGTTTTAAATATACCTTGAACCCCTTGGACGTGCAGTCGACCAGGGAGCTGATCCTTTATCGCGTTAAACAGGCCGGATATAACAGCGCTATGCCCTTGTTCTCGGATGAGGCTTTTTCTGAAATTTACAGCTATACGCGCGGCTATCCCAGAAAAATTACGATGCTGTGTCATCAAGTGCTCAAAGAATTGATCATGCAAAATAAGTCGGCCGTGGATCGTGAAATCGTCCGCGATGTGATCGCCAAAGAGCAGCAGTTTATGCAGGCCAGTGGTTTGGGAATGACCAAAGAAGCAAGCCCCGGTGTTTATAAAGAAAAAAGTTTCGACAATTAAAATTAAGACCCGATGGCCAAAGAAACAGCAGAGCAAAAACTTCTAAAACTCATTGAAGCTCAAGAAAAAGGGGGAGCCGGCGGTGTCGCAACCCAGGCAGCGCCTGCCTCTGGTGCCACAACAACCGCCCTGAACGTAGCTCAGCAGATTGCCAGTTCGGTCAAAGGGCCGGCGCTGGCCTTTCCTACACCACCCGGGTTGGATGTTCTTTTGGGTTTTTTGAAAGGCGGGGGGAGGCCGGTTGCTTTCACGCTGCGCGAGATCAATCTTATTTTGCTGGTCATTGTGGGTATCGTGGCGCTCTTTTTTATTTTTGATTTTAAAAAAGGCATGAGTTATGCCAATCATAATTTCCATCTTAAGATCGAAACCAAGGTCGCTAAGCTTCCGGAAAATCTTTTGCCCCAAATTAAAGAGATGACGGAATATGTTTCGGTCGTGACCCGCCGGAACATTTTTCAGCCTTTTGAAAAGAAAGAAGAAGAGGAAAAGGCCGCTGCCACTCCGCTGGATATTCAGCATATTGTCGAAAAAACCAAGGACCTGCGGCTGGTGGGTGTTTCGTGGCTGAGCACGCCGGATTCGGCGTCTGCGCTGATTGAAAATACCAATAGCGGCATCACGTATTTTTTGCGGGCCGGAGATCAGATCAACAAAGTAACGGTCAAAGAAATTTTTGCCGACAGCGTGATCTTAACTTTTGAGGGAGAGGATTTAAAGCTCAGTTTATGATTTGTGACGTAAAAAATCGTGGATCGCAAAAAGCCGGAAGATGGATCCTTTATTTTTCTCTTCTTGTCCTTTTTATTTTTAGCAATGCCGTTGTGAGGGTGTACGCCCAGCAGCCTCCCAAGGGCACTGCCCCTGCCGCGTCAGGGACAGCCGCTCCGGCAGAAAAAGAAAAAGCTCCGCAGCCTAATCCTGCCAACCTCGAAGCCATGGAAAAAATGCAGCCGGCCAGTGCCCCAACCCCCGGCAAACCGATTGTCATTGAGAAAGCCACCGAGTCCTTAGAGAAGCGTTTGTCGCGCATGATTACGCTGGACGTGCGGGAGATGAATGTCATTGATGTCCTGAAATTTTTGGCGCTCAAAGGCGATTTCAATATGGTCACCAGCGGCAATGTGCAGGGGCGGGTAACGCTGTATCTAAAGAATGTTTCCATCAAAGATGCGCTGGATATCATCCTCATCTCCAATAGTCTCGCCTATTATCTGCAAAACGAAATCGTCAATATCCTTTCCGGCGTGGAATACGAAGCGATGTTCGGCAAGCGTTTCAACGACAAACAGCAAGTGATGATCGTTAATTTAAAATATGCCAAACCGAGTTATGTTGTTGCGGCCCTGGAGAGCATCAAAAGTACCTTGGGCAAAGTAATCATTGATGAAGATACGGGTTCGGTGGTGATGATCGATACGGCGGATTCTCTGGCGCAGATGAAAAAGAGTTTAGACGAGATCGAAAAACCGGCAGAAGTTGTGGCTTATCCTTTGCAGTATGCCAAGGCCGATGTGGTGGCGGAAAAATTGCGGGCGCGTCTTGATGCCCTGGCGGTTGGGTCCATCACGATGGATGAACGTTCCAACCAAGTTATTGTCCGGGCGCTGCCGGAACGCCGCAAGGAAGTCGAAGCAATGATTCAGAATTTGGACGTGCCCACCAAAGAGGTTTTGATCGAGATCAATATATTGCAGATTGTCTTAAAGCCCAAATTCGATGTGGGTATTGACTGGAGCGTGGATTTTTCTACCCTTAACGACCCGCTTCTTAAGAATTTAACATTCAAGAATACCTTTATGAATGAAAGTGGCTTGTCTTCCAGCGATAATTTATCCACCACCTTTACCAAAGTCGGGGTGGGGACTCTTACGGTGAATCATTTTGCTACCTCGGTGAGGATGCTCAAGCAGGTGAGTGATACTAAAATTTTATCGAATCCTAAAATTCTGGTGACCAACAATGAAGAGGCGACGATCCATATCGGCGACACGGTTCCTTACATTATTTCGACAACCTCCGGCACCGGTGACAATGCCATTACCAGCGAAGATGTGCGGTTTGTTGATGTCGGCTTGAAGCTCAGCGTGAAACCTACCATCAACGATGATGGATTTGTCACGATGAATCTTAAGCCGGAGATTTCCACTGTGGTCAGCAGTCTTACGTCCAAAGGCGGCGGGATCCCGCAAGTGAATAAGACACTTGTAGAAACAACGGTCATGGTCAAGGATGGGATGACGATTATTATGGGTGGGCTGAAAAAAGACAATAAGGTCCATACCAAAAAGGGTTTTCCGGGACTGATGGATATTCCTATCATCGACCGGATTTTTAGCCGCTCCACCGATTCAATCGAAAAAACGGAAATTGTTTTATTTATCACACCGCATGTGATTACCGGGGATAAAAATTTGTACGATATCAATGGGACTATTCAGCCCTCCAAAGATTATCGCGATGATGAAAGTCCGGTCGATGGGGGCGATCCGGCAAAGTCAGGGTCAACGCTTCAATTGAAGGAGTAACGCGTGAAGGGGTTTTGCTTGAGGGGGAGTTGGGTCAAGGCCGGGCTGTTGACCATTATTTTATTTTTTGTAGCGTTTTCATCTGCCGCAGAAGACTCTTCTTCCGATGTGATTGAAACTAATATTGAAGCCGGTCAGATGATCCCCAATACCGAGCCGCTGGAAATTCCTGCCCCGTCGAACGTAAAAACCGTTCTGGAGCCTCCTAAAGAAATTGTCGGGATGCCGCTCAAAGAAGGTCAGATCATCGAGCTCAATAAAACTTTAAAAAGTGTGATTGAAGAAAACGATAAGCTGCATGAAGAAAAAGAAAAACTGGATGAAGAATTAAAGTCCTTGCGCGGTCAACGGCAGATCGAGATCAATCGGATCAATGCGATGACCGAAGAAATGCGCCGGGTCCGTACACAGACCGAAGGGATCGTGGATTTGAATCAAAGATATTCCCGCCAGCTGGTCGACCTGCAAGTCACTATCAAAGATAAAGAACAGCAATATCAAATGAAGATCAAAGAACTGGAGGACCGGGTCGCGAAAGAAGAGCCGGTCCAGCCGGAGAACCAATTGGCTTATGAAAAAATCGACGCGGACGGTGAAAAAAGCCGCGAAAACATCGTGGCCATCGTGGACCAGTTTAACAAAGAAAGCGAGCGCCTAAGGCAGGACACGGCCAGGGTGCATTACAACATGGGGAACATTTATTTTCATAAAGGGGACTATTCCAAAGCCGCCGCGGAGTATAAAAAAGTTTTGAAACTAATGCCCTCCGATGCCGCGGCGCATTTTAACCTGGCGTTCGTCCAGGGGGAATTCTTGGGAGACCCGGTGGCGGCCCTGAAGCATTACAAGGAATATATTTTTCTGAATCCGCAGGCGCCTGACCGGCTGATCGTTGAACAGAAGATTTTGCAAATGGAATTGAAGGTGAGGTCCATGATTAATTCGCCTTTAGATGATAAAAAATTTGATCAAAGATTTTGATTTTTGGGGTGTGCAAATTTTTTGAAATTTCGCCCAGTTGATGCCGTGAGAGAGCACGGTACGTCTAAGTCGGTTGTTGTAACAAGTTTTAATTTAGAGCCCAGTTGATCCCTGGCATGACAAACATTTTTAAGAATAAATTTTTTATTCCCCAAAGGGGAGAGTCTGTATTACTCTGCCTGTTTTGGGTGATATTTTGCGTGTCTCCCGCTTTTGCGCAGTATACCGGTTCGGGCAAAGACGGGTCTTCGTCTTCGTCTTCTTCTTCGGAGCAGGCCGGGGCGGATGATATCGATCATTTGACCTTCACCACCACCCTTCCCGATACGTATCCCGATACGGTTTTTTCTCCTCAGCCGATTGTCTCTGTCCGTGACAAGAATGACAATGTTGTTACCGCGACTGCCTACACGGTGGTTCTCTCTCTCTTGAATGATTCCGGCGGCTCAGCGACCTTAGGCGGCACGACCTCGATGGCAACCTCCTCCGGGGTGGCGAATTTTACCGGCAAACTTCTCAAGGTGAACAAGCCAGGGGATATGTATGCCCTCAAAGCCACGGTGACCGATGCTTATAGCCGGGTGTATACCGGGACGTCAAACTCTTTCCGCGTCCGTCAGCCGACAATCAATATAAAATGGACCTTTGACGGAACTTACTGGAGTGTTTTTGCCCAGCTGGAAGCAGACGGAAAAATTATTGATCTGGCCGGTACAGAAACCGGTACAGTGTCGATTGTAAAATCAGATAATTCTTCTGTCCCCAGCACCTGCGTGGCGGCCGGTTATTCGACGGCGTGTACTTCGATCGCTTTAAGCTCATGTACGGGTGGCTCAACCGACTCTTGCAAATACGATGACCTTTTCCTCGCTGCTGCTGATATCCACGAAACGTATATGACCACCGTGACGATCGTTTATTCCGGCATCACCTATACCGGCAAGAAAGAGCTGGTGGTCGCGGAAGAGGTGGAAAAGGAAATTTTGGCCGACACTGCGGCGATCAACTGGCTCGATATCGGAGTGATCAAGGGCTCCACCGATACGATCAATTGGCTCGATATCGGAGTGATCAAAACCTCCACTGATTCGATTAACTGGATGGACATCGGAGTGATCAAAAGTGTCACCGACAGCCAGCTTTCGGTCAACTGGGATGATATCGCTGTGATGAGCAGCAAGGGGATCAACTGGGCGGATATTGATGCGATGAGTGATATGGGGATAAACTGGCTGGATATCGATGCAATGTCCGATGCCGGGATCCAATGGCGCAATGTTTTTGTGGTGATGGAAGCGATAGGCACCAGCGTAGGATCCTATTATTTAAATGCCTATTTGGAGCAAAATGGGACACGAAAAAGTCTCGGTACTTATATATCAGGAAGTTTTGACCTATATCTGGACAATTTTGCTGATGTCAATCCTGACTCCTGTAACGGCGTTGGCTGCGGTGGTGTATCTTTTACTGGAGTTACAAGTGTTGGGAATCAAGCTGATACAGTATATTATAGCTCTTTTACTCCGGCAACTTCTCAATCAACCTATTATTATCAGGCAACCATAACAACGTCTTTGGGGACTTTTACAGGATCTGGAGTTTTGAATTTGGGTTCGGGGAGCTCGGTGAATTGGGAAGATATTGGTGTTTTATCGCGGTCCGGTATCAATTGGGCGGATCTGGACGCGATGAGCGATTCCGGGATCAACTGGCTGGACATTGACCGGATGTCGGATGCCGGGATCAATTGGGTGGATGTTGATATCCTGGCGGATTCCGGGATCAACTGGATCGATCTGGATGCGTTGAGCGACATCGGCATCAACTGGTCGGATCTTGATGTGCTCTCGGATGCCGGAGTGAATTGGCTGGATCTGGATTTTATGAGCGACGCGGCGGTGAATTGGTCGAATATCGCTTATATGAGCGGGGCCGGGGTCAACTGGGATACCTGGATCAATTGGGATAATTTAGCACAGCTGACTACCGCCGGAGTGAATTGGTTGGATCTGGACGTTATGTCGGATTCGGGTCTCAATTGGTATGACTTTGAGATCATGACCGATGCCGGGATCAATTGGTACGACGTGGATATCTTAACCGATGCCGGGATCAATTGGTCGGATATGGATGTGCTTTCAGATACGGGGATCAACTGGCTGGATCTGGACATTCTCTTCGATAAAGGCATCAACTGGGAAGATATTAATATCCTCTCCGATGCCGGGATCAATTGGTTTGATTTAGACGCGCTTTCGGATACGGGTGTCAACTGGTCAGATTTAGATACCCTCTCGGATGCGGGAGTCAATTGGCTGGATTTAGGTGCCCTGACCAGCTCCGGCATCAATTGGAGTGATGTCGACACCCTTTCGGATACGGGGATTAACTGGCTTGACTTAGATATCTTGTCGGATATTGGTATCAATTGGGCGGATCTTGATATGCTCTCGGATGCGGGGGTGAATTGGCTTGACTTGGACGCCCTCTCTGACACCGGGATCAATTGGAGTGATCTTGATGTGCTTTCGGATGCAGGGGCCAATTGGTTAGATTTAGGGAGGTTATCCGGTGCCGGAATTAATTGGGTGGATATCGATACGCTTTCGGATACGGGTGTCAATTGGCTGGACTTAAGCGCGCTCTCCGGGTCCGGTGTCAATTGGAGTGATATCGATACCCTCGCGGATGCGGGTATCAATTGGCTGGACTTAGACGCGCTCTTTGACACTGGGATCAATTGGACCGATATCGATACCCTCTCGGATGCTGGTGTCAATTGGCTGGATTTGAGTGCGTTGGCCGGTGCGGGAATTAACTGGATCGATATTGATACCCTCTCGGATGCAGGTGTCAATTGGCTGGCTTTGGGCGCGTTGGCCGGTGCAGGGATCAATTGGATCGATATCGATGTGTTATCGGATACAGGGGTCAATTGGTTGGATTTGGATGCTTTGTCTGATACCGGAATCAA
>MHGP01000076.1:0-1627 GCA_001805615.1 Omnitrophica WOR_2 bacterium RIFCSPHIGHO2_02_FULL_48_11
AACTGGTCCAAGGCCTTAATCAGCGCCGGAAAATTGTGGCCGATCACCTCGACCGTGTGCCAGCCGAAACTTTTCCATTTATCGGCCAAAGGTTCCAAATTTTTAATATCATTCGTGGGGCCGTTCTCCTGGACTTTGTTATAGTCCACGATCGCGCAGACATTGTCCAGCTTGTGATGCGCCGCCGACATCGCCGCTTCCCAGATCGAACCTTCCTGGAGTTCGCCGTCGCCCAAAAGGCAATACGTTTTAAAATCTTTTTTAAGCAGCTTGGCACCCAAGGCAATGCCGTTGGCGACTGAAAGCCCGTGACCGAGCGAGCCGGTGTTAAATTCCACGCCCGGGACCTTGCTGTGCACATGGCCCTGCAGGCGACTTCCCAGCTTGCGGTACGTTTTTAATTCTTCTTTGGGGAAATATCCGGCGTTGGCCAAAACCACATACACTCCGGCGGAGGCGTGGCCTTTGGAGATGATCAAACGGTCGCGGACTTCCCAATGGGGATTGTCCGGCCGGTGATTCATTTTATGAAAATATAAACTGGTGAGGATCTCGACCGCGGAAAGCGACCCGCCCGGATGGCCCGAGCCGGCAGCATTCAAGGTTTCCAATATTTCCCGACGGAACTGCAGAGCTTTTTCTTTAAGCGAAACGATATCAACTTCTTTAAGAGACACAACAACCTCCACAAAAACTAAGAACTCAAAAGGTGTTTGACTTTTAAATTATCACTCGTGGGCCATGCAGGACTCGAACCTGCCACCCTCTGATTAAGAGTCAGATGCTCTACCAGATGAGCTAATGGCCCCAAATTACCACTTAACTTTAAAATCAATCATTTTAAAAAACTTGGGACTGCGACCTACGGTCGGCTGCCCCAAATTATCATAAGAAAAAATTTCCACCAAAATCTGGTCATAGTTATATCAGACTTTATAAAAACTGTAAAGCGGGATTTCTGGAATTCCCTCACTCCCGCCAAAAATATAACACTGCGCACAGGATAGCACCGATAACATATAAAGTAAGGGTCTGCGAAACAAAATAAGGGAAGATCATGAGGACAAGGCCCAGGATAACGGAGCGAAGGCTTTTCATTTTTCTGCCATACCAAAAGGCCACAAAACCGATACCGCTGAAAAGGACATTGCCTATCACATTGGCCCAACTCCACGAAGACGACCCGCCGTACGCCTCCACATACTGATTCAAAACCGTCATGGTCTCGGGGCTCAGGGTAAAACTATCGTCGGCAAAGGCAACCTGCGACAAAAAAAATGTCATTTATTTTTTTCTTTCAACTCTTTGACCACGGCATCCAATTTTAACATGGCCTCGGTCATTTTAATCTTGGAAGAATCCACCGGGGCAGCGGCAGGCGCAGCATTGACGTGGATAGATATTTTACTTACCGGTTCAACGGGTGCCGAAGGTTCAGGCGGCGCCGGAGATTCAGCCGCCGGAGAAGGCTCGAGCGGTGGCGGCGGTACCGGCTCAGCCGGCGGAGGCGGTGTCTGCTGAATAGCGTCTTCTAATTGTTTGAGGATGAGCTGCGGGCCGGTCAAGGGCGGCGTCTCTTTGGGTTTTTCAACCGGAGCAGCGGCGACAGGCGTCGGTTCAGCGGCAG
>MHGP01000076.1:1637-28371 GCA_001805615.1 Omnitrophica WOR_2 bacterium RIFCSPHIGHO2_02_FULL_48_11
GGGGCCGGTTGAGCGGCCACAGGCGCCGGTTGAACGGCGACAGGCTGCGGTTCAGCGACAGGCTGCGGCTTTACTTCAGCCGCCGGCGTTTCTGCTTTTTTCTCTTCACTGGGTTTAGGGTCTTTTTCCGGGGTCGCTTCCATAATTCCTCTTTGCCTTATTCCTTAACGCGCTTGTCCTGCTCTCCTTTTCGGTGCGGGCGCTCTTGCGACTTAAAACGAATTCCCGCCTGGATCCTTTCCGGAGCAAATCCCACCTGCACGAGCGCCACCTCGATCAAATCCAGCGCGTCCGTAATGTCGATAATAGTTTCGTCCTCAAGAACTGCCTTTAAACCTTCATGCTCGATGATAATTTTCATAAAAATCTCAGCCAGGAATCACTTATTCTGATGATATTTTTTATTAATGGATTTACGGATGATGCTCAAAAGTTTCGGATTGTGCAAAGGTTTGGCAAAGGCCGGGAAAAGTTTGCCGTTGACGCCGATCTTCTCTTCCCCTTTGTCTTTTTCCAGATCGATGCAAACTGTCATGAAAATGATAGGAATGTCTTTGGTCGCCGGGTCCTGCAAGATTTGCTTGGCGACATCGGTGCCGTTCAAATCAGGCAGCAGAACATCGAGCAGGATCAGGTCCGGGGCCTCACTTTTGATCTTGTCTAGGGCCGCATAACCGTCCAGGGCTTCCGCCGTGGCATAACCTGCCACCTTGAGCCATTTCTGCAGCACACGGATCATGCCGGCATCATCATCAACGATTAAAATTTTTTTAGGCAGTTTTTTCATGGCCCTGCAGAAAGGACTAGAGCGGACGCTTGCGCCGGAGGGCGAAAAGCGATAAGAGTCCCGAACCGAAAAGACTGACGGTCAACGGCTCCGGGACCGCATGACCTTGCACGCGTAGAGCAAATTGCTTCGCGCTGGGATCATCAAAGAAATACGAACCGTCATATAAATAATGATATTGTTCCAGCGGTGCCTGGGCCACACCTGCTCCGACACCCCAGACGCGAGGGAGATCTTCTCCCCGTTCCAGCCCCACCCAATAAGATCCCGGCGATAAAGAAAGGTTCCCTCCGGTAATTCCATAATACCCGGAGACAGTTTCTCCCCCGGGAAGGGAAAAATTCTGTGTCGCGACCAGATTATTCAGGTCCGGATGGCGAACATTGGGCGAGGGATGATCCGGCGGATTAAAAGCATCTCCCTTATACAAGCTCACCCTTAACGGTGCCGGAATAATGTCCGGAAAAAGAAATTCCGGATCGCGGATAAAATATCCTTCAATGTCGGAAACTTTATAAGAACTGTTCAAGACGAACCGGCCGTACAGATCACGTTCAATAAAATCCGTTTGGTTGGCAAACTGGGTATCAGCAATGCCGGTATCGATTAAAAACACGGCAAAGGCGGGATGAGACACTAAACACATTGAAAATACTAAGCTTAAAACAATACCGGTTCTTTTCATCAAATTCTCCTTAAACTTCACGGCTTTTGTAAAATAGGTGGAACAGCTTTTTATTTTACACATTAAAAGAAAAAAGACAAGGCAAATATTGATTCTCTTTTAAGCTTTTATTATATAAGCTTTTATTATATTTTCTTGAACTCGGGATAGGCCGGCGCTACAATGGGAACTATGTTAAAAAGAAAAATTTTCCTCATAGGATTTCTTTTAGCCGGGCCTATTTTAGGGATGCCCTTAAGAGCCGCGGGCCAAACTTCGATCATCGCGCAGATCCAGGAACTGCAGCCGGCCATTGTCAGCATCAAGGCGGTCAACACGGGAATTTTTCAGGCACCGTACCAAGCCGCCGCGATCGATAAAGCGACCGGCCGGGTCATTGTGCTGCGCCGCTTAAAAGCCGCCGGTTATAACCGCTTCGGCGCCGGGGTCATTATTGATCCTTCCGGAATCATCGTCACCAACGCGCATATCGTCCACAACGCGGATAAGATCGCGGTGATCCTGCATGACAATACCGAGATCCCCGCGCAGGTCCTTATGGTCATAAAAAATCTGGATATCGGGCTTATTCAGATCCCTTTACCCTATCCGGTCTCGCCCGTTGAATTGGCAAATTCGGACCAAGTAAAATTGCAGGATGAGGTCATTACCGTCGGGAATTCCCAATTCCTCAAGCAGACATTCTCCGGAGGAAAGATCAAAGGTATCGGGACCACCCGCCACCAGTTCCTCAAAGGCGAGATCAAGACCACGAGTTTATTGCAGACCACCATCAATTTATACGAAGGCGACAGCGGCGGTCCGCTGTTCAATCATCAAGGACAGCTGATCGGCATGATGACCGCCAAAGAAGCCGCCGCAGACCACTCCAGTTTTGCCGTTCCCTCCAATCTCATCCGGCGTTACCTGGGAGAATACCTTTACAAAAATAAACAAGGCAATTTGGAACATGATGAAATTGTGGAATAAAAAACACGGCAAACGCTTTTTAGGGTTCGCGCTGGTCTGGCTCTGCGCGGGCGCGATCGGCCTGTACTTGCGGCTTTATCCGCTTCTGACCTTTTCTTCTTTCGATTCCTCGGAGAAGGCCACGGTTTTTGTGTTGTCCAATATACGGGAAAAAGTCATCAGCGGCATTGAAAAAAATTTCCCCCAGCTCTCGGTGACCCAGAAAAACCAGCTGATCAAAAAAAGTTTTGATAACATCCTGCGCTCCGAAGGAAAAAATCTCCAAAAGACCATCAGCCGCGTCGCCAAACAGATCGACCAGGATAATCCCGATTCCGTCATCACCCGCGGCCCGTATCTGTTGGCCTCGGACGGTTTTTATTATCTTAGCCTTACCGAAAATATCATCAAAACCGGACAGCTGGGAGAAAAAACCAAAGGCAGTAAATATTTCAATCCCCTGATGCTCACCCCGCTGGGATTCTGGGAACCGATCAACCTGCATCCGTACACCGGATATGCGATCTACAAATTCCTACGACTGTTTGATCCAGAAGTGCCTTTAATGTACGCGGTGAGTTTTACGCCGCTCCTTATGACGATGCTGGCGCTCATCCCCTTTCTCTTTCTTTGTGCCATTTTTGAATGCGGCTGGGCCGCTTCTTTTATCAGCGCGGTTTCCTTTCTCACGGCCCCGATCTTTTTAAAACGCAGCATGTTCGGCTGGTATGACGACGATCCCAACAATGTGTTCTTTTTATTTCTGGTTTTAGCGCTGCTTATTTACGGATTGAAGAAACGAAATGATCTTAAGCAATGCCTGCTCTGGGCAGGGCTGAGCGCTCTGGCCATCACTCTCTATGCCTTGTATTGGCACGGCTGGGTCTTCCTTTTCAGCGTGATCATGCTTTCCGGCATCGCCTGCCTTCTTTATAACCGCTGGGTCCTGCGCCGGCCGGACCACACCAAAAATTTGGGAGCGTTCTTCGGGGTCATTCTCGGCATGACCTTGCTGGGGATCACGCTAGCTTTTGGATTGGAAGAGTTCTTTGTTTTGTTTCAAGAAGGCTGGAAAGCGGTCAATAATTTCATCAGTCCGCAGCTGTCCCTCTGGCCGAACCTTTATATCGGCGTCGGCGAACTGAACAAACCGACGGTCATTTACCTGATGGAATTGGTCGGCGGATATATTGTTGTCATCTCATCCATCCTGGGGATTGGGTCTTACGTCATTCTCTCCCGGCGGCGTTCTCAGGAAAAAGATCCTTTGCCGGTCCTTGTGTTGACGGTATTTCTCGCCGCTGCCCTGGTCCTGGGTTTCGGAGCGCTGCGCTTTACCTTGTTGTGCGCGGTTCCCTTCGCTGTCTTGAGCGCGATCGGCCTGAAATTTCTCTTGGGCCATATACGAAAATTCATCGTCAACCGGATCGCGGATCAAAAACATAAAAACATTCCGGTGCTTATTCTCGTCGGCATTCTCACCCTGATCTTAACCGTTCCCAACGTCATCACGGCGTACAAAGGCATTCCTTTTTTGCTCAATAAAATATTCAATTCCACCTGGGAAAAGGCCTTGGTCAAGATCAACAATGAAACTCCCGAAAACAGTATCGTCAATACTTGGTGGCCGCCCGGACATTTTATCAAAGCCGTTGCCAAGCGGCGCGTGACCTTCGACGGGGCGACCATCAATAACCCGCAGGGTTATTGGCTGGCCAATGTTTTTCTGGCCGAGGATGAGCGGGAAGCCGCCGGAATCCTGCGCATGCTCAATACCAGCGCCAATCAAGCCGCCGAATACCTGCAAGCCAACGGGTTCGAACTTTCGGAAGCGGTGGCCGTGCTGAAAATAATTTCGAAAATGGATGAGCCCGGGGCCCGGACCCTGCTGCAGAAGAAATTGCCCGAGAAGAAGATCAAACATCTCTTGTCCTTGACGCATGCCTTGCCTCCCCCGTCTTACCTTCTGGTCTACAACGATCTTATGGAAAAAAATCTGGAGTTAAAATTTGTCGGCGGATGGGATATTAAAAAAGCGGAAAACCTCAATGCCGACCCCGAAACCATGAAAAACCTTCCGCCCAGCAACTCGGTGGCCTACCTGCAACTTTTGTGGGACATCGCCGGCGGAGCTTACCGCTACAGTGGCGTTATGAGCGAGCTGTCGCGGCAGGGCGATGTGCTGACCTTTGAACAAAATGTAAAAATAAATCTCTCGGATAAACACTGCTATATCACCTCGGCCAAGTTCGGCACCGGGATCCCCAAAAGCTTATTTTTCGTTGAAGGTGACCGGGTCATTGAAAAGAAATTCGACCAATCCAATCTCTCGTTCTCCGCCCTGCTCACGCAGGATGAAGACGGTGCCTATAACTGCGTCCTGCTGGATGAAAAACTGGCGAAATCCTTGATCATCAACCTGTACTTTTTTGACGGTAAAGGATTGAAATATTTCCGCCCCTTTGCCAAAGAAAAAGACCTCACCCGACGCACGCAAATTCTCGTTTACGAAGTCGATTGGAATAAACTTTCCGGTGATCTAAAAAAGTAACAGGTGTTATCTCTTTTTCTCGGGTTGAATCTCGACCGGGATACCGGTCAATTTTCCGCGCAGACGGATCTGGGTATAACCGGATATTTCTCCACCGGAAGGAGGCGCTGGCGGAGGTTTAGGCGTGCTTTCCACCAGAACATTGGGCTGCCGTTCCGGCATGCCCGGCGGCAAAACCAGCTGAGCCTCTTGCGGCTGAAAAGGCTTACGGATCATCTGCTCCAGTTGCGCTGCATATTCATTCTGCCCCATCTCCCGCAATTGCGTGACAACATCCAAGACCATGGCATTATTTTTATTCATCGAATAAGCCAACACCAAGCCATAATACGCCAGAGGAAGACCTTTCGTTTCGATAACTTTTTTAAAATGGTATTCCGCTTCCTGCGGTTGGGATTTTCCTAGCAAATAAACCCAGGCCACCGTAAAGTGTGCGCTTAAATAATCCGGGTTGATCGCCAGAGCTTTCTTCAAATATTCTATGGCGAGGTCCGGCTCATTGACCTGCTGATAAATTTTTCCTAAACTATCATAGGCTTCCAGATAATTCGGATCCGCTTCAATGGCTTCTTTAAAATACCATACGGAATCCAAGATATTTTCACTGCGGTTGCGATAAATAACACCCAAAGCGTTATACGCCGGGGCGAACTTCGGCTCCAGTTCCAGCACTTTTTCATACAAGGCAATGGCTTTTTGATAATCGCCGGCCTGATAAGCTTGGGCAGCTTCTTCATAATATTGCTGAATGTTCTCGGCGTTGGCGCAGATCGGCAAACAATGGAATTGGAATAGCAATAAAAAAATAAAAAAAATATTTAGTAAGGACATTTTATTCCTCTGCTGCCGGCGCTTCCGCTGGTTCTGACGTTTCTTTGGGAGCAGACTCAGTTAGCAATTTTTGCCAAAGATTAGGCTTCTTCTCTTCCGGCTCCTCGGTATTCTCCGGAGGAGCGTCAACAGGTTCCTTGGGCTTAATTCCCCAAAAATTATTCCATAAAGCTTCTATCCCTTGAACTTGAACGCGTTCACCGGTCACCGGGACTTTGGATTTTTTTTCTTCAGCTTCTTCCTGGTCATCTCCCGGAGAAGACTTCCCAGCTTTCCCTGGTCCTCCGGATCCTGCTCCTCCGCCTGATCCTCCAGCTCCTGCCGATCCACCCGGACCTCCTGCCTTTGAACCTGGAGCAACATTGCCGGCTCCGCCGGCACCTCCGGTAGCGGCGCCCCCGCCAGTTCCTGTTCCGGCGCCTGTACTGCCCACCGGCTGAGAAGCATTTGTCTGTTCTCCGAGAGGTTTTCCGGCAGAGTCTGTGCCGCTCGCCCCGCCGGGGCCAGTGCCCCCACCTGAAGGACCAGCCGCGCCAGAACCGGGAAGGCTCGACGCCCCCTGGCCTTTGTGTTGCCCCAGCTCTTTGTTGCTCATCACGGACTTGGGATCCAAAATAATCTTCACAACCGTCATCGAGACCGAAACTTCCTTGGCTCCCGGCTTGCCTCCATTGATCGTGACCTTGACCACTTTCAGCAACTCTTGAGTGGCATCAATCGTGTGCATAAACCTCACGATATCTTCGAGAGCACCGGTACAATCCAAGTCAGCGTAATAGGCGATATAGCCTCTTTTTTCTTTTTCTTCGGAAGGAGCGATCTTGTTAAGGTTGACCTTTGCCGCGGTCGCCAGCATTTCAACTTTTTGTAAAAATTCCGCTTTGGCCTGATCGGGGCTTTTCACCTCACCGGTATAATAAGAGCTGAACGCCTCTTTTTCTTTCAAGATACGGTCCCGGTACGAAAGCAGCCGCAGGTCACGCTTCAGATCGTTTTCTCTCTCAAAGATCTCCATATCAATATTTTTCAACTTCGACGTGACCGGCCGCAAAAAGAGGATATCGAACAGCGCCAAGACAACAAAAGCAAAGGCGATATAAAATATTTTTTTTTCTTTTTCCGATAATTTAGAATAAAATTTTTGTAGCAAACCGCTCTCCTCAAAACTGTGGCAAAACTACTTCTTTTTTGTTGCTTCCTCTTTGGGTTTTTTCTCTTCCGGCTTTTCGTCCTTTTCGTCTTTTCCTGCCCCGGCCACCGCCTCAGGGGCTTCATCATCCGGGGCGTTGGTAAGCTTTAAAGCTATCTCGAAAGCCGAGACATCTTTGCCACGGTCCTTCTGGGCGCTGCTGGAAATCATCTTTACGTTTTTAAACAAGGCGGAATCTTCCAAAATAGTGATAAGGGCAAACGCCGTTGACCGGGACTCCGAGATCCCCTGCAGATGGATCGACCCGTTCTCTTCGAGCGTGATATTTTTTAAATAAATTTCGTTAGGGACTTTCTCATACAATTCGGTCAAGACCTCCAGGCTGGTCATCCGACTTTTTAAATAATCGTGGACGATCTTGGTGTTTGTGGAAATCCGCTCCAACTCGTCCACGGCAAATCTTTTGGCGTTATATTCTTTCACTAAACGCTCCAGGTATTGACTGCGGAAATGGAGCTTGCTGAAAAATATCGCCGACATCAAAAGCAGCAAAATAAAAATAAAAATACACACCTGCAGGACCTGCCGGCCCCGCTCTTCGATGGTGTGCTGGACCTTCACTTCCTCCGGCGTCAGATCCACCTGAACATTCTTTAAGGCCGGCACGGCTGCAACCACGTCCAAGAATGATTCATCGTTGAATTCCGAAACAATCTTTAACATGACCGGCTGGCTGGCCGCGACATGATCCCAATACGAGATCACCCGCACGTTCGCTTTAAATTTCTCCTTTAAGATCGACTCCAATTCTTTAACCTTGGCGTCGTCGCTGGTCAAGATGAACATCTCGGGAAGTTTATGGATATCTTCATTCTGATAGGATTCAATGGACGCCGTCAGCTCCTGCACCATTTTATCGCGCGCCGGAACACCCTCCTTGACCAAATGCTCCATCCCTAAAGGAATGTTGCGGGACGCAATGACCGTGTGATTAAAACCAATGATAAAGTCCGTTGTGTAATGACCGATGTCCACGATCCCGACGGGAATATCGTCGGGCTTGCGTCCCAAGACCATTTCGTAAAACGCTGCCTTGCATTCCGGGGCAAAAACAATCTTCTCGACCTTAAGCCCGGCAAGATCAAACGTACTGAATTGCTCCTTGACCACCTGGCGATTGACAATGATCAAAAGGACTTTAGTATAATTCTTCTGAAAAACACCGATATTGATATAGCCGATGAGTATTTCTTCGCGGGAATAGGGCGTATGGCGGCCCGCCTGCAGATCAATGATGGACTTGATTTCATTAGGATCAACTGAAGGAATCTCGATATTCTTGGTGGTGGCCACACTCGATGGGATAACGCAAATGGCGCTGGCTTTCTTGAGACCGATACTGTCCAAAGCCGACCGTGCGACCTTAGCAATATCCTCTTTCGCGACCTCTTTGACATCTTTTTTGACAACATTCAGCAGCTTAAGATTCACTCCCTCACCCTTCACGTGAGCTATCTTTAGCGTCCCGTCACAGAGAGTGATCACGGCATAATCTTTTTCTAGGTCTAACATCGGCAGAAATTATTTTTTTTAAGAAATATCGTTGATTTCAATTTATTCTTCTCGATAATATTCCATTTTATCATCTTTGACATTAAACACACAGCTAATAACTTTTTTTTGCGGCTTATTCAGCAGATATCCGGTGCTTTTAATAGAATAAAACTGCGAAGTGGTGCCGATCTTGCCGGCAAAGTTGATTTGATCGATCTGGTCAAGGTCTTCCCGGGTGAGATCAACAAACGCTCCCAATTCTGAGCCGAAATCATAAATTTGCTGAAAGATATAATCATCCATGGTCCCATCCTGGCCGTCCAGGCCCCGGCGGGCAGCTAAAATCTTTTTGGTTAATTCTTCGGAGAAGCCCACCGCCAGCAAGACCGGAGCCGAGGCGGTGTTGACATCCACCCTGCCGCTTCCATAGATCGTAAAATATTTCAACAATTCCTGATAACGATTCTTGCTGATCCCATAAACCAACAAAAGTTCATCCAACACTTCATAATCCGCGTTCTTGATCGTATACGGGTCTTTTAAATTTCCATAATACGCGCCGCTGTAAAATCCGCTTAATTCACTATCGCCGTGGTCACGCCAATCAACAATGGATTTGGCTAATTGATCGGCAGCTTCGTCTCCCATGGCAAACGCATACTGGAGCAGGATCTTCAACTCCGTGGGTTTTGCCTTATTAACATTGAGTTTGCTCTCCTCATCGACAACGCCGAATTTCTTTATATCTTCTGAACTTCTCTCATCAAAACCCGCATAGCTCACCTCGGCAAAACCTTTTCCGACGGGGATATGGGCAAAATGCTGCTTATGATCGCCGAGCGCCACCTTGCCGCCCGCGGTCGCGTTCTCATTGACTTTGACATTCTGCCTTAGCAGGACGATGGCCTTCTGAATCCCCGCATTGGCGATATAGTGCAATTGCCGCCGCTCTTCCAGACGCTGCACAAGAGTCATCTTCTGGCGGATATTCATGCCCATCTGCAGCGCCAGGACCGATAAAAATCCTATCGCCCACAACACCAGGATCAAGATGGCGCCATGCCGGTTAAGACGATTCATCTTCTGTTTCCTCAGAGAACCCGAGCGGAATGTTAATTGTTTTTATGACTTTCTGGACCTCGCCGCCCTGATCGAAATATTCGACTTCGATAGTAACCGCGGCCGGCAAATCATCAATGATCTGTGTGGAGAACAATTCTCCGTGTTCATCCGGAAAATAATATTTAAATTCAATATTGCGAATGCCCCTTAAAGCTGCCCCTTTTTCGGAAAATCTACCCTGGATCGCCTGGCCATAAGACGCTTCCCGCCTGATGAGTTGATCTTTGACGACATCGAACTCATATTCCACTTTACCTATCTGCGAGATATAAGAATTTTCTTCCGGATTCATTTTAGGGTCCGGCAAGACCTTGACCATGGTGGGAAAGACGACCCGCTGGCTGCGGCCATAAAAAGGAACCTTCGAGAATCTGAACGAATTACGCAATTCCGCGCCGATACGATCAAAAAAGATCATGATATCTTCTTGCGCGTTGAGGTTCTTGCCCCGATCCCAGACCTTCAGCCCGTTGGCAAAGGCAGAATAGATTGATAAGCCGACCATCGCCATGAGTGACACCACCAGAAGGATCTCGATCAGCGTAAATCCGAAAGATTTTTGTTTCATGGCGCGGTGGGGTTGAGTTTTACTGTGAACCATGGAAGGCATCATAAAGTTTTCTTAAAATGTCAGGAGTATTTTTAATAACGCGTGATGTACGCCGTCTGCGAAAGATTGATATCGCGGCTACGCTCCCGCCAAAAAATCGTTAAGTTGACCTGAAAAAAATCATCCAAGTCGGCAAAATGCCGCACCTCGGTTTTATAACCGAAGTTGACCGGGTGACGGTTGATGACTGCCCTCTCCGGTGAGCTGGTAAGTTCCATAAGGATCTCTCCCTTGGTCTGAAATCTCTGCTGGATCTCCACCAGTTTATTTTCCAGAAGGACCATGGCGTGCCAGCGGTAGGTCAAATGGTTGATGGCGTCCAAAGAAATAAAAAACGCACGAAAAATCATGACCAATCCTAAAGATAAAATAGCGATCGTGACCATGACCTCAAAAAAAGATATGCCATTTTTCTTTTTCAGAAAGTCAGTCAGCGGGTTCCCGAACCTATTTCCAATTGGTGATATCATCATCTTCTTTTTTCGTGTCTTTGCCTTGCGACCAGAGATCATAATCCGGTCGGTTTTTCCCGGGACAAACATATTCATAAGGCCTTGCCCAGGGATCTTCCGGGTCCTTTTCAATATACGGGCCGTTCCAATTCTGCGGCGCAGGGCTGCTGGACGGCTTTTTGACCAGGGCATCCAATCCCTGGCCCGTTGTGGGGAAAAAACCGTTGTCCAACTCATAAAGTTTCAAGGCCGTCGGCAGCGTCGTCGCGATATCCGATTTAGCGACGGCGACTTTTGCCTGTTCAGAGCGGCCGGTCAAACGCGGCACGACCATCGCGGCCAAGGCCCCGATAATGATCACGACCAGCATGATCTCAATCAGGGTAAATCCCCGGAAGGTTGAATTCTTTATGATCTTTGTTCCATGTCTTTTTTTCATACGACCTCCGTTTAATTTCGAAAAGAATTGATCCACTTATCTTCTAATTGCTGAACAGAATCAAAAGAATGACCGTAGGCCAGCCGCAGGGCTTCGGCAAATGACTTTCCGTCGCGCATTTGACGGCATAACCTGGCAAAGGCATCGCTCCCGTACTGAGTGAGCAAAAAATCAATCACCGAAAGGCTCTGCACATAAAACAGCGTTACCTTGGTCGAATTTTTCTCTCGGCGGATATCCAGCTCCATGAGGACCGGCAGGGGCAGCTGTTTTTTCTCAAGAACAAGTCGTTGCAGGAGACGGTCCGCCACCGCGCGCTTTTCTGCCTCCTGCAGCTGAGCGACGCCCTCGTCAAACCAGAGCGGCACAGAAGTCTGGGGCCCTAAAAAATCATGCAGAATCAAATGGCTGATCTCGTGCGGCAAGAGGCCGTTAAAAAATTCCTGTTCTTGCCTGTACGTCACGATCATTTTAGATTCAAAAAGCTTCGGATGACGATCGGCATAACCTTTCGACCAGGCAGGCTGGCCGGTCTTTGCCATGAACGCGGCCTGATCATCGTAAATAATGATTTTGACCCGCTCCTCCCATGTCCAAAAATTGGAGTACCGCGCATAGCCGATCTGCCGGGCGATCAAATCGTAATATTTTTCTGCCTGACGCAGCAGGCGCCCTGCCTCCTCGGAACTCATAGCAGAGCCGTAATACACAACAAAATGCTTGTCCTTGATTTCTTTCCATTCCTCGGCATGGCTTGGGACGGCGGTTAAAATACTCATTGCCCACACCGTAAAAACTATCAGCAATGAAGGCTTCATGAATCGTATTTACCGTGAAAAAATATCCAGTTGAAAGATGGGCAATAACATAGCCATGACCATAAAACCGATAACCGATCCCATGACTATGATCATGATAGGTTCCAGAAGGGTGGTCAGCACTTTGATCGTCTCACTGATATCGCGCTCATAATCATCCGCAATTTCTTGCAAGGTATTGGCCAGGGAACCCGACTCTTCTCCGACGGCAATCAAATCTCCCACAATCCCCGGGATCTTGCTTGACCTCTTCAAGCTTTCGCCTAAAGAATTCCCTCCCACCAAATCATCGTGACAGCGTTCCAGCTGTTCGCGGATCACAGCATTGCTGACGACAGGAATGGATAATTTTAACGCTCTTAAAATGGAAATACCGCTTTTTAAAAGAAGTTCCAAGGAACGGCAAAAACGCGCCAGCTGTATCTTCAAAACAAACTGTCCCCACCAAGGCAGATTTAACTGAACACGGCTTAACACAACATGTCCCAGGGGCGAGACGACCCAACGTCGGATAAAAAAGGCAAGGATAAAAACAATCAAAAGAATGACCATCCACCATTTCTGCAATAATTCGCTCGAGACCATTACGATCACGGTCGGTAAAGGCAAATTCTGATGGACATCGACAAACAGATGCGTCAGGCGGGGCATCACGTAAGTCAGCATAAAGACCACCGTCCCCAATCCCACGAACAGCATGATCAAAGGATAAGCCAGGGCGGTGCGTATTTTCGTGATGATTTCGTTCTGATTCTTTAAATGCTCGGCCATGCTGACCAGCATGTCCTTGAGCTGGCCGCTCTCTTCCCCGGCGCGGATCATCGCCACGTATAGAGAAGAAAAAATTTGCGGATGCTGCGCGAGGCAATCTCCCAACGATGCCCCGTCCTTGATCCCCAGAATAATTCTGGAGATAATACCGCGAAAGTACAAATGCGAAACCTGTTGTTCAATGGTCTGCAGAGCGGACAATAAAGGCAGACCGGCTTTTAATAAGCTCGCCAACTGGCGGCTAAAGACATAGATCTCCTTCACGTTCACTTTTCCCGAGAGGGCCTGCGTTGCCGCGGCACTTTCTCCAACGGGGTCTTCCACCGCAATCGGCATCAACCCCAGCTGATTGATCTTTTCGATAGCCTCTTCTTTGTTCTGGGCAAAGATCTGGCCGCTGATGGTTTCGGCAACTTTATTTTTGGCTTTGTAATAGAAAATGGACATGGGGAAAATTATTTATTTTCTAATTTCAATTTGGCAAATTGATTGATTTTCACGCGATCCGCGCTGGAAATATCTAAATAATACACCGCGATATTGAACATTCCGGAGGCGGCGTCCTCTTCAACCCGGCAAACCCGCGCGAGGCAATCAATGCTGCGTTCCCCTTCATTCAATTGGATTTTCACATTTAAGATCGTCCCCAACGGCACCACATACCCGCAGCCGAAGGTCACACCGCCGGCGCTGATATCTCTGGTGTGGCTGGAATGTTCCACACCGTCGGCAATGAGAAAATTGGAATCATTGGGATCTTTTTTCATGAACTGAAACCGGATGTTCAATTTTTCCAAGACCCGGGGATAGATCCGCTGATCGTACTCATTCTTCGCCGCTAAAATTTCCGACGTGACCGGCCGTCCCGGCGACGCAGGTGATTTATTCGTAAACACCGCCACCGACGGTTGTGTTGCCTTGACGGCGAGATTTTTGACAATATCCGGATATTCCTCTTTGACGGTGACGTTCATCACCTCTTCCGGAGTGGTCACTCCCTGAATGACCTTGCGCCAGCCATCTTGCCTTAAGGTCACCATCCCATGCTGCATGGCAGTCCTTTTGATATCATCCGACCTTCCTTTTTCCAAAATGGCCGTACGGATGGTCTCATCCATCATCAGCACCTCATAAATAGCCGTCCGCCCCAAATAACCTGTTTGGTTGCAATGTTCACAACCGCGTCCGCGGTAAATTTTTATCTTATCGAAATTATCGATTTTCAGGGCTTGGGCGATTTCTTCTTTCAATTCCAGCAAAGGCGATCCGACTTCTTCTTTGCACTGCAGACAAATCAACCGCACCAACCGCTGGGCAATGAATGCCTCCACGCTGGAAGCCACCAGAAACGGCTCTACCCCCATATCTATCAGGCGCGTGATCCCGCTGGCCGCGTCATTGGTGTGCAGTGTGGAAAAAACCAAGTGCCCGGTCAACGCCGTACGGATCGCTGTTTCAGCCGTTTCAAAATCACGGATCTCTCCGACCATGATGATGTCCGGATCATGACGCAGCACACTGCGCAGTCCACGGGCAAAATCAAAATTCACTTTCGCATTCACTTGGATCTGCGTGATATTTTCCATTTCATATTCAATGGGGTCTTCAATGGTGATGATCTTCAACTCGGCAGAATTGATCTCGTTCAGGCAGGCATACAGCGACGTCGTCTTGCCGCTTCCCGTCGGGCCGGTGACCAGCACGATCCCATGCGGCTTATTAAGGAGTTCTCTAAAAATCCGCAAATTCCGCGCGTCGAGACCCAATTTCCCCAAACTGTACATCATCACCTTGGTGGGCAAAATCCGCACCACAATACTTTCCCCCCGCGGCGTGGGGATCGTTGAAATACGCAAATCCAGGTCCTGATCTTTGGTTTTCACGATAGCACTGCCGTCCTGCGGAAGGCGTTTTTCTTCAATGCTCAAATTGGCCATGATTTTGATGCGGGAAAGGATCGGCCGCAAAAAATGCTTCGCTTCTGACGGAAGATTGGCATCCACGAGAACACCATCGATCCGGTAACGCAACCGCACTTTGTCCCGGTAAGGCTCGATATGGATGTCGGTGGCCCGCTTCTGAAAGGCATCGAGAAAAATCTGGTTGACCAGCTTTGTCACCGAGGCGTCCTCCGACTCTTTTTCCAGGTCTTCCACCCAGACCTTGGTTTCGGATTCGCTGGCCGTCTTCGTGCCCGGTTCTTTCGTCAAGATCCGGTCAATGGTATCGGCGGCCAAACCATAATATTTCTTGAAGGCATCTAAAATATCCTTTTCCTTGGCCAAAACGATCTTGGGTTCCAACTTCAGATGCACGCGGATTTCATCCTGAATTTTCACATCGAGCGGCGAGGAGCAGACCAAGATAATAGTTTTATTTTCGATCCTGATCGGCATAAATTTATAGTACCAGGCAAACTTCACCGGTACCCGATCGATAACGGCTTGCTCGATTTTAGTATTCTTTAGATCCACGGCTTCAATATGAAGACCGGCGGCGAGGGCTTCCAATGCCTGCTGTTCGGTAAGGAAACCATAGCGGAGCAGGTGAGAATACAACGACTCCGTCGGGGAATTGCGCACTTCGGCAATGGATTTTTCCAGATCAGCCTGCGCCACCAAATTGCGCTTGATAATTTCTTCGGTAAAAGCTTTGTCTATCGGTTTGATCATAATTAAACTTTGGGCGCCCTTCCGATCATGTAAAAGTCCGACACCTTGGTCTTATCATACACACCGCTTAAGATAGCTTCGCAACCGTCGAGATTTTCATCGATCGTGACGAAGGCCCCTTTCTTACCGGTAAAGACTTCGCTGACCGTAAACGGCTGGGTCATAAAATTCAATAATCTCTGAGCACGGCCGAAGATCAAACGGTCTTCCTTGTTCAACTCTTCCACACCAATGACCGCGACGATGCGCTTAAGACCGTTATATTTATTAAAATGCTGAATGACCTTTTGGGAAAGTTCATAATGCCTCTTTCCAACGACGTTGGGATCCAAATTGGTGCACGAACTGCGCAAAGGATCAATCGCCGGATACATCCCTTTTTGGACCAATTCGCGAGTAAGAACGATGGATCCGTCCAAGTAACTGAAAATGGCCACAACCGCCGGATCGGTCATGTCGTCGGCAGGAACGTAAACCGCTTGTAAGGCCGTGACCGAACCGCCGCCGGGAATCGAACGGATTCTCTCTTGAACAGAACTGACTTCCGATGCCAAAGTGGGCTGATAACCTGTTTCCGCGGGAACGCGGCCCAGCAGCGTGGAGATTTCCTGCCCCCCCTGGATAAACCGAAAAATATTATCCATAAACAACAAGATATCCTTATTCTTACCCTGCAAATATTCCGCGAGGGTGATGGCCGTGTTGACGACCTCGGCACGCGCGCCCGGAGGCTGATCCATCTGCCCGAATGACAACATAACGTTTTTAAGAAGATCATGATCCTTCAACTCATGATAAAGCTCATTTCCTTCACGGATCCGTTCGCCAATACCGGCAAACACGCACGCCCCGCCGTAAGCCTTAACGATATTATTGATGAGCTCCAAAATAACGACGGTTTTTCCGCAACCTGCCCCTCCGATAATCCCGGTCTTGCTTCCCTTGACCAGAGGATAAAGAAGATCAATGTATTTCATCCCCGTGACCAGCACTTCGGCTTTGGCTGCTTTTTTCTGTTTTAGATCATAACCGAGTTGTTTGGTCATGATCCGGATAGGCTGCGTGACTTTAGTGATAATAGGACCACCTTTATCCAACGGCCGGCCGGTGGCATCCATGACCCGGCCAAAACATTCATCACCAATAGGAATGGCGATGGGTTTAAACGTGTTGTAACAAGGCGAATTTAACTGCAGATTCTGCGTGTCATTCAATGAAACCGTCCGCACCACTTTACTGCTTAAATGCTCGGCGCATTGCAAGGCAATTTTTTTCTTATCAAAGGTATGCGCTTCAATAACGTCATAAAGGGAAGGAATATCATCGGAATTTTCAAAACGGACATCGACGACCGGACCCTGACAGGCAACGACGCGCCCTAATCCTCGTCGGGGTTCTGTGTCCTGAGTATCGACTGCACCGCTGGGGGCAGTCGCCGGCGCAGGTTGCACAGCTGGGACGGGTTCTTTAGGATCCTGGTTTTTTTCTGGATTTGCTTCCAAGGTTGCCTCCCAAGTTAACTATCGTTTGGTCATCATCCTGGCGGTAAAGACCTCGCGCATACTCTTATCAATGTCGCCTTTGCGGGCCTTACCGAATGCCGCGGCAATGCCCTTTTTGTCTTTTTTCATTTTCTGCACGCTCGCTTCCAACTGCTGGGATTGAGCGGCGGCTTCCGAGATGGCCGTATCGTGCATCATTTCATAAATGCGGCACACCAGCCACATATCGGCCAGATAGCCGATGATATCAATCGCATCGGATTCCAAGATCACCTGTTCAATCGCATCCACGAATTCCTGCTGTTTGCTCAAGAGCTCATCGCACGGCAATAATTTGACGGCCCGTGGCTTCTGCAGGTTAAATGATTTCGACCATGGATAAACAACGATGACCTTCCCCATGCGGCCGGCCATCACTTCTTCAATGCAATAATCTTTGACACGGATCGCGGTTTCATAAAGACCCGTCTCCTCAATATTTTCAAAAACTTTCATATCCTTTCCCAAAAAAGAAAGTTTCTCAGCGCCTTTTCGTCCGACGGGGATCACGACACTGTCCGGATAATGTTCTTTTTCCGAGAGAACGGCCCGCACAATCTTAGAATTGAGGTCCCCCATGAAACCGGCTTCGGAGGTGATGGCCACAATGGCAACCTTGGGATTATCATTAGAGACCAGCGGATGGCGTACTTCGGAAAGGCTGATCATGCGAAAAAATTCCACAAAAGATTCACCGAAGCGGGCAAAACGATCTTTGCGGTTCGCCAGATCATGAAACTTGGTATCAGCGACGTCTTTAAGGACCTGGATAATTTCTACCAGCTCGGTGATGTCGTCCAGATCGCTCTTGATCTTATTGGCTTTTCCCACGACTTCTCCCGGGGGTTAACTTTTCTCGACTTTTTCTTTGATGACCGTTCCGGCTTCCTTAATAAAATTCCGCAAGCTTCCATCCAGTGCGAGACTGCCGAATTTAATCAACGCGCCGCTCACCAGCTTGGGGTCCTCGGATGCCTTGATGTTAATTTCACGTTTCATTTTAGCTTTCAAAACAGCAGACAACCGCTCCTTATTTTTTTTGTCGATAGGTGCGGCAGTAATAATTTCGGCCTCATGGACATCTTGCGTGATAACGGTGGCATCGATTTTTTCCAATTCATTCATAAATTCTTCGATCAAAGCTTCATGAAAAACCGCCTTGGCCTTTTGGCTCAGAACAACCGATAAGACCTCGGTAGAAAAATCCACCAATTTTATCTCGAGTTCTTTTTCAACGGCCTTGCGCATCGCATCCTTGGTGGCCTGGGCTTTGGCGATAATCTCTTCACCTTCTTGGCGGGCTTTGTTGACCAATTTTTCCCTTTCTTCTTTAGCCTTTTCCTGCGCGTTTTCGGTCATTTTGGCCACTAACGCGTCCGCCTCTTTGCGGCGCTTGTCCAGTTCTTCATTCGCCTGTTTAATTTTTTCGTTCAACTCGGCCTGCTTAGCGCGGACATCTTCCGTCTCTTTATTCAAACGGTTCACCGCCCCCTGAGTGCTGTCATAAAGTATTTTTTTAAGGACAAAAATAATAACACCGCTCACAACGGCGGTCAGCACTAAAAACTGGATAATCAGCATCATACTCATTGCTAATTACTCCTTTTCTCTATCTCTACTCGGCTACCAGAATTTTAAAAAATAAAAGTAACAAAGTCCAGGACACAACTTCCAGAACCACTAATTTAAGAACAACACTCAACTGAATAGCCGGAGTCCGGCTTGGATAACGGCCTAACTGATTGATCAAACGGGTTCCAATCCACGCCACACCCACGCAGGGGATCCCCATAAGAACGATAAAAATAATAATAAATATGAAGGCAACCGAACCCATGCCTATCCTTTACCCTTACTTGCCAAACAATTGAAAAACGATCAAAATGGCAACAATAGAGATAGCCTCAACAAAAATCAGCATAATGACCATGCCCATGAAAACCTTGGAAGCCGCTGAAGGATTACGACTCAAAGCTTTAATGACGGCATACCCTAAAACAGCAATAACCACCGATGGCCCCATGACGGCGATCATCATGATGGATATGATAAGAAACGTTTCTCCCCATTGCATTCTTCACTTCTCCTCAAAAAATTCTAATTTTAAAAAACGTTAATTACACCTTAGAATCTTCATCGATAGCGATATCGTCATCCTTCTTGGTCTTTTTGGGACGGATACGTTCTAATTCTTCGACGAGAATAACACAATCATTGGCAAAAAATTTTACCAGTCCGAATTTAATGGGCACCGCTTCCCGCCAATTGATAATAATATTGCTCTGATCCAGAATACCTAAAACCGGATAATGATACGGAAGCAGCTCATATTCTCCCGTGTCCCCTGTCAGAAAAACGCTCTCCACATCGTTTTGGTAAAGCAGCGCTTCCGGCGTCATGATAGATAACTTAAACGTTGCTTTATAGGCCATAAATTTTATTTCTTCTTTGTTGTGGCCTTATCCAAAGTATCGACCCCGACGTTCGCGCTCCCTCCCTCCACTTCATCGTCCTCCTCAATCGGCCTCACCTTTTTCACTTCCTCGATATATTCTTTGATCACTATATCGAATACTTTGGCCATTTCATCGTCATAATCCCGTTTTTCCCGGAGCTTGACCATGGTATCCGGATGTCGCTTATTCACATAATCAAAAATTTTATTCTGAAAATCTTTGACTTCCTCCAGCGTCAATTCATGTAAATACTTTTTGGTATAAGCATATAAAATGATGACCTGCGCCTCGGCTCGGGCCGGACTGTCTTTATCTTGTTTAAGGATATCCGTTAAAATTTCGCCGCCTTTGAGCTGCGCCTGCATTTCTTCTGATTGGCCGGATGTTTTTAATTTTGAAACCCGCATGACTTCGCGATACTGCAAGAATTCCAAACGTAACGGCCCGGCAAGTTTTTTGATGGCCTTCCACTGAACCTTGCTGCCGACGCGGGAGACCGACAACCCTAAGTCCACCGCCGGCTTCTGGCCTTCTCCGAAAAGCGGAGCGCTCAAATAGATCTGGCCGTCGGTCATCGAAACAAGATTGGACTGAACATATCCGGTCAAATCCCCTTCCAATGTTTCGACAATGGGGAAAAATGTGATCGAGCCGCCCCCTTTGGCATCTTCCAGGTAGCAAGCCCGCTCGATCATTTTGGAGTGAAGGTAGAAAATGTCTCCCGGATAAGAGTCGCGTCCAGGCGCGCGGCCTAAGAGCAGAGAAATCTCCCGGTAGGACCAGGCATGTTTTGTAAAATCATCGAAAGCAATGAAGACATTTTTTCCTTTATACAAAAAATATTCTGCGATGGAACAGGCGACATAAGGCGCCAGATACTGCTGCCCGGGAGGGCCGGAGGCCAAGGCGGCAACGATCATCGTATATTTAAAACAATCATGGTCTAAAAAAAGCTGAACCACTTTTCCTAAAGCGGAGTGAGACTTTCCGATGCCGCAGTAAATACATAAAACCCCTGTGTTTTTTTGGTTAATGATCGTGTCGGTACAAATCGTTGTCTTACCGGTCATTTTATCCCCGAGGATCAATTCGCGCTGACCAAAACCGACGGGGATCATACAATCGACGACTTTAATGCCGGTTTCCAGTGTTTTGCTCAGCTCTTTTCTATCCAAAATCGACGGGGCTTGGATAAAAATAGGGTACATAGCATCGTGCTTGAGCGGCCCCAGTCCATCCATTGTTTCACCGAGAGGGTTAACAATACGGCCGATAAAATTTTCCCCCACCGGCGTTTCGAAAGGCTCCATGGTGGCGATCGCCTTGTCACCGGTTTTTAATTCTTCTTGCTGACGGATAATAAGAACTTGGGCTTCGTCTTCCGAAAAACCAAGGATGATCCCTTTAGTTCCATAACCGAACTTAATGACCTGCCCGTTGATGCAGCTCTTAAATCCTTCAACAAGAACGATACATCCGCGGATAACCTTGATGCGTCCCTCTTCTGTGTAGCGTAAATCGGCCATTGCTTTCCTTAATTTTGTCTAATTGCTTTCCTTTAACATTTTATTTAAACCGAGATATTATATAACCCATTATAGCCCAAACTGTTATATTGATAGCGACATAAGTAATATAGCATAACGAAAAATTTAAATTCATAAAAAATGAAAATTTTCTGCCTAATTTTAGAAATTATTTGTCCTCCTGCGGCTGAGCCCCCGGTTTGGGGACTTCTTTGATGACTTCCCCGGGCTTTACGCCCGACCCTTCCCCGGCAACTTTGGAACGCTGCATCCAAACGATAAAATGCCAGGCGGTAAATATCACCAGAAATATCAAAGTACCCATAATAATACGCCACGTATTGGTGACCGAAATCCCTTTTTTGAAGACAGCTTCAGATAAGGCGGCCAAACCACGCAACGCTTTCATTTTTTGCAGGATGTTTTTGACTTTCCCTTTCTCCAACTCCTCCAGCTTTTTGGCACGGACAATAGACAACATCTGTTCCAGCTTTTTAACATCGCTCTCCGCGCTATCATAACGCTTCCGGTTAACCCGGTACGTTCCGATGTATTCTTGAACGGCTTGGCCTTCCCGCTGCGAACTTAAAATCTGGTCTATGCCAACGGTGATCCTGTCATAAAGATAGTTGCCGCTGCTTTCATAAACGGTCCCTTGAATTTCTTTCACGGCGATGTCCGCACGCGCCTTTAAACCGTCCAACCGGCTGTTGGAAAGATTCCACACATCCTTGATGACAATTTCATATTTCTTTACTTCTCCCGGTTTAAATTTTTCTTCTTTCGACAGATAGGACTTCTTTTTTACTTCGTCATAGCGGACCTCGAATCCCTGGCCGTCCACAACATGCTCGGTGCGGATTTCCTGAGGTAAATAATGTCTTTGCTGAACTTTTTTTTCTTCCTTATCCGAAGGATTTCTGACTTCCAGAATGAATTTGATCGTCTTGGTCACTTCACTTTCTTCGATGGCGCCTTTAGCTTCGTGCTGAAAAAAATCCAGAGAAAACGCCTTGGCGCGGATATCATCCAGGGTGCTGGTGTAGGAGCGATACTCTTCGATACGCCGCTCGATATTCTGAGAGTAACTTGTCTGCTGAGCGATGATAAAATCCAGCTGGGTGGCCAGTTTTTCTTTTGCTATCACTGCGAACTCATAATTTTCCTTATTTTTCATCAAGGTCAAGTTTTCTTCCAACTGCAATTTTAAAAGATCGATTTCTTCCTGGTCGATGGTCCAAACATCTTTGACCGCCACCTTGAACGTTTTTGACTCCTTGGGCTGAAATTCAATATTCCCATAAACAAAATACGCGCCTTGATCAACATCATAATCCAATTTTAAAGGTCCGGTATCCAAAATGTCTTCGCGGGACAATTCCCGCGGTAAAAGCTGGCGGACATTGACACTTTTTACCTCCTCCGACGCGTTGACCGCAACTAAATTTATGGTCAACGGGACTTGCGCCGAGACCAAAGAAGGACACAAGGAGAGAATCCCGACGAAGCTAAGCAGGAATATTGGACTTAAAAAAAACAATTTACGGACTGGCACCCTTATCCTCCGCTTTCAAACCATGTTTTTACAACAACCTGATTGGTTTCAACCGATTCTTTAATGGCGGTGATCTTGGCATTGATTTCATCGAGCTTGGCCTGCACTCTATTGGGATCTGAAATTTCGCCTTCCGTTAGCCCTTCCACTTGGATGCCGCTAGTGCCGGCACCACCGCCGCCTTCACCCTCACCGCCGCCTAGTCCCAAAGCCTTGGCGCTTTCATTAACAAAGTTCGTCAAAGTATTTAACATCTCCGAAGCAAGTTTCTTGGATTCCACCTGGCTCTCCGAGATGGTTTGCGTGGCAATGTTCAATTCTTTCATGGATTCATCCAATCTCTTGACACGCTCATAGACGGTGGGGGTCATGCCTTTAGCGCCGATTTCATCACGGACCGCCTTGGCTTCCGAGAGAGCTGCGCCGGCGCTGCTTTTGGCTTTATCCACATTTTCTTTGATAGTGGTTAATTTTGCCAGGCTGCCGAATACGGTTGACGTGCTGACGGAATCCGTACTCACGCCGATGGAAGTCTCAACTGTATCAACGTAACCCTTCACTGTAGCTAAATCACCAAAGACCGACGCTGTCCCTACCGCGTCGGAGGTGGTTCCCATCAGGGTCGTCAAGGTGCTCACTTTACTTAAGATGCTGGTAACGTTAGAAGACAGATTCACATCGCCACCGATCGACTGAACGGCAGCATAGACTTGCGCAACTTTTCCGAACAGACTGCTCGTACTGGACGTATCGCTGGTTGTTCCTATTTTTGTGTTGAGCGAATTAATGGTTGATAAGATCGAGGCTACGTTATCGACCAAGGCTTGGGCATTATTAGCAAGATAAGCAATCCCGCTCCAATTAATATTCGCCGCACTCATGGCGGCTATGTCGCTCCAGTTAATCCCGGCTCGTGTGGAGCCGCCCATATCGGCCCAATTGATCCCGGTCCCGGTCATATAGGAAATATCGTCCCAATTGATCCCGGACCCTCCCATAACCGACAAATCCGTCCAGTTGATGCCTTTGTTGGTCAGGACTTCAATGTCGAGCCAATTAATTCCCACATCGCTCATAACATCAATGTCCACCCAATTGACACCGGTGTCACTCATGGCATCAATATCCAACCAATTGATCCCGGCATCCGAGAGGATGTCAATATCGGCCCAATTGATTCCTACCGAACTTAAGCTATTGATCTCTATCCAATTGATCCCCGTGGTGCTTAACACCTGCATATCATTCCAATTAATGCCGGACGTTGATAACGCAGTGATATCATTCCAATTGATGCCGGCATCCGTTAGGGCTCCTAAATTATCCCAATTGACGCCTACATCGGCAAGCAAATCGAGATCTAACCAATTGATATTGGCATCCGATAACACATCAATATCGGCCCAGTTAATACCCACATTAGAAAGAATATCCAGATCCAGCCAATTGATCCCCGTATCCGAAAGGGCATCAATATCAATCCAGTTGATTCCCGCACCCGTTAAGGCGCCTAAATCAAGCCAGTTAACCCCCGCATCGGAAAGAGCATCTAAGTCGACCCAATTGATCCCGGCATCAGAAATCACACCTAACTCAAGCCAATTAATACCGGCATCAGAAAAGACATCGATATCTGCCCAATTGATCCCCGCATTTGACAAAAGTTCAAAATTCAACCAATTGATCCCGGTATCCGAAAGGGTATCGATATCCACCCAATTGATCCCGGTACTCGTCAGAGCACCCAAGTCTAGCCAATTGACCCCGGCATCAGAAAGAATATCCAAATCGACCCAATTGATTCCGGCATCGGCAATCATACCCAGCTCTAACCAATTCACCCCTGCATCCGAGAGGGTATCGATATCCACCCAATTGATCCCGGAACCAGCCAACACTCCCAGATCCAGCCAATTCACTCCCGTATCTGAAAGAGTATCAATATCGATCCAGTTGATACCGGAACCAGCCAACACTCCCAAATCCAGCCAATTCACGCCCGCATCCGAGAGCGTATCAATATCTGCCCAATTGATCCCCGTGTAGGACAGAGCATTCAAATCCAGCCAATTCACCCCCGCGTCAGATAACACATCGATATCCACCCAATTGATCCCCACATTAGACAAGAGATCTAAATCCAGCCAATTGACACCTGTATCCGAAAGGGTATCGATATCCACCCAATTGATCCCCGCGCCGGCCAACACTCCCAAGTCCAGCCAATTCACTCCCGCATCCGAGAGAGTATCAATATCCACCCAATTGATTCCCGTATAAGACAACACTCCCAAATCCAACCAATTGATCCCCGCATCCGAGAGGGTGTCAATATCCAACCAATTGATCCCTGCATTAAACAAAAGATCTAAATCCAGCCAATTGACACCTGTATCCGAGAGGGTATCGATATCCACCCAATTGATCCCCGCGCCGGCCAACACTCCCAAATCCAGCCAATTCACTCCTGTATCCGAGAGAGTATCGATATCGATCCAGTTGATTCCCGCACCCGCCAACACTCCCAAATCCAGCCAATTCACTCCCGCATCCGAGAGCGTATCAATATCCACCCAATTGATCCCCGTATAGGACAAAGCACCCAGGTCAAGCCAATTGACTCCCGCATCCGAGAGTGCATCAATATCGATCCAATTGATTCCCGTATAAGACAACACTCCCAAATCCAACCAATTCACTCCCGCATCCGATAAAACATCGATATCGATCCAATTGATCCCAGAACCGGCCAATACTCCCAAATCTAACCAATTCACCCCTGCATCCGAGAGGGTATCAATATCCACCCAATTGATCCCCGTATCAAAAAGGGCATCCAGGTCAAGCCAATTCACCCCCGCATCAGAAAGAATATCAATATCGGCCCAATTGATCCCCACATTAGACAAGAGATCTAAATCCAGCCAATTGACACCTGTATCCGAAAGGGTATCAATATCCACCCAATTGATCCCCGCACCAGCCAACACTCCCAAATCTAACCAGTTTACCCCCGCATCCGATAGCGTATCAATATCCACCCAATTGATCCCCGTATAAGACAACACTCCCAAATCCAACCAATTGATCCCTGCATCCGAGAGGGTATCGATATCCACCCAATTGATCCCCACACCAGCCAACACTCCCAGATCCAGCCAATTCACCCCTGTATCTGAGAGAGTATCAATATCGATCCAGTTGATTCCCGCACCCGCCAACACTCCCAAATCCAGCCAATTCACTCCCGCATCCGAGAGGGTATCAATATCTGCCCAATTGATCCCCGTGTAGAACAAAGCATTCAAATCCAGCCAATTGATCCCCGCGTCAGATAACACATCGATATCCACCCAATTAATCCCCGCGCCGGCTAACACTCCTAAATCCAACCAGTTGATCCCCGTATCCGAGAGGGTATCGATATCCACCCAATTAATTCCCGCACCCGCCAAGACTCCCAAATCCAGCCAATTCACTCCCGCATCCGAGAGCGTATCAATATCCACCCAATTGATCCCCGTCTCAAAAAGAGCATCCAAATCCAACCAATTGATACCAGCATCAGAGAGGGTGTCAATATCCACCCAATTGATCCCTGCATTAGACAAAAGATCTAAATCCAGCCAATTGACACCTGTATCCGAAAGGGTATCGATATCCACCCAGTTGATCCCCGTATAAGACAACACTCCCAAATCCAACCAATTGATCCCCGTATCCGAGAGGGTATCGATATCCACCCAGTTGATGCCGGTATCAAAGAGGGCGTCCAGATCCAGCCAATTGATCCCCGCATCCGAGAGAGTGTCAACATCCACCCAATTGATCCCCGCGCTGGCCAACACTCCCAAATCCAGCCAATTCACTCCCGTATCTGACAACACATCGATATCGATCCAGTTGATTCCCGCACCCGCCAACACTCCCAAATCCAGCCAATTGACTCCCGCATCCGAGAGTGCATCGATATCTGCCCAATTGATCCCCGTGTAGGACAAAGCATTCAAATCCAGCCAATTGATACCAGCGTCAGATAACACATCGATATCCACCCAATTGATTTCCGCACCAGCCAACACTCCTAAATCCAACCAGTTGATCCCCGTATCCGAGAGGGTATCGATATCCACCCAATTGATCCCCGCGCCGGCCAACACTCCTAAATCCAGCCAATTCACCCCCGCATCCGAGAGCGTATCAATATCCACCCAATTGATCCCCGTCTCAAAAAGAGCATCCAAATCCAACCAATTGATACCAGCA
>MHGP01000077.1:0-660 GCA_001805615.1 Omnitrophica WOR_2 bacterium RIFCSPHIGHO2_02_FULL_48_11
CGTTACCGCGGAAGCTCTCCGACATTACTGCCGGAGCCTCGGCGCTTTCGCACCTCGGCGTCACTGTTCGCACCTCGTAGATTGCTCTAGGCGGGCGTTACCCGCTACTCTGCTGTCCCCGAAAGGACCGATGTTCGGACTTTCCTCACCAATCTTGCCCACCGCAGATGGCTCGCAAGATTGAGTGTCCTGAGCGGTTCGACTGCGCTCACCGCGGGCGAGAGTCGAAGGGCTGTCCCTCGACTTCGCTCGGGACGCTCAATTTTGTAACCGCCTATGGCGGACAAAATTGGCGCAACTACCCGACACAAAGGCTTAAAGACTATACCATAGAAAAGTTACATAATCAATATTATTTTTATACACCTTTTTATGTCTATTTCGTTTGATATCCCGAGTAGTATCCATTATAATAGAGCTTACATTTCTTTATCCGCTATTATTCGCGTAAAATTTTTTAAAAAATATGCAGAAAGTCACAATTGAACTTAACAATTCCGAACAATCTTCAGACCGAGCTCGTGTCGGATTTTTGGAGAACGCCACGTTCGTGCTTTTACTGGCCATACCTTTTATCGTGCCCGTATTTTTTGTGCCTTCAATCCTGATACCTTTTCAGTTCAGCAAAGTTTTGCTTCTTTCAGTCGTGATACTGGTGGC
>MHGP01000077.1:669-890 GCA_001805615.1 Omnitrophica WOR_2 bacterium RIFCSPHIGHO2_02_FULL_48_11
TTGGATTATCGCGCGTCTGAAAGACGGGCATTTTGTCTTTCCAAAAACATCCTTTCTGTTGACGGCCGCCGGTGTGCTTTTGGTTACTCTTTTGTCGGCGCTTTTTTCCGGAGTCGCTAAGGACGCTTTTTTGGGTCAGGCGCTTGAAGTGGGCACTGCCGGGTCTTCCGCCATACTGTTTTTGCTCCTGTTCCTTGTGCCGTTTGTGTTCAAATCGAAGG
>MHGP01000077.1:906-3074 GCA_001805615.1 Omnitrophica WOR_2 bacterium RIFCSPHIGHO2_02_FULL_48_11
TTACATTGTTTTCTTTGCCGCTTTTTTCCTTATCGCGGCGTTTCAGATTTTTCGTCTGATTTTCGGAACAGACTTTCTCTCTTTGGGTATTTTCACCGACATTACATCCAATACCGTGGGCAAGTGGAACGACCTCGACGTGTTCTTTGGTATAGGGACAGTTCTGTCGCTTATTACGCTTGAGCTCATTTCATTGAGCAAGCTATTTAAGATTTTAGCTTACGCGGCACTTATAGTATCGCTTTTCTTTCTCGCTATCGTTAACTTTACGCCGGTGTGGTATGTTATCGCCTTCTTCAGTTTGATTTTTCTGGTTTATGTAATTTCTTTTGATAAAAGTGAGGCGTCTCTGGAACTTTCCCAAGGCGATTCAGGCGCGGAGCCAATCCCGTCCTTGAGAAAAATTCCCGTAACGTCTCTCACCGTGCTTCTCATTTCGCTTGTGTTTATTTTAGGCGGCAACACTATCGGTGGGGCTATTTCGGAAAAGTTGAGTATCGCCCAAGTTGAGGCTCGTCCATCTTGGGGCGCCACGTTTGCCGTTGCCAAGAGTGTGCTTGTCAAAGACCCGTTTTTGGGAGCCGGACCCAATCGCTTTACGGAAAACTGGCTTCTTTACAAACCCGAAGGTATCAATTCCACGATTTTTTGGAACACTGATTTCAATTTCGGGATAGGTTTCATTCCGACCTTTTTGGTGACGACCGGACTTCTCGGGGCGATTTCTTGGGTTTTATTTTTGGGATTCTTCCTCTATCTGGGATTCCGCGCCATTTTGTCGGTTATCGGGGATAAGGTCTCTCGCTATCTTGTCACTTCATCATTCTTGGTGTCGTTATTTCTTTGGATTATCAGTATTTTCTACATCCCAAGTCTTACCATTGTCACACTGACATTCTTTTTCACCGGTCTTTTTATCGCCTCGCTTTATCAAAGCGGTGCGGTGAAGGAGAAGGTCATTTCTTTTATTGAGGACCCGCGGAAAGGTTTCGTGTCCGTACTCGTTCTGATTTTGCTTCTTATCGGTACGATCGCGGTGGGTTACTCTTTTGTCGAGAAATTTATCGCCGCCGTGTATTTCCAGAAAGGGGTAGTAACGTTCAATACGGAAGGTAACGTCGATAAGGCCGAGAAATATCTTCAGAAAGCCATAGAACTTGATAATGATTCGTCGTATTATCGTTCGTTGGTGCAGATTGACATGATGCGTTTGTCGACCTTGTTGTCGCAAAATTCAAAAACTATTTCAGAAGACACCTTGCGTACGCAGTTCCAAGGACTATTCAGCTCAGCCCTAGGTCACGCGGAGCAGGCGGTTCTTTTTGGAAACACTGATTATCAAAATTGGCTTTCCTTGGGCCAAGTGTATGAAGCGATAGTGCCCTTGAAGATTCCGAACGTTAGTGCCTATGAAAGCGCTCTCGGCGCTTACCAACAGGCGATTGCGTTAAACCCCAAGAGTCCCGCCATTTTGTTGACTCTCGGGCGACTTGAAGCTGCTCACGCCGATAACGCCAAAGCCAAAGACTATATCGGTCAGGCGCTAAGACAGAAGAACAACTACACGGATGCGATTTTCCTTTTGGCCCAAATTCAGGTTCAGGAGGGTAACATTAAAGACGCTATCGACTCTGTTTCAGCCGCCTCTTATCTGGCCCCTAATGACAGCGGCATATTCTTCCAACTTGGTCTATTGCGTTACAACGACAAGAATTATCAGGGTGCCGTCGACGCTTTCAAAAAAGCAACAGACCTAAACCCCGCGTATGCCAACGCCAAGTACTTCCTCGGACTTTCTTATCAAAAGACGGCTAAAGTTAACGAAGCCATTAAAGAGTTTAATGACTTAAAGACCCTAAACCCCGACAACAAGGAGATTGAACTTATTCTCGCGAACTTAACGGCCGGCCGAGACCCGTTTGCGAATGCCGCGCCACCCATAGACAACAAACCTGAGAAGCGGTCCGCGTTGCCGGTACAGGAAAAGGGGACATCTGAGAAGTCGAAGACCGGAGAGACCACCCGATAGTAGCCGCATAGCGGTGTAACCTAAATGGTACAGAAGGTGCTCCACATGTTAAACCGAGAGATAAGCGGACTCCATGAGGCCGCTTATCTTTTAGGTGCTTTTGCTATTGGTTCGCAGGTGCTGGCGCTTCTTCGGGACC
>MHGP01000077.1:3121-3840 GCA_001805615.1 Omnitrophica WOR_2 bacterium RIFCSPHIGHO2_02_FULL_48_11
TACGCGGCTTTCAGAATACCGGACCTTATTTTTGTTTTGGTCGCCTCAATGGTGTCTGTTTCAGTTTTGGTGCCATTTTTTATCGATAAACTAAAGGAGGGCGAGCAAACGGGCAAGAGATTCATTGATAACGGTTTTTCCGTGTTCTTTATCGGTATAGTTTTGGTTTCTTTGGCCGCGTTTATTATCATTCCGATTCTTGTTCCGTATGTCCTTCCGGGCTTTGACAGTGAGCCCTTAAAAACCCATCTCATTACTTTGTCTAGGATAATGCTTTTGTCTCCCATTTTTCTCGGTATTTCAAATTTTTTCGCGAGCATCACCCAGATTTACAATAGATTTTTTATCTATGCTCTGAGCCCCCTTTTATACAATATCGGTATCATCATTGGTGTTTTGTTTTTTTATCCTGCTTTGGGAATTTCAGGGCTCGCGTGGGGGGTTGTTTTGGGGGCGGCTCTTCATTGTTTGGTCCAAGTGCCGTTTATACGCGAGAAGAAATTATTTCCCCAATTACGTTTTCCCATTGAATTTAAGTCGATTAAGAGTATCGTGCTGACTTCACTGCCTCGCACGCTGACGCTTTCTTCAAACCAAATCGCGCTTTTTTTTCTCGTGGCGTTTGCCTCCGTTATGGGTGCCGGCTCGATTGCCATATTCAATTTTTCTTGGAACCTCCAATCCGTGCCGCTTTCGATTGTCGGGGCCAGCTACGCTTC
>MHGP01000077.1:3900-4964 GCA_001805615.1 Omnitrophica WOR_2 bacterium RIFCSPHIGHO2_02_FULL_48_11
AAACCTCGTGTCCTCACTTTTTGTGGTAGGTTTCGGTTACTTGTTTCTGCGTCTCTTTATCACCGTGCCCGTGTTTCGCTATTTTCTCGAGCAGTTGTTCAAGGTTTCCAATGTATCCGGAAGTATTGTGCTGGTGCTACCCCTCGCGTACACGCTCGGTACGGTAATAAACGTTATGTGGCACTGGCTTTCCTTTGAGCTTGAGTTTAAGGATTTCAGCCGGAAGGTGATGCCGACTTTGTTTGCGAGTTTCAGCGCGGCGGTTATTATGGGGTACGTCGCTCACGAGTTTTTGGATGTCTTTGACAATATTTTTAACATTAACACACTTGTTGGCATTTTCCTTCAGGGTTTTTGTTCGGGACTCTTGGGCATCGCGGCGGGAGTGCTAGTGCTGGTGCTTTTGAAAAACGAGGAAATTAAAGACGTATGGCGGACACTTCATCATAAAATTTGGCGGGCTAAAATTATTGGCGTTGATAATTCAAACAGTCCCACTATTCAATAAAAAAGAGCGAAGATACTCTTCGCTCGTGATACTGAGATTTGACGCTATTTCTTTACCTTTTTCCGCAAATGCGCGAGGACGGCAAGGAATGCGTCTTCCCGCGCTTCGTTGTCCTCAATGTCATTCACCGCGCAGAGGGCGGCGAGTACACGCGGAGGAGTGCGAAGCCTTGAGTTAGGGTTTTCCAACAGCTCTTCCGCGGCCGCGAAAAGTTCGGTGAGAGCTGGTTCCTTGGTGGTTTTCGGCGTAGTGAGGTCGGAAGGGCACAGTTCCCGAACTTTTTGAAGGTCCACCCCCAGCTTTTTAAGAACCCTTGCTGCCACCCCATCACCCTCACGCAATATCCCGAGGAGGATGTGTTCGGTGCCGAGGTAAGTGTGCCCGTGCGAGGTTCTTTCTCTGTCGGCCAAGGCCAGAACCTTCTTGAATCGCGGCGTAAGTGGTGGTGGCACAATCAACTTCTGATCCGGGCCTTGCCCCAGTTGACTTTCCGTTTCGGTTTTGATTTGCGCCAAATCGATACAAAGGGCTTTCAAAACTTGAGCGGCGGAACTCT
>MHGP01000077.1:4973-5832 GCA_001805615.1 Omnitrophica WOR_2 bacterium RIFCSPHIGHO2_02_FULL_48_11
TGCCGACAAAGTTGTGATTTAGTCGTTGCGCCTCTCTTTCCGCAAGAAGCATGACTTGTGCCGCCCGCGGCGTGAATCGATAACCGTCTTCATTTTCCATAGGTCTTTTCTCTCTTTTGTTTGGTTTGATGACACTTCGATTTTCTACCCCATTTCTATATCATGGTATGATTCTTGTCAAGGATTTTTTTCAAACAGTTTACGGGCGTATAGTTTTCTTTTTGTAAAAATGTGGTAGTATGTGAATTGTGAATACGTTAACGATAAAACTTTCAAAAGCGATGCTCCGTGAGGGTGAAGTGGTGGTTATTCCCAAAAAGCAGTACATTTCGCTTGTTGCGCGCGCTGAAAGCGCCGTGAGTGAGAAAGATGTTCTGCGTTGGTCACGTGAAGCTCGAACTCTGAAGCGCGCAGGTAAATTGCCAGTGCTCCGTTCGCTCCGCTCACTATGACGATTTATTACCACCCGCGTTTTCAACGAAACTATCGTGGACTTGACGAGCAGATAAGAACGCAGGCGGAAGAAAGCATCTCGCTTTTTCAGAGCGACCCGTTCAACATACGACTGGACACGCACCGTTTACATGGGAGGCTAAAGAAACAGTGGAGTTTCTCGGTAAATAATCGCGACAGGATTTTATTCGAGTTTTTAAATAAATCTCACACTGAAGTCGTATTTCTTGATGTAGGCCCGCATTCAATATATCGTTAGTAAATTTATGGACTTAAAACATATCAGAAATTTCAGTATTATCGCGCACATTGACCACGGCAAATCCACGCTTGCCGATCGTTTGCTTGAAATTACGGGTACGATTGAAAAGCGCAAGATGCAGGACCAAGTGCTCGATTCAATGGA
>MHGP01000078.1:0-4444 GCA_001805615.1 Omnitrophica WOR_2 bacterium RIFCSPHIGHO2_02_FULL_48_11
CCCCCGCCCGGGATAACAATAACGACCTTTTTGTCCTTCAGGGGTCCATGCTCCTGCAAAACAAATTCTGCCCACCGGTGATCCGTCTCCGGGATAAAGATCTCCAGCCTTTTATGTTGCGCGGGAACACCCAAGTCCGCTAAAAGTTCCAAATAATATTCCACGACGTGCTTATTTTCGTAACCTTCCAGCTTGATCTTTTTGCTTAAGAAAGGGCTGCGGTTTTTATAATTGAACCCGATCCGTTTGCGGATCCCGATAAGCCACATCAAAAAGCTCATATTGCCGTTCAAGGAAAGGTCCACCGCCAGGTCAAACCGTTCCCGCTGGATACTTTTTAAAAATTTCCTGAACTTTTGGATAAACTCTCCCCGCGACCGTCGATAAACCGCATTGAATTCATCTCGCTCGTAAACAAAAACTTTGTCAATCTTGGGGTTAAGCGCCAGCATCGGGGCGGTGCGGGCATTGGCCAGATAACCGATGAACGTCGTCGGCTGATGGGCCTTGATGTTGCTGATGAGCGGTGTCGTGAACAGCACATCGCCGATGCCAAAAGTATTGATGATGAGAATTTTTTTAGGATTTGCCGGCATATTAAAAAATGGAAATTTAAAAGTAAAAAGTCAAAATCAGTGGATCGCCACGCGACACTATAATTTTGACTTTTACGTTTTACCTTTTGAACTTTTTTAAGATAAAATCAATGCTCGTGCGAGTGGCCGTGGGGACCATGGGCATGACCGTGTGCCAACTCATCCACAGTCGCGTCCCGCCGTTCCATGATCTCAACAGCAAAGGTCAGATCTTGTCCGGCCAACGGATGATTGCCGTCCAGAATGACCTCCGCCGCCGTGACCTCGATCACCGTGACGATACGCTGCTCCTCGTCCTTGCCGATCTTAAACATGTCCCCCACCTGTACTTCCTTGACCGGAAATTGTTCCCGCGGCACCCGTGAGATCAACGTTTGGTCATAGGCCCCATAAGCCTCGCGGTGCGGGATCGTCACCGTTTTGGTCGCCCCTTTTTCTAAAAGGATCAAAACAGCTTCCAGCCCGGGAATAATCTGTCCCACCCCTTCCAAGAACATAACCGGCGTCTGCCCCCGGGAAGAATCGATTTGTTTTCCTGTCTTATCGGTCAATGTGTAATGAAAGCTGATCACCTGTTTTGACATAACGTCTCCTTAAAAAAATTAAATATGCTTAAACGATTAACTCGGTGTAATCTTTAATTTAGTGTAATGAAAAAAACCCGGTGGGTAAACGTGTATTTGAAGAAATTAAAAAGTTAGAAATGCGGACGCGGAGGCAACAAAAACAGACCAAAATTTATTTCCCGCAACACCCTCATTCCCTCCGACCTGTTCACCGGCGCGATTGTCTTTGGGTGTATCCGTGTTTTAAATTTTCAGATAACCGATTCTTATGTAAAAGGGTGACCCCGTCACGTCCGATAATAAATATTTCAGAATTTTTATCCATTATTCGCTTAATTATAGAGGTATCGGGGTGCTAAACTAAGCCCCATCATAATATATTTGATTTTAATTAGGACAATAAACCGGGATCTTTACTTTATAATCGATCAAGCCCGTATCCCAAATGCCACTTGTGGTCCCAATAATGACTTTAAGGGAATAATCGCCTAAAGGCGTATTCGCAGGGATGGTCCAGGGAAAAGTTAGATTCAACTCTTGGTTAGGGGCCATGACGAGGTTGGGGAATGATAATTCCGGCCGAACGGTATTATTGGGCAGAATCGTTACCAAGTGAAAATCAAACGTCTGCGGTAGGGCGGTGACGTTAGACACTCTCAGGGTATTGAGCATCGTGCCACCCGGAGGGGGTTGGTTAAGGTTGGTTGAAAGACCAACGTAAACGTTGCTTAAATTGTTAAACAATAGCGAAAGCTTATTTTCACCGACGCTGGCAATGTCTATTTTCCCATCACTGTCAAAATCCGCTACGGCCATAGATTGAGGATAAGTCGCGGTCCCAAAATGCTGTGCTCCTGCAAATCCACCAGATCCATCACCAAGGAGCAAAGATAGGTTATGCGAATATTTATTTAGTGTAACAATGTCCTTTAATCCGTCATTATTACTGTCCAACAGGATAATCTTTTCAGGAAAAGTGCCTACTTCATAACTATTTCCTTGTAAGAAACCCCCTGTACCATTTCCTAAAAAGATCCTAACACTCGAAGTTGTGTTCCCAAACACAATAGCTAAATCAGCCCTCCCATCCCCATTAAGATCACCGGAAGTAAGTGCAACAGGAAAATTAAGGGAGAAAGTATTTGGGACATTCGTAAATCCGCCTTGGCCATTTCCTAAATAAACAGAAAAATTACCGGATGCCGTATTGACCACTATCCAATCCTGATTGCTGTCATTATTCAAATCGGCAACCGTGATATCCCTAGACTGTTGACCAACGGGGAAAGCTCCATTGGGAGAAAAACCTCCCAGACCATCTCCAAAAAATAAAGAAACATTTTGCGGTGGGGCAATGTACGAATTATCAAGAATCAACAAATCTTCTTTTTGATCATTATTAAAATCTCCCTTTACTATTTTCTCGAATTCATTAGTAAAAGAAGGATACAAGGCATATAAATTGAAAGTCCCGTTACCATTCCCTAGCATTGTATAAATTGCATAATTATTAGGGGAAGTGGGGCCTGTAAGAATTAAATCTTGATTGCCATCCCGATTATAATCGCCACCTATACGATTTCGACTCAAAAAGTTAATTGCGGTACTATTCCCTCCGGAAAAATGTCCTTGACCATCACCTAAAAAGACCTCAAGTGAATTACCACTGTTGATTACCATATCAGCTTTCCCATCATTGTTAAAATCAGCACTACTGACCTCATTGAAGAAATAAGGTGTTGTACCTAAGTCAACTTCAATAGAATTTCTCAATTTTCCCGTTCCATCCCCTAAAAGTACTGATACAAAACCAGGCCCAGCGGTAAAGTTAAGAAATGTTAAATCTGCATTGCTGTCACTATTGACGTCATGACTTACAATGCCCTTGCGCCCCATGAATGCCGGCACGCGTCCGGTGAGATAAATTTTATCTTTAATAAAACTTCCATTCATTTGACCTAGATAAACAGTGAGGTCTCCTCCCGCTCCGATTCTTGCCTTAGTCAAAACGAGATCATAATCTCCATCGCGATTTAAATCAGTAATAGCTATCGCGTCATAAGGCTCATTTGTAACCCTTGGAGTTGAAAATCCACCTTGACCGTTTCCAAACATAATGGAAAATTTATCCCCGACGACAACTAAATCGGCAACCCCGTCACAATTAAAATCAGCGTTCGCCATAGAATTAATAAAAGAAGATAACCCTGTTGGATAAGTTGCCGGGGCATTGAACGTACCATTTCCATTGCCTAAGACAACTGAAAGATTTACGCTTAGATTGCTTCGCGTGATTAAATCTTTTTTACCATCGTTATTAAGATCGACAGGCATGAGAGCAACCACATTACTAAGAGCGACAGTAACATTTTGCCTATTTGGGAAACCTCCTTGCCCATCTCCCAACAAAAGTTCAACTATATTCGAATTACCATTTACAACCAAATCTATATTTTGATCATTATTAAAATCCTGAGCCGCAATCACCGATGGTGTATTTGAAACAGCAAAATTATTTCCTTGGACAACCCGGCCCTGACCATTCCCTAAAAAAAGCTGTACGCGACTCGTGCTAAAATTAATGACCGCAAGATCCACGTTCCCGTCTCGATTAAAATCACCTGCCGTCATAGGGCCCATATTAGCAAAACCCGTTGTGTTCCCTGAATTGACATAAGAACCCCGGCCATTGTTTAATAGGATCAATATCACATTTGAACTGTTTGAAATGACAGCCAAATCCGGTTTGGCGTCATTATTAAAATCCGCAGATTCAATCCCATAAGCGTCCCCAACTGGCAGATCCAAACGACTCGGCCAAAATGATACAGCAGGATCAGCTTGGACGATAGGACTGAAGGTTAAAACTACACATAGGCTAAGAATTGAAACATAAATTTTTTGTTTTAACATATCGTCTCCCTTTTGTTGCAGTTAAAATCACATGTGCCTTTTTACACAATGGATAAAGTATATAATATCTCAAATTTAATTGCCAAATTATTCTTTCTCGCCTTATCTCTTCCCATTTTCCTCTTTTAATTTAGAATTCTACAAAATTTTACTCGATTGCTTCTTCAACCCCTCCACCACGTCCTTCACTTTCTGCGATTGGTCGACGCGGCAGATAAGAAGGGCGTCGCAAGTATCTACAATAACAAGGTCTTTGAGCCCAATGGTAGAAATAAGGCGGGTCCCACCCCAGACAAAGGTGTTTTGACTGCCCACATTGAGCACGTCCCCTTTAAAAAAATTCCCCCGGGCATCTTTGGGAAGGACTTC
>MHGP01000078.1:4460-18433 GCA_001805615.1 Omnitrophica WOR_2 bacterium RIFCSPHIGHO2_02_FULL_48_11
CTCCCCACGTCCGACCACTGCAGGTTCCGCGCCGCCACCGCTGCGACTTTGTGCGATTTTTCCAAGATCCCGTAATCGATCGAGATCGCCGGTAGTTTTGACCAAATTCTCACGATCGCCGCCGCTCCTTTGCCGTACAAAAGCTGATAAATGACCGGCTGGTATCTTTTGAACTCATTCAGGATCACCGACGTTTTCCAGACGAACATGCCGCTGTTCCAAAAATAATTTCCTTCCTGGAGCAATTTTTCCGCCCGTTCCCGGGAAGGTTTCTCGATAAATTTAATCACCCGTAAAAATGACTTTCCGGCCTCGGCAACGGCCGCGGTCTTAAAATACCCGTACCCTGTTTCCAGACGCGTCGGCACGATCCCGAAGGTCACCAGATGTCCCCGCTCAGCCAGACGCACCGCTTCTTGAAGACACCGCACAAAAACTTTTTGATTCAGGATCAGATGATCCGATGGAAAGACCGCCATCACGGCGTTAGAATTCTTGCGGTGAATGCTCGCCGCGGCCCAACCGATGGCCGGCGCCGTATTCTTCCCTTGCGGTTCCAAGAGGATATTGGATCGCGGGACACGCAGGCCGCGCATTTGTTCTAAAACTTTTTTATTGTAAGATCGATTTGTAACGATAAAAATATTCTTATCGTCAACCTTGGCACGGATACGCTGCAGTGTTTGCTGAAAGAGTGAACGTTCGCCGTAAATTTTCAAAAATTGTTTTGGTTCCGCCCGGCGGCTCAAAGGCCAAAAACGCGTTCCGGACCCTCCCACCAAGATCACGGCATATAAATTTTTATTTCTACTCATGGCCCTGTCCTTATTGGCTGAATTCCTGATAAATTTTTAAAGTTTCTTGGGCGGTTTTACGAAAAGAAAAAATTTTTGCTCTCTCTAAACCTTTTTGAATCAGCTCTTTCCTCAATTGCGGGCTCGCGATAATTTTGGCAATGGCATCGGCGATCGCCTGCGGGCTGGTAGGGTCCACGGCTAACGCCGCCTCGTGGGCCAGCTCAGCGCACGAGGAAACATTCGAAGTCACAACCGGCGTCCCGCAGCTGAAGGCCTCAACGATCGGCAACCCGAACCCTTCGTAAAGCGAAGGAAAGGCAAAAACTTCGGCCTGGCTATAAAAATAACGCAGCTCCGTGTCCGTAAGAAATCCTAAGAACACAACCCGCTTCTTCAAGTCCAGCCGTTCGATCACCCCGGCCAGATCTTCGTTCAGCCATCCCTTCATCCCGGAGATCACCAGCGGCCCGTCAAATTTTTTTTGTTCCCGCAGGATCGCCAAGGCTTTCAGCAAATTGATCAAATTCTTGCGCGGCTCGATCGTCCCGACAAAAAAAATGTATGGCAGCACGATCCCTTTGGAACGGATCACCTCTCTGGCCTGCGGAATTTCTTCCGCCGGAACCGGATAAAAAATATTTTGATCAACGCCTAAATACACCAGCCGCACCTTGGCCGGGTCAACCCGGAAAAAGCGATTAAGATCGTTGATCGTATTCTGCGAAGAACAAATGATCCGATCCGCCTTCTGAATGATCGCTTTGACCAATTGATCCGTCAGGTCGATCGTGGCCGGAGTATGCCCCTGCGGATAGGCTTTATAAATAAGGTCGTGGATCGTCACCACGACCTTGGCGTTATCGATCGCGACGTCCCCGATGCACGGCGTGTGATACACATCGACGGGGTGAAGCGTCCGATTGAGTCCGCGGTTGAAGTGGTCGACCTCAAGATGAAAATTCCGCGCCTTCACGACCGGATCCCGCCGCTTAAAATCGAACGGCCGGCGCGGGACATAAAGGGAATATTGGTTCGCCTGATCGATTTCACTCAAAGAATGGATCAAGTGATACGCATAGCGGCCGATGCCGGTATACTGCTTTTTGGAAAAACAGCGGCAGTTAATAGCGATTTTCATAATAAACACATCGTATTGGGGACAGGGTTAAGAAGCCCGTTTCGACTTACGGCAACGTCGTACGTGACCCAAAGCCGATACGGGCCTCGTTACCATCACCGTTCAACGAATCTCTCTTAAAACAAAGTATAAATAAACGGTGCCACCGCCGAACTCTGGGCAAAAACGATCAGCAGGCTTAAAGCGAGCAGAATAAAAATGATCGGCGCCAGCCAGTACATTTTACGGACCCTCAAGAATTCCCAGAATTCTTTCAATAAAGATAATTTTGACATTGTTATTCTCCCTGCCGCCTGCCTAAAATTGTTTGCGGTAGCGGTCTTTTTGGAATTCTGTCTGCGGCCGCTTGTGCCAATACGAGACCGTTCGACGATCCATAGTTTGATCCAATAAATCTTTTCGCAACAATCTTAACATAATCCCCACTATCCCAAAAACAAAATAAAAAATGATCGATAAGATAAGGACCGTGACGATACTGCCGATGAACTGCGCCACCTTCATCCAACGGGTATAAAAAGGGATCAGCGCCTCCAAACGGAATGTCGTGACACAGGCAAAGAGCAGCGAAGCCGCGCCCAAGATCGGCACCCAGGACAGATTTTTCTCTTGGGCCCAGAACCGCCAGGCAAAAAAAGCCAGGATGACCGCCAGCCCGTAACCAAAGACCTTCAACTGTTTCGTTTGAATTTTCATCTTAATCCAACTCGACGGAAATGTCGTCTCTTTTATATTTATCCTTATCCGGCTGTTTTTCTTTGGCAAAGATATACCGCCCCATGACCAGATAATCCATGTTCGTGCACATAAAACAGCGGTAGGCGTCTTCCGGTGTGCAGACGATCGGCTCTCCCCGGATATTGAATGAGGTATTAATGACCACGGGACAACCGGTCAGATCATAAAACGATCTCATAATGTCATGAAAGACCGGACTGGTCTTCTGCGCCACGGTCTGCAGGCGTGCCGAATAATCGACATGCGTCACCGCCGGGATCGTCGAGCGCTTGATCTTCAACCGCTCAATGCCTGCGGCCGCGGATTTTCGCGACTCCGGATCGATCTGATTTTCGCACACCTGCGCCACCAGCAGCATGTACGGGCTCTCTGCGGCAAAATCAAAATATTCTTTGGCCTTCTCCTCCAGGACACTGGGGGCAAACGGCCGGAACGATTCACGGAATTTTGTTTTAAGATTCATCACAGACTGCATCTCGCTCGAGCGGGCATCACCGATAATGCTGCGCGCCCCCAAGGCCCGCGGGCCGAATTCCATACGGCCCTGAAAAAGTCCGATCACCTTTTGATCGCGGATCAGCTGGGCCACCCGCCGCGGCAGCTCTGCCGCCGACAATTTTTCAAAAGGCGCTTTGCGCTCCCGCGCCAGCTGCTCGATCGCTTCATCCGGATAATCCGGCCCCAGATACGAACCTTTTTGGGCATCGCGGACATCATCGGCTCTTCTGGCATTATCCAAATAGCGGTACCAGATAAAAAGCGCGGCACCCAACGCCCCGCCGGCATCACCGGCTGCCGGCTGGATCCAAACTTTTTTAAATTTACTTTCGCGCAGGATCCGTCCGTTGCCGACACAATTCAGGGCCACCCCACCGGCCAAGCATAAATTTTCTTTTCCGGTAACGGCATGCACATGATCCGCCATTTTCAACATCACTTCTTCCGTGACCTCCTGAATGGAGCGGGCCACGTCCATATAATTTTGCGTCAACGGTGACTCCGGCTTACGCGGCGGCGCGCCAAAAAGTTTATGGAAACGGCCGTTGGTCATCGTCAGTCCCGCGCAATAATTGAAATATTTCATATTGAGCTTAAACGAACCGTCCGCTTTGATATCGATCAATTCCCGTTTGATCAAATCCGTATATTTAGGCTCACCGTACGGCGCCAGCCCCATCAACTTATACTCCCCCGAATTAACGCGGAAACCCGTGTAATACGTAAAAGCGGAATAAAGCAGGCCCAACGAATGCGGAAATTTAATTTCCGCGAGTAGATCAAGCTTATTTCCCTCACCGACCCCATAACTCGACGTCGCCCATTCCCCCACACCGTCCATCGTAAGAATTGCCGCTTCGCGAAAAGGCGACGGATAGAACGCCGAGGCTGCGTGCGATTCATGATGTTCGGTAAAAATAATTTCCCGCTTAAAGCCCAGTTCCGTGCTGATAAAATCTTTGAGATACAGTTTTTCTTTCAGCCAAAGCGGCATGGCTTTCAAGAACGACCTCAGGCCCAGTGGCGCATAGGTCAGATACGTTAAAAGGATCCTTTCAAATTTCAAGAACGGCTTGTCGTAAAAACCGACATAACCAAGGTCCTTCGTCGTGATCCCGGCCTCCTTCAGACAATACTGAATAGCGTGAGTGGGAAAATTGAAATCGTGTTTTTTACGGGTGAAGCGCTCTTCTTGGGCGGCAGCGATGATCTCGCCGTCCTTGACCAGGCAAGCCGCGCTGTCATGATAAAAGGCGGAGATCCCGAGGATATAAACGGAGTTGTTCATTTGTCAGACGTAAGGTTCACTGAAAACTTGAGTTTAAAATTTATGAATTACGTTAGATGCCTTTGAATAGGTGCTCAACACCTTACTTTAAACAAAAATTTTTACTGCTGTCATAAAAATAAATAACCAAAAAAATACTCCAAAAAATGCCAAAGAAATATCTGGTGATATGTTAAGCAATCTATATATTTGGTTTGTAGTAAAATTTGTCATCAATATTCCGCCCCCCTAGAAGAATCGCCCCAAAAAATAAACTTCCGATCAACCACCCTCCGATCCAAATTGAGTTAATCAACACAAACAACCATTGAAATATTAAAAAAATTAGGTACCCGCAACGGATATCTCAACAAGCTACGCTGATAAAATATATTACAATACGCCCAAAATGATATTGTAATAGAGCCAATGACTATTATAATGATATCAATTTTATTCATACATATTCTCCAAGAACTTAACTAAGCCTGCCCCTTCTTACTTTATTAACTTGTCATACTCCGCATGTGTTCCGATCCAGAACCACAACAGCCAAGGCGCGATATTTGATACCCACTCTCACCGATGAATATTTTCGGACTCGCTTGAAATGCAGGGATGGGTGATCGGGATTTCTTTTGAGTAAGCCAAAAGTTTTGTCAGCGAGTTGCTTGGTGGGCTTGGGGAGTTTACGGTAAAGCTTCCAAAACGAAGGGCTGGCAAAGTGTTTCATAATTCTTTGCTTTTTCCCTTTTTATAAGCCTCCATCGCTTTTTCTGCTACGCGATCCAGCTTCCCGGTGATGACATCATTTTCAAATTGTTTATCCCAGCGCGCCGCGTCGAACCGCTCATACCAACGTCGGAATTCAGCAAGTTTTTTAGGTGGCAAGCTGGCTATGTTTTTTTCGATTTCCCGTATTTTTATCATGGCCGCTCCTTTGTTATTTCAATCCTTTATTTTTTAAAAATTTCTCAACGACGCTGACGACATGGTCCAGCTGGTCCAACTCTAAGTCCTGATGCACGCCGATATGCGTACCGTAATCGCTGCAATATTCCGCCTCCGGAAAATCACCCAGCTTTTTCCCGAGGAAAGCGTAGCTGGAGCATTGGGTAGGGATCGAATAAAAAAGATTGCGGGAATCAACTCCCTGGCTCTCAATAAAAGCCACAAATTCATCCTTAGTAAAACCTGTCCTCTCCCGCACGATGATCGAAAACGCATGCGGGCCGATCTTTTCGCCTGCCTCTTCCTGGATGGTGATCAAATATTTGTCAAACTTCTTAAATTTGTCGATGAGATACAGCAGGTTACGCCGACGCTTATCCAGGATCTGCTTAAAAATCTTAATATTGCCGATGCCGACCGCTGCCTCGATCTCGTTCATCTTCGCCGAGAAACCGATCCGCCGGAATTCAAATTTTCCGACGATCCCGTGATTGCGCAGCGACTGCAGGGCCTCGGCCATCGCTTTATCATCGGTGATCACAATCCCGCCTTCGATCGTTGTCACGATATGCGCCGCATAGAGACTGAACGCGGCCATGTGGCCGATCGTTCCGATGAGTTTTCCTTTATATTCCGCACCGTGCGCCTCAGCCGCATCTTCGATGACATAAAGCTTATGTTTTTTAGCGATCGCCATGATCTTATCCATCTCGGCAGGTTTTCCCATCAGGTGTACCGGCATGATCGCCCGCGTGCGCGGCGTGATAGCGGCTTCAATTTTATCCGGATCGATGTTCAGCGTTTCGCGTTTAACATCGACAAAGACCGGCATGAATCCCGCCTGCAGGACCGCGTTCCCCGTCGCCACAAAGGTCAAAGCCGGTACGATGATCTCATCCCCGCGCTTGGCGCCGTAATCATAAAGCACCGCGCAGGCCAGCGCGTCCGCGTCTGTGCCGCTGCTGACCGCCACGGCATATTTTGTTCCGAAAAGTTTAGCGAACTTTTCTTCGAACTCCTGCACGCACTTGCCGCGAGTGACCATTTTGGTTTCAAAAGCCTGATCGATCAACACCCGGGCTTCCGGCGTGATGGAAACGGTCCCGAACGGGACTTTAAATTTTGTCTTAGCTTCGATCGTAAGCTGTTTTTGCGGCATATTTTTCCCTATTTATTTCTTAAAATTTTTTGCGCCTGCCGGTAACGTTCCGGGATCCCCACATCGATAAAACCCTTTTGCACTTTAAACCCAAAGATTTTTTTTCCGACCAGCTTTGGAAAAAAATTTTGTTCTATCGAGAATTTCGGCTGAGCCGGCATAAGAGAAAATATCTCCTGGCTAAAACCGTATACTCCGGCATTGGTATAAGCTTCCTGCTTTTGCACCTTTTCCTGAAAACTGGTGATCTCGTTCTGGGCATTAATAGAAATGACGCCAAAATCCTGGCTCTCTTTCAGCTTTTTGATCGCGATGACCGCCCGGGCCTGCTTCTTATTATAAAATTCCAGCAGCTTCGCGTAATCCATCGGACAGAACGAATCGCCGTTCATCATCATAAAAGGATCGCTCTTGATCAAAGACTGCGCGTTCTTAAGCGCGCCGCCCGTTCCCAAAGGCTCTTTTTCTCGCGACAACTCGATCTTTAAACCAAAATCATTTTTGCGATAATATTCTTCGACCAGCTCGGCTTTGTACCCGGTCAAAAGGATCACCCGCCGGCCGCCCTGGCGTACGATATTTTTCAAAAGAATGTTCAAGAACGGCTCGTCATTGACCTCGGCCATGACCTTCTGCGATTCACCGATCACCGGACGCAGCCGTTTCCCCAGCCCGCCGCAAAGAATCGCAATATCAATTTTATTGAGTGAAATGTTCAATGGAGTATCAGAATAGCAGATCAATCAGAGGGAGAATTCAGAACCTCAGATGACCAGAGACCCATTGAGAAATCTGATCTCTGCAATCTCCATCTAATATTCTGATACTCTGATAATCTAATTTTACCTAATCAACCCGCCCGCTGTTCGGTTGATAAAAAATGATCTGACTGCCCAGGGATTCAAATTTAAACGGGACCAGCAAGAGCTTGCTCAATTTTTCTTTGATCTTGGGCTGCACTTCGGGAGCGGCAAAAATCAGGGCAAATCCGCCGCCGCCCGCGCCCAAAAGTTTTCCGCCGATAGCACCCGCCGCAATGGCCGTTTCATAAATCTCGTCGATGTGCGGGGTCGAAATCTTTCCGGAGAGGCTGCGTTTCAATTTCCAGCTATCATTGAGTAACTTTCCAAAATCCATGATCCGGTCGGTATTGAGGATGCTGAGCGCTTCCGAGACCATGTCATGCATGATCTGCAGCTCTTTGGTTTTGCTGGGGATGTTTTGAACCTGCTGGGCCGCCACTTCCGAGGCGGTGCGCGAGAATCCGGTGAAGTACAGCATCATATGCTGCTGCAAAAATCTTAATTTCTCCTCGGGAATCGTTAACTTCCGCACGCTCAAATGCTGACTGCCGCCGAATTCGATGTAGTTAAACCCGCCGAACGACGCCAGCATCTGGTCCTGGCAGCCGACATTTTCTTTGCACATGTCCTGCTCGATATGGATCGCTTCCTTAGCGAGGCGCTCTTTGGTCGGCATAATGCCTTTCATCGCATACAAACTGTGTAACAGCCCGACGGTGAACGACGAACTGGAACCCAGCCCGGTGCGCGCCGGCAAATCGCCGTCGTGGTGGATCTCAATCCCCTCTTCGACCTTCATAAACCGCAGGACTTCGCGCACCGCCGGATGGTTGATCTCATCGATGTTATGCACATGCTCCATTTTGGAATAAATGATGCGCGAACGATGTTCAAAAAACGGGGGCAGATACCGGCAGGAAATATAACAATACTTGTCGATCGTCGTCGCCAGAACCGCGCCTTTATGGCCTTGGCCCTGAAACCAGCCGGGATAATCTGTCCCGCCGCCGAAAAAAGAGATACGGAAAGGGGTTCGACTGATGATCATTTGGTTACAGCTTTCTCTTCGAGAATTTTTCTACGGAGTTTGATCTTGGTCGACTTGAGGGTCTCATCAACGGCCGTCTGGCCGAATTTTTCTTTTAAAAGATTTAAAAAACGCGGATTGGTATGGTATTTCATCCAGGCGTCATCGCGGAACGCCAACACCTGATCGGCGGACAAATATTTGGTCGGAAGCGGCTGGGTATAATAGGAATGCTGCGAAAATCCGGCATAAGTTTCCGGCAGTTTCCAACCTTCCTTCCTGGCGATGCCATGCAGCGGGCTGCCCGGATAGGCCATCGCTGAATAAAAATTGGCCATCTCGGTGTTCATCTCCATGGCCAGATCCAATGTCGTCTGCATCGTCTCTATGTTATCTTCCGGCAGGCCAAAGATATAATTCGCCGCAACATTGATGCCGTGGTTACGGATCTTCTTGACGACATCGCGGATATCCACATCTTCAAAGCGGCCTTTGGTGACGTCTTTGCGCACCTTGGTGTTGCCGCTTTCGATCCCCAGCGCCAGATAATTCACGCCGGCTTTCTTCAACGTCTCCAGATAATTTTCCTTCACGGTGTCGATCCGGGAATAACACCAGATATTGAATTTGTAACCGCGCGCAATGATCAACTCGCACAGCCTCATGAAATGATTGGCATTGAGCACAAAAAGTTCGTCGGCGATCTTGATATTTTTAATGCCCCTTTTGGCGAAATAATCGAATTCCTTGATAATAAATTCCGGATCCCAATAGCGGAAGACCGCGCTGCCGTCGGAATATTCATTCTCCTGACGATTGATGATATTGATCATGCAAAAAGAACATTTCATGGGACAGCCCAGACTCGTATAAAGCGCGGCGAACGGCTGGCGTTCGGAATTGTTCGGCAGCGCATGCCAGAGGGCGGTACTGTAATTCTTCATGGGCAATTTATCCCAGGCAATACCCGGCATTTCCGCCGGAAGATCTTTTTTATCGACGATCGGCGACGGCGGATTCAGCACGATACGGCCGTTGTCCCGCCATCCCAAACCGTTCACTTGTCCTAATTTGTCTTTCAAATTTGTCCGCAAAAGATTGGAAATGGTATAGACGCCTTCGTTCTGGCAGACCATATCAATACACGGATGCCGCTCCAGGACCTCGCGTGAAAGCGCGCTGATATGCCCTCCCACAAAAAGAATATTGATCTGTGGGTACTGCGCCTTGACCAATTCCGCGACCGCCACGGCACCGTCCATATTTTGCGAACTGGCCGACGGCTGCTGCCCATAAACGACAAAACAGGCCACCGACGGATTATATTCGCCGATCTGCTTGGCAGATTGTTCTTCGTCGAGGTGTAAAGCTTCGCAATCTAAAATTTCCGCGCCAAAACCATGCCTCAGGCAGTGCGAGGCCAGCATCCCCGCCCAGATGGGGGGTTCGATCGCGGAAAAATCCTTGCTCAAATCCTGGTAGATTTTCTTGGCGGCGTTGGGATGGATGAATAAAATATCGAGTGATTTCATAATCTAATGTCACCCGTCACAATGTCACCACGTCACCAGCAAAAACTACGGGTGACCTGGTGTCTTGGTGACTTTGTGACCTTTTAAATATTGGCATACTGATTTCGTTTAACAACTTTATACCCTTTGATCAATTCTTGAATCCCTTTGGGAAGAGACACGTCGGGTTTGAAACCGGTCTTTTCAATTTTGGCATTGCTGACGATATAATCCCGTTTGTCCGGGTCTTCGCCGATCGTGGCTTCGACAAAATAAAAATCCGGAACGTACTTTTTGATCTCCTGACAGAGCTCTAACTTGCTTAAATTGGCGTCACTTAGGCCTACATTATAGGGTTCGTTCTTCATCTTGTCAAAATTATTGAGGCTGTGGACAAAGGCCTTGGAAATATCCCGCACATGAATATAATTGCGCTTAAAATGCGCCTCAAAAAGGACAATAAACTTATCGTACACCGCACGATACGTAAAATCATTGACCAAAAGATCCAGCCGCATCCGCGGGCTCACCCCAAAAGCGGTCGCCAGGCGCAAAGTGATACTGTTCCCTGTCCCCAAGATCGCCTCTTCCGCCTGGACCTTCAATTTGCCGTACAGCGAAATCGGGCGCAGAGGTGTTTCTTCCGTGCAAAATTTTCCCTTCTCTCCTACGCCATAACCACTGTTCGTGGTCGGAAAGATCACCATCTGGCTTTTGCTGCGCAGATCCAAAATCATCTGGATAGCGTCAAAAAGGATCGTCTGGGCGCCGACTGGATCCTGCGCGCACAAAGGAGCGCCGGTCAAACAGGCCAGAGGAAAGATCGCATCCGTATCCTTCATGAGCCGCTGCAGCAGTGCTTTGTCCCGGGTATCGCCGCGCACAATGGTCAAATTTTCATCATGACAGCAATCCAACAGCGATACCTGGTTATACATAAAATTATCCAGAGCCACGACCTTATGTCCGGCCTTCAACAGCGTCGGCGTTAATACCGCACCGATATATCCGGCCGCGCCGGTGACTAAAATTTTCATAAAAATCCTTTCTCAACTTAAGACTCAAAGCTCAAAAGTCAAAATTGTTGGGTCGCGAAGCGACACCTCACCTTTTACTTTTGAGTTTTTATTTTTGACTTATTTTCTTATACCATTCATACGTTTTTCCAATTCCTTCTTCCAACTTCACCTTTGGCTTCCACCCCAACCGTGTTATCCGCGAACTATCCAATAATTTCGCCATCGCACCGTCGGGTTTTGTTCTGTCAAAGGTGATACCGCCTTTAAAACCCATGACTTTCTTGATCATCTCCGCCAATTCCGCGATCGACACATCCGCGCCGTACCCGACGTTCAACATCTGCGCCTCAGCATAATGCTCCATCAAAAAAAGGCACGCTTGCACAAAATCCTCAGCGAACAAAAATTCCCGCCGCGCCTGACCGCTTCCCCAGACAACCACTTCCTTTTCATTACGCAGGAGAGCGTTATGAAATTTCGCGATAAGCGCGCCCATGACATGCGCTTTTCCCAAATCCGTATCGCTGTCCGGTCCGTAAATCGTCGCCGGCACGACCGCCACGGCATTGAAACCATATTGTTTACGGTACGCCTGGCACAAATGGATCCCGGAAATCTTAGCGACCGAATACGGCTGGCTCGTCGCTTCCAGCGGGCCGCTCAATAAATATTCCTCTTTGATCGGCTGCGGTGTTTCTTTAGGATACACGCAGGAAGCGGCAAAATATAAAAGCTTTTTGGCCTCAAATTTATAGGCCGCGTGAATAACATTATTCTGGCTTTCCGAATTATGATACAGGAATTCCGCCGAATATTGCTGGTTCGCCTCGATCCCGCCGGAACGGGTCGATCCTAAGAAAACATATTCCGGGCGCTGCTTTTGAAAGAACTCATAAACCGAATTTTGGATCGTCGGATTTAACGCGATCTCCGAACTCGAAAAAATATTCGAAAAACCATTGCCACGAAAATATTGAGTGAGTGATTTTTCAATAACATCCGCGTGTCCGACGATTAAAATTTTAGAAGATTTGTTCATTAAGGCTATCTTGTAAGGTTATAAAGTCACCAGGTCACAAAGTCACTAGTAAAAACTTTTTAACTACTGGTGACATGGTGACGCTGTGACTTGGTGACCTAATCATTTCAAATTATAAAAATTCCCATGTTCAATGAGCAGCGTTGCCTTGTTATCCTTGCGTTCCAGGGCGTGCTTGTAGGCCGGGAAGATCTCTTCCGGATCGTTCAATTCCACCACTTCGATCCAATGGAACAATTTCCGAAAGGCCTCGGCATAATTGCCGACGTGCTGATGCCCCGGATGCACCGGCGCGTCCGGCCCGGTCGCCACCCGAATTAAAATTTTGGGAAGCAGTGTATTGGAACTGATCGCCGGGATCTTATCCAGCATGTTGCACATATCGCCCGTCGCTAAAAGTAAAAAGTTCTGCCGCGGATAAACGGAGATCGGAATATATCCGGCCAGGGCCATGCCGATCGTAAATTGCATCTGAAAGCTTTCGTTGATCGGCATCTCCAGCGTTTTGTCTTTGGAGACATCGCGCAGGGTTTGGAACATAAATGTTCCGGGGCCCGCCACCGTCTGCCCGACGAAAATGGTCTTCGGCTGCTGGGCGATCCATTCCATGGTCCGTTTAAGTTCGTCGAAGTATTTCATATTTAGAATTTGATCAGTTTCCCCAGCCCTGAATGCGGGTAACTATTCTGATAAGTAAAATAAATGATTTTTCGCGCGTATTTGGTATTCTTAAACCACGGTTCCTGACAGCCCCACACCTCGCGAGTGTTGGTCATGACACTGACACCGTTGTCGCACACAATAAAAATAACCGGCAGATCAAAATTGACCGCATATTTGACCGCCTCATGGAAAATCCCCGTCTCCGCCGACATATCCCCGCAGAAAACATAAGCTTTGCCTTTTTTGTGCTGATTCTTAAGCGCCCAGGCTGTCCCCACCCCCACGCCCATCAAACTCCCGACGATCCCGGAGCAGAGCACTTTGTGTTCCGGGAAGCAGAGTGAAATGCTTTTCCCTTCGACGATCGCCTGTTTTAAAACTTCCCGCGGCACGCCCTTTAGGAGCGCCAATTCATGCGAATCCCAATAGCCGAAGACATAATCGTCCGGTCCGATCTCGTTTTCGCGAAAAATACGGATCAGCTGGTCTTCCCGTCCGGCGCGCAGATGCACGGGGGCACGAATCGCTCCGGTCGCAAAGATATCCGCGATTTCCTTTTCAAAGCTGATAATGTCTTCTTTACTGATCGTTTCCGCAGCCACAGCAGGTTTGCTCATCAGAATTTTCCCGTCGTTTTTCTAGCATTTCCTCATAGAGGAAAATGACGAGGCTCGCCTTATTGAGGGACGACCTCGAACCATTGGATGGTTTCCTTTAATCCGTCCTCTAATTTAATTTTGGGGGACCACTTGAGATATTTCTTGGCAAGCGTGATATCCGGCCGGCGCTGTTTGGGGTCATCCTGCGGCAAAGGCTTATAGACGATCTTGCTCTTGGTCCCGGATAACTTGATCACCAATTTTGCAAATTCTAAGATCGTGAACTCCCGTGGGTTCCCGATATTGACCGGCGTATTAAGATTGGAAAATAACAAACGCACGATGCCCTCCACCAAGTCGGAATAATAACAAAACGACCGCGTCTGCTTGCCTGTTCCATAAACCGTGAGCGGCTGGCCATGCAGCATTTGATAAATAAAATTGGGCACGACCCGCCCGTCCTGGATCCGCATCCGCGGGCCGTAAGTATTAAAAATCCGCACGATCTTTGTGTCCATTTTATGAAAACGGTGATAAGCCATCGTGATCGCTTCTGCAAAACGTTTGGCTTCGTCATAACAGCCGCGGGGGCCGACGGAATTGACATTCCCCCAGTACGTTTCTTTTTGCGGGTGGACCAGCGGGTCACCGTAAATTTCTGACGTGGAGGCCAACAAAAACCGCGCTTTTTTGGCCTTAGCCAAACCAAGCGCATTGTGGGTGCCTAAAGAGCCGACTTTGAGCGTCGGGATAGGGTGATTGAG